>DATGIA010000121.1:0-8022 GCA_035307465.1 Steroidobacteraceae bacterium
CTCGTTCGCGGCAGCCTCGCTTTGCGTCTCGCGCGCTTCGTGCACGAGCAACACCGGAACGGACGTCCCGCGGACGACGCTCTCAGCATCGCTGCCGAGCGCCCAGCGGCGCAGGCCGCGCCGGCCGTGCGTCCCCATGACGATGAGATCCGCAGGCCAGTCTCGCGCTTGCGCAAGAATCAGCGCCGCGGCGGGGCCGCCGATCGACTCCTGCAGCACGCTGTCGACGCTCACCCCGCGCTGTCGCACGAAGGCCTCCGCCTGGCGCAGCGTTTTCTCGCCCGATTCGCGCAGCACCTCGATCAGATTGGTGGCGTACAGGCCGGAGCTGTAGCTGTAGTCGAGAATGAACTCGTTCACCACGTGATAGACGCGCACCTGGCTGCCATGGACCTTGGCGAGCTTGACGGCCTCCTTGAGACCCGCCATCGCGGTGTCGCTGCCATCGATGGGCACCAGAATTTTCTTGTACATCACAGTTCTCCGCTGAGGGGAGCGCTTCCTGTTATACCCGCACGCTTCGCTGTCTCCCATCCGCACTTTCCACCGCGCACGTGCGGCTGGCGCGTAGCTCACGCATCCGCAACCACCGTGACCCGGTAATCGGTTCCGAGCCAGCGATCATCGGCGCTCCAGCGGAAGGTGAAATCGAGCCACTCCCCGACGGCGAGCCGCTCGGTCGCGAGGGTGACGGTATGCAGCCCGAGACTGTTGGCCCGGGTCTTGAGCTCGGTGATGCCTTGCCAGCCGTTGAAGCCGTAACGCACCTCGGCGGGCGCACTCAGCGCAAGCACGAGAGAGAGTCCGCGGCGGATCTCGCTGATGGGACCCCGCTCGCACCACACGGCGCGCCGGGTGCGGCATCGCTGGCCACCATAGCGCTGCCACACCGCCTCCGGCCGGTCGAAGGGCCGCTTGAGGGCGCGCGAGGCGACGAGCTTCAGATACTCCGCATGAGTCCAGGCGAGCGGCATGGCGGACCCGGTCGGGCGCCCGAGCTTGAGGCCATAACGCTCGATCGGTGCCGCATCCCAGACCTGCTCGGGCAGCATGCCGCCGCCGGACGCCGTGCGCGCCATGGTCTGCAGCAGAGCCAGGGGATCGCGGCCGCGGACGATTTCATAGTGCGCTCGCTCCCCCGTGAGCAGCGGCCACGCGCGCCCGCGGCCCACGCCATCGTATGCACGGCCATCATCGTGCTCGCCATAGCCATCATCGTGATAACGCCGCCACAGCGGCCCCTCCGGGGTCTCGACCTTGAGGAACGCATCGGCCAGCTTGAGACTTCCGAGGACCAGCGGATCGTCCGGCGCGCGCAGCCCGAAGCGCACGAGCTGCAGGAAGTCGACCCCGAACTGCGCCTTCGCCGGCAACCCCGGATCGAAGTCGTGATTCTTGACCGCAAGCACCCGGTCGAAGGCCCCGCGATCGCTGAGCGCCTGCGCGGGCGCGACGCGCACGTAATAGCCCGGGATGCCCTGCTCTTGCGCGAGCGGCGTGTCGCGCACCGCCGTCCAATCCTCGAGCCGCGAGTTCCAGTAGTCGGCCACGTCCAGCACGAGCTCGCGGGCATCCGCCGCAAGGAATGGCGCGCCACTCACCAGCGCGGCAATGCATACGCCGAGCGTGAACGTGTTGAGTCCCGCCGACTCCTCCCATCGATCCTGATCGCTCACGGGACCGTTGCGCACCACATAGGCGAGAGCCCGCCGCACCATATCCTCGATCTCCGTGCCCTCGAGGGCGTTGCGCTCGGCGAGCGCCGCGGCCAGCAGCACGGGCAGCGCGGTCTCATCGAGCTGAATCCCGGTCCAGTAGGGCGTACCGCCGAGCCACTGGTTTTGATGCCAGTGTCCGTCCGGAAGCTGCGTGGCCCGCAGATATCTCAAGGTATTGCCCGCCTCACGCGTCGCCCCGACGGCGAGGAGCGCCCCGGCGCATTCCACCAGATCGCGCGGCCAGACCAGGTGATAACCTGCGCGCTCCTCCTTGGTATTACCCCAGGGCACACTCAGACTCGCGACCATGGCGCCGGGATAGGTTTTGTCCTGATGTGCACGCAGCACCATGGTCGAGACGCGGAACTGGACGTGACACTCGGCCGGCAGCCCCTCGAGATAGCTCGCCGGGAATTCGGCGCGCGCATACCAGCGGCGCCATTCGGCGACGTGCCGGTCGCGCACGTGATCGAACGGCTCGTAAGTCGCGGTCAACGCGAGCGTGGCCGCGGCCTCGGGGCTCGGGCCGAAGCCGAGACCGAGCACGGCGGTGCGGGGCAGCTCGCCGAGCAAGGCGACGTTGCCCGGCCCGGCGGCCTGATACTCGTGGGTCATGGCACCGTGGCGCTTGAAATCCTGCCAGCCGTCGCTCTCACCGGTGAAGCCCGCGCTTGCGCGGCCGAGCGCGTTACGCTGCTCCCGCGTCATGGCGACGAGCGCGAGGGCGAAGGGACCCTGCACCGCCGAGAGCAGGCGCTGTCCGCCGTACTCCGCGACCCGCGCCCAATTGTTCCAGCCGGTGCCGCCGAGATGAGGAGCGAGCAGGACGTAGGGCCGAAGAGTGGGATCTCCGTCGAGCGCCACGTCGATGAGCAGCGCGTCGCGCTCGAAACCCGGCACCACGCGTAGCGCGAGCTCGAATCGCTCGTGACGATGCACGATCCGTACCGCCGGAATCCCGGGCTCGGTCACCTCGATGGAGTAGTTCCAGAGCCGCTTCACCTCCACCCAGAAGCCGCGACCGTCGGCCACGATGAAACCAAGATCGCGGATCTGAGGCAGGTCGACGCGCGGATAATAGACCTCGTTGAGGATTCCGCCGCCGATCGTGAACCACAGCCGCGAGGGTCCCGGCGAGCAGCCGACGAGGTCCTTGTCGCTGCTGCACCACGTCGGGGGAATGCCGGGGCCGCCGGGCGCGACTACCGCACTGCTCGAATCCGATGAAGCCATTGCGCAGCGATCTTGCGTTCCGGGGCGTCGAGGCGTCAAATCGCAGCAGGCCCGCTCCGTGAGGGGTGCAGATGATCACCGTCGCTCACTACTCGGTCCGAGGAAAGCCGCTCATACCGGGACTGACCTCGCTCGACGTCGCGGGGGCCACGTGCGCGACCGCGGTGTTCGCGGATCTGCATGGTTACGACGCCCTCCTCGAGCCTCTGCATTCGGTCGAGGTCGCACAGCTTCTCGGTGAGCTCTTCGAGGTGCTGACCGGCGCCGTGCTCGAGTACGGGGGTCAGATCTTCGCTCTCCAGGAGGCGGGCATGCTGGCCGGCTTTGGCGTCGGCGACACGCGCCATGCACGCACCTGGGAAGCATTCAATGCGGCGCGGGCCATGCAACAGCGCTTCGCCGACGTGCGTGCCCGCTGGCAGAAATATCACTCGATCGATACCGCCCTCGGCGTGGGCATCCATCGCGGCGAGGTGGCGGTCGGCCTATTCGGACCCGCGCAGCAGGCCTCGCTCTTGCTGGTCGGCGATGCGGCGAACGGCGCGGCACAGCTCGCCCGGCGCGCACGCGCCGGCGAGATCCTCTTGTCATCGGCCGCCTGCGGACCCGAGCGCGGCGGTGCGGCCGGACTCGCTCCACCCCGGTCGCTCAAACGCTTGCCCCCGTTGCAGCTACGCGGCCGCAGCGCGCCGCTCGATGTGTGGTGCGCCCCCGCCGCGCAGCGCTTGACGATGCGGCCCGCGTGGGGTCGTCGGGGCGCGCACTAACCTCGGCGCGAAGCTCCGCGCGCCCCGGCGCTAAGCCCGGGCGAGTTCGATCCCCGCGCGCGCGGCCCCGAGGAGCGCCGCGTCCGGGTTCACGATGAGTCGGGTCGGTATCGCGGCGACGAATGGCGACAATCGGCCCTTGCTCTCGAAGCGGCTGCGAAACAGACCGGCTCTCAGAAAGGGCTCGATCTTCTGCGCAATTCCGCCCGCAAGGTAGACCCCGCCCCGCGCGCCGTGGGCGAGCGCGATGTCTCCGGCCACGGTGCCGTAGATGGCTCCGAACATTGCAATCGCGGCCTCACATCCCGGATCTCGAGCCGCCGCGCCCGCGGCGATTTCCGCAGCCGTGCGTGGCGCGGGACTGCGGCCGGCAATCTGCTCGAGCGTGCGGTACAGCGTCTCCAGCCCGGGACCCGACAGGAGCCGCTCGACCGAAACCCGTTCGCTCTGCTGCCAGAGTGCCTTGAGCACGGCGAGCTCGGCCTCGTCGCTCGGCGCGAATCCGATGTGTCCCCCCTCGGTCGCCACCGGCACGACCCGATCGGCGTAGCGCGCGAGATACGAGACTCCGAAGCCCGTGCCTGCACCCACGATCGAGATCGTCGATTTCGGCTCGCCCTCGAGCTCGGGACCGAGGGTGCGCAGATCCGCGTCGCCAAGAATCTCCACGGCGAAGGCAAGCGCTGCGAAATCGTTGATCAGCAGCGTCGTTCGAAAGCCGAAGGCCCGCAGATCGTCCTCCGAAAGGGTCCATCCGCGATTGGTAAAACGCGCGCTGCCGCGGCTCACCGGCCCAGCCACGGCAATCACCGCCGCGGAAGGTCGCTCGCGCGGCGGGGCGCCCGCGAAATAGCTGCGCAAGGCATCGTTGAACGTCGCGAACGGTTGCGCGAGATCCCGGCGATCATGGATGCGCCAGGGCCGTGCGCCGGCGGCCTCGACGATCGCGAAGCGGGCATGCGTGCCCCCGACATCGCCGACGAGAACGGTGTGATCGCTAGCGAGCTGAGTCAAGGTGTGTGCTCTGTCCGGCGCGAAGAGGTCTCGAGTATCGCAGCAAGCGTTCACCGACGGCAACGGGACAACGGTGTCTCACGGCGTTAAGCTCCCGTTCGACATGCCATCGCGCGCCTTACGTTCCGTGCACTTCGTGATGCTCCTCGCGCTCGGTGCGCTCGCGCTCCTCGCGCCGTTGAGGGCCCCTGCCATGACGCCGGCACCCGCGAAGATCGATCTCGATGAGTTTGAGCGGATGAAGCGCACGATGCGGCTCTCGGACGGAGTGGAGATTGCCTATCTCGAGCGCGGCAACCCGAGCGGCCCGCCCGTCGTGTTGATTCACGGCTACACCGACAGCGCACGCGACTGGGCGCCGCTCATTCCCTACCTCCCGCCGCAATGGCACCTGATCGTCGTGGACATTCGCGGCCATGGCCGCTCGAGCAAGCCCGAGTGCTGCTACAGCCGCCTCGATTTCGCCTATGACATCAAGCTGCTGCTCGATGGGTTGAAGATCCCGAAGGCCGACATCATCGGCCATTCCCTGGGCAGCATCATCGCGCAGACATTCGCCGAGTACTGGCCCGAGCGGACGCGTCGCCTCGTGCTCATCTCATCCACGGGCGGCTGGCCGCCCGACCTGCCGCGCACGCACCCTCAGCTCGACTACGCCGCCGAGATCCGCAAGCTCAAAGAGCCGCTCGATCCCGACTCCCCGTTCATGATCGCCTGGTGGGACTCACCGACGCATGTCGATCCGGACCTCAACCGGCGCCAGCGCGAGGATGCCGCGCGAATACCATTGCGAGTCTGGCTGGCCGTGCTCGACGAGGCGCTCTCGGCCGACCACGGCTATGAGGATTTGCAGAGCACGCTGCCGCGGTTGGTGGCGCCGACCTTGCTCATCTGGGGCAGCCGCGATCCGCTCATGGAAGAGCCTGTGCGGCAGAGCTTGCGGCGTGCCCTGCCCGCGGCGCAGGTCAAGGTATTCGAGGGTCTCGGGCATAACCCGTTCTGGGAAGATCCCGCGGGCGTCGCTCAGGTCATCGAGCGGTTTCTGCTCACCGGATGAAGCGCGCAGGGCCGATGCCCGATCATGAAATGGTCTCGAGCTCGGTGGTGCGGCTGACGGCGTAGCCGTTCGCGGGCATTTTGCCGCTCACCGCGATCGTGATCGACTCCTTGAGTGAGAACAGCGTCTTGGTGTCTCGCCAGTTGGTGACCGTCTCGACGCGCGTCGTGCCGGCCGAATCCGTCCAGGTGATCGTGCTCTGCAGCTTGAGCGCCGTGAATGTGCCGGCCGCCACGATCACCGGCTCGACGTCGACCACGGATCCCTGCTGCCGGTAGGTGATCGCGGGCGCCGAATTATCGCAGGATTGAACGTACTGAAAATCCCAGGTCTGGCCGACCTTCACCGGGAAATCCGGTCCCGCGGCGTGCGGATCGTAAGCGCACGTGATGTCCACGCCGCTCGAATTCTTGAAGCTGTAGCTGAGCTCCTGGCCGCTCGTGTCGTAGAGCTCGCTCTGGGTCATCACGGCATAGTTGGTGCCGTCAACGATCGTCGAGCTCCCGGTGGTGCTCGTGATCGCCGCCGTGTATTCGCCCGCGGCGTTCATGGAAACCGTGGTGTCGCTGTAGCCGACCTGGATCGTGTTGCCGGCATTGTCGATGAGGGTCACGCCGTAGGTGCGCACCGTTCCCATCGGCGGCGCCTTGAATGGATAGGGTGTACCGCTGCCGGGGCTCACGGTGCTGCTGCCCAGACCGCTTTCGCCGCCGCAGCTCGCGCACACCAACACCGCGATGAGCGCTGACGCCGTCCCTACACGCATGAGGCTCGACCCGTTCGAATTGCGGGCCTTTCAGCCTACGCGAGTCGATCAAATCGCGCCAGCAGGCCCCTGCGCGCCGCATTTGCAGGCGCGGCCGCGCGGGGGCCTCCGTGAGAGACCCCCTCGCGCCCGCTGACACGGGAGGGCCCTATCAGAAGTTGTTCTTGTACTGAATCAGCACCGTGAAGGGCTGGAGTGTCGCCACCTGCGGGATCGGCGTCTTGTAGTCGGGCTCGAACTGCGCATAGCCGACGTAGCCGATGTCGCCGAGGTTCGGCTTGGCGTTGCCGAGGTTGTGAAAATTGAGTGACAGCTCCTGCTTCTCGTGACGCACGCCGAAACGCAGGTTGGCCAGCGAGTACGGCGCGCGGCTGCCGAACAGGCCATGGCCGTCGGAGTTGAGGCCGCCGTTGAGGAGCGCAATGCTGTTGCCGGTGTAGCTGTAATCGGCCGAGGCGAAACCGTCGAGCCTGCCGTTGATGGGCCGGGTATAGAAGGCGCCGAGCGTCGCCGTCCAGACCGGTACCGCCGGAATCTCCTGACCCGCGGTGATGCCGGCGTGCGCGAGCGCACCCGGGTTCACGATGGAGGTGCTCTCGTAGCCGACGCCGAGGCGCACCTCGAGCTCACGGCTGAGCCGGCCGGAGAGCTCCATCTCGCCGCCGTTGATCGAGGCTGAGCCGCCGTTCAACTGCAGGTAGAAGCCGCACGGAAGCGCGACCTGCTGCTGCAGGTTGTCCCAGTTGATGTGAAAGCCCGCGCCGGTGAGCAGAAGCCCGGTCTGCGGCACCTGCCACTTGAGGCCGCCCTCATAGCTCCAGAGCGTATCGGACTTGATGTGCTCGATCTCGTTGACCGGCAGGCCGGGCAACTGGCAGGCCGGGAAGTTCGCCTGTGCGCCGCCGGCGCGAAAGCCCTTGGACGCCGAGGCGTAGACCATCAGGGCATCGCTCGCTTGGTAGGAAAGGCCCGCCTTGGGATCGACCCCCTGCTCGTGGTTCTCCTGGGGACTTGAGGGCGTCGCGCCCAGATTGATGAAGCCGTCGGCGGTGTAATCGGTGGTCTGCTTGAGCCAGTAGCGCCGCGCGCCGATCGTCAGGTTGAACTTGTCGAGAAACTTGTAATAGAGCTCACCGAAGATCGAGCGATCATCCTGCGTCCCGGGGTTGTTCTGCGTCCAGATGAGGTCGGTCGGCCACGCGCCGCTCGCGGCGAGCCCGGTCATGTAGGTGTTGGGAATGAAGAAGCGCGCGCGCGTGTTCGAGTAGAACACGCCGACGGTGCCCGAGAGGTTATGCCAGGGGTCGAAGGAGATGCGCGCCTCCTCGGTGATCTGATTGTGATAGTGCTCGCCGTCCCAGGTGAAGGGCTGGTTCGGAAGAGCATCGACCCCGTAGGCGAAGTAGTGAAAGAACTGCTGGGTCCCGTAGCTCGAGTCCTCGAGGTCGTGCGTGTGGCGGTAGAAAT
>DATGIA010000122.1:0-18869 GCA_035307465.1 Steroidobacteraceae bacterium
TCCAGAACAACGTATCGATCTACACGGGCGTCACCCTCGAGGACGATGTTTTTTGCGGACCCTCGATGGTCTTCACCAACGTCATCAACCCCAGGGCGTTCATCGAGCGCAAGTCCGAATTCCGCGCGACGCTCGTGCGCCGCGGTGCCTCGATCGGGGCCAACGCGACGGTGCTGTGCGGTATCACCGTCGGTCGGTATGCCCTGATCGGGGCGGGGGCCGTGGTGCTGCGTGACGTGCCCGATTATGCGATCGTCTATGGGAACCCCGCGCGCCTGCGTGGCTGGGTCTGCTGGTGCGGAGTGCGTCTCGACCTCGATATCGATGCTGCGGGACGCGGGTCGGCTCGCTGTCGGGCCTGCGATCGACAGTACGTGCGCACGGGTCTGGTCGTTGCCGAGACTCCCGGAGGGGTGACCTGAGCGGCTCGAGCGCCGCAGCGGCTCGCCGCCCGGCCGCAGGAGCGGCGCAACGTCGCAGGTCGGATGCCTCCGAGATCGTGCTGGTCGAGCAGTACTTTTACCCGGAAGGCTGGGGTGGAGCGCAGATCCCGCGAGATATCGCACTCGCGTGGCGAGAGGCCGGCTTCGCCGTGTCGGTGCTCTGCGGAACGGAGCAGTACGTGGCCACCGACGACGCCGGCCCGGACCCGGCGGCGGCGGGCATCACCATCCTGCGGGTGCCGCGCCTCCTGCCGGGCGCGCCGCGCACCGCACGCATGCTGCGCACGCTGTGGTTCTGCCTCTGGGCATTGGTCCGGCTTCTCGCCCGCCGGCGCGCCCGCCTCATTGTCACGCAGACGAATCCACCCCTGATCGTGCCCGTCACGGCACTTGCAGCGGCGATTCGTCGGATCCCTTTGGTGATCATTGCGCAGGACCTGTATCCGGAGGTGCTGATCGCTTCGGGGTCGATCCCGGAGAGCGCATGGCCTACTCGGCTCCTCGAGGCAGTCTTCTCCCGAGCGTATCGGCGCGCGAGTCGGGTCGTGGTGCTCGGACCCTGCATGGAGCGGCGGGTGCGCGCGAAGGGCGTCGCGCCGGAACGTCTCGTCATCATCTCGAACTGGGCCACCGGACACCTCGAGGCGGTCCGGCAGGCGGGTCTGCGCGCACGGCTCGGGCTCGAGGATGCCTTCGTCGTGCTCTACACCGGCAATCTGGGGCGCGGCCATGAGTTCGCGACATTGCTCGAAGGGGTGCGAAGGGCAGCCGGGAGCGGGCCGCGGCTCACGCTGGTGTTCGTCGGTGGGGGCGCGCGGCGCGCGGAGGTCGAGCGGCGGGCCGCGGAGCTCGGTCTCGACGTGCGCTTTCTTGATCACGTCAGCGCTCAGGAGCTGCCGGCGGTCCTCGGCCTCGCGCAGCTCGGAGTCGTTACCCTTCGAGCAGGATTTGAGGGCGTGATCGTGCCGAGCAAGCTTTTCGGATATCTGGCGCGCGGATTACCGACGCTCTATATCGGACCGGAGGGGGACATGAGCGAGGTGATTCGCGCCGCAGACTGTGGCGCGGTATGCGCGCCGGGCGATGCCGCTGCGGTGGCCGCAGTCCTGGAGCGCGCGAGGACCGATCACTCTCTTCTCGAGCACTGGGGCCAGCGCGCCCGCGCTGCCTATGCTCGACGCTACGATCGCACAATCGGCCTCGCGGCCTACGTCTCGCTCGCCGCGGGGGCGCTGCGTGAGGCATCTCCGTAAGCACGCGCCATTTCCCGGACCGCTTCGCGCAGATCGGTGCTGCAGGACCAGCCGAGCTCCTCGCGCGCACGGCGTGAGTCCACGACCAGCGAGCCCGAGAGTCTCGCAAGCGCCTCGCTGCCTGCGACTCGCCCGAGCGCACGCAAGACCGCCAGCGGCACTGCGGGAAGTCGCGCGCAACGGCCCAAGCCCTCCGCCATCGCGCGGATGAGATCAGGCGTGGACAAGGGCTGCGGATGAGCCGCCAGGAACAGCTGACCGGCGGCGCGGCGCTCGCTCGCGCAGAGATCGAGGAGCGCACACAGGTCGGAGAGAACGGCGAAGCTGCGCGAATTCCTGATTGAGCCGAACGGTAGCGGCAAGCCGGAATTCACCCAGCGCATGAGGCGCTCGAGGTTGCCCTTGGCACCCGCACCGATGATCAAGGGTGGGCGAATGCGCACGAGCTCGAGCTCGTCACCACAAACCGCCAGCAATGTCTGCTCGGCCGCCCATTTCGAACGAGCATAGGCTTCCGCAGGGCGCGGCGGATCGCCCTCGCGAAAGGGCTCGAGGCCGGTCATTGTGCCGTTAACGCCGATCGAGCTCAGAAACACCAGGCGGCGCACGCCGCATGCGCGAGCTCCCAATGCAAGACGCCGGGTGGTGTCGACGTTGATGCGCGTGAACTCGGCGTCCGGATCGGGCTCGGTCTCCGTTATCACGTGGGCGCGTGCTGCAAGATGAATTATCACGGTGACGCGCGCGAACACACGGCTCCAGTCGGTGAATTCGGCGAGGTCGCCGATGCCGGTTGCGCCGAGTGGAGTATCCCGCCGCGCCAAACCGCGGACCTCGTGGCCACGCGCCTTGAGGTAGGGAAGTAGAGCGCGGCCCACGAAACCATCGGCGCCGGTGACGACGATACGTTCCGTCATGCGAGGGTGGCACTATGCCGCGGATCTGCCAGTGGGAGAGTTATTGTAGAGTAGCACGGCCGATTCATGATCTCCGAGGCGACTTGCTGAACATTCCGATACTCGCGCTCGCGTGCGCCGTGACCGCGGCTTCCTGGGCGATGACGGGGGCGTTGCGTCGTCGGGCGCTTGCGCGAGGCCGGCTCGATATGCCGAATCGGCGCAGCTCGCATGCGGTACCAACGCCTCGGGGCGGCGGTCTGGCGATCGTACTTGCGGCATACGCCGCCTTCCTGGTGCTGTTCCTGCTCGGCCGTCTGCCCGGATCACTGCTGCTCGCTCTGTTGGGCGGCGTGCCGGTCGCAGCAATCGGGTTTCGTGACGACCACAAGCCCGTATCCGCCCGTGTGCGGCTGACGGTGCACTTTGCGGCGGCGAGTTGGTCGCTCGCCTGGCTGGGCGGCGTGCCGGCTCTGCAGATCGGTGGCTCGATGGTCAGTCTCGGCGTGCCGGGCGTGCTGTTCGGAGCGGTAGCGATCGTGTGGACCATCAACCTGTTCAACTTCATGGACGGTATCGACGGCATCGCCTCGGCGGAGGCGATCTTTGTCCTCGGTGCCGCTGCGGGTCTCTCGCTGTGGTCAGGATCCTCATCGCCGCTCGTGCCGGCGGAGCTGCTGCTCGCCGCCGCATGCGCAGGCTTCCTGTACTGGAACTGGCCACCGGCCCGGATCTTCATGGGCGACGTGGGCAGCGGCTACCTCGGTTACACGATCGCCGTGTTCGCGCTCGCCGCGGGCCGCCATCGACCGGAAGCCCCGTTCGTCTGGCTGACGCTCGGCGCGGTCTTTTTCGTCGACGCCACGGTCACATTGGCGCGGCGGGCGCTGCGCGGCGAGCGTGTTCACGAGGCGCACCGCAGCCATGGATATCAGTGGCTCGCACGCCGCTGGGACAGTCATCTGCGTGCAACGGCGGCGGTAACCATCATGAATTTCGCCTGGCTCCTGCCGGTCGCCTATCTCGAGACGAAGGAGGCACGCGAGGCGGGCTGGCTGACCGCCGTTACTCTGGCCGCTCTGACCCTGGTCGCGCTGTGGGCGGGTTCCGGTAGGGGCGAATCGAGACTTGATTCGCGCGATCCGGCTTGATGCAATGGTGGTTTGGGCGATGAGCCGTCGCAGCGATCGCTCATCTCGCAACCACCAGGACCAGAACGATCATGGGTAAGACAGCGCTGATTACCGGCATCACGGGGCAGGACGGGGCCTATCTTGCCGAGTTTCTGCTCTCGAAGGGCTATGCCGTACACGGAATCAAGCGCCGCGCATCGTCGTTCAACACCGATCGCATCGATCACCTCTATCAGGATCCGCATGATGAGGACGTGCGCCTCAGCCTGCACTACGGCGACATGACCGATGCGACCAATCTCATCCGCATCATACAAGAGGTCCAGCCGGACGAGATCTACAACCTGGCGGCGCAAAGCCATGTCGCCGTGTCGTTCGAGACGCCCGAGTACACGGCGAACTCCGATGCGCTCGGCACGCTGCGGCTGCTCGAGGCCATTCGTATCCTCGGGCTTGATAAGAAGACGCGCTTCTATCAGGCGTCCACCTCCGAAATGTTCGGCAAGGTGCTGGAGGTTCCGCAGCGAGAGACGACGCCCTTCTATCCGCGCTCGCCCTACGGTGCGGCCAAGGTATACGCCTACTGGATCACGGTGAATTATCGCGAGGCGTATGGGCTGTTCGCCTGCAACGGCATCCTGTTCAATCACGAATCGCCGATCCGCGGTGAGACGTTCGTCTCGCGCAAGATAACACGCGCGCTCGCGCGGATTCACACCGGACTGCAGGATGCGCTCTATCTGGGCAACCTCGATTCGCGCAGGGATTGGGGGCATGCCCGCGATTACGTGCGCGCTCAGTGGCTCATGTTGCAGCAGCCGGCCGCCGAGGATTTCGTCATTGCAACCGGCCACCAGTATTCGGTGCGCGACTTCGTCGTGAAGGCCGCCTCACTCCTCGACATGCAGATCGAGTGGCGGGGAAAGGGCGGACAGGAAACCGGCGTGGACGTGCGCACGGGGCGCAACATCGTGCAAATCGATCCGCGATACTTCAGACCGACGGAGGTCGACACGCTGCTCGGCGATTCGAGCAAGGCGCGCCAAAAGCTCGGCTGGCAAGCTGAAGTCAGCTTCGCCGAACTGGTCGAGGAGATGGTGCGGTCGGATCTCGACCTGGCGCGGCGCGATGCCATGGTCGCGAAGGAAGGCTATCGGGTGAATACACCTCATGAGTGAGTCCGCGCGGCTCGAGCGCATCTACGTGGCCGGACACCAGGGGCTGGTCGGCTCGGCCATGGTGCGGGCGCTCAAGGCGCGGGGGCACGACGGATTGATTCTGCGAACGCACCGTGAGCTCGATCTCACGAAGCAGAGCGCGGTGCATGAGTTCTTTGCGGTGGAGCGGCCCGATACGGTGATCATGGCGGCTGCCCGAGTCGGCGGAATTCGTGCGAACGACACCCAGCCCGCCGCCTTCATTCGGGACAATCTCCTCATTCAGGACAACGTCATCGACGCGGCCTACCGGGCAGGAGTCGCGAAGCTCGTGTTCCTTGGCTCGAGCTGCATCTATCCGAAGTTTGCCCCGCAGCCGATTCGCGAGGACAGCCTCCTGACCGGCCCGCTCGAGCCGACGAACGAGTGGTATGCGGTGGCAAAAATAGCGGGCATCAAGATGTGCCAGGCATATCGTCGACAGTACGGCTTTCGTGCCATATCGCTGATGCCCACCAACCTGTATGGTCCTGGCGACAACTTCGACCTGGAGACCTCGCACGTCCTCCCCGCATTCATTCGTCGGTTCCACGAGGCGAAGCAACGCGGTGCGGGGAGCGTGACGATCTGGGGGACCGGCAACCCTCGCCGCGAGTTCCTGCACGTCGATGATCTCGCCGATGCTGTATTGTATCTTTTACACGCCTATGACGATGAGCACATCGTCAACGTCGGTTGCGGTGAGGATCTTACGATCCTCGAGCTGGCCGAGCTGGTGATGTCGGTGATTGACTACAGGGGCCGCCTCCTGTTCGACACTACGAAACCCGACGGGGCCCCCCGTAAGCTCCTCGATGTCACGCGGCTTCGAGAGCTTGGATGGGCGCCCCGGATCGCGTTGCGCGAAGGCATCGAGTCGACGTATGCCTGGTTCAAGGCGCATGCGAGGGATGCGCGACTTTAGAGGACAAAGTACCTGATCATCGTCAACCGGTGCCGTCGATAGGCGTTAGCCGCATTACGCACTTTTAAAGTTCATCTGCTGGCGAGTCATTTGGGGTAAAGTTGCGCGGAAGGAACAACAAGATCCGTCGCAGACCATCATCGAGCAGTTCATCGGAGTAAACGCTGCGGCTGGGTGTCATGGAGGCTCGCGTTGCGATCTAAGAACCTGAAGCGGCCGAGCGACTACGTCCGGCACACGGTGGAGCTGCCGCGTCCAACGAAGCGCATCATTTCCATTGCTGCCGACGCCACCATGATGCCGTTGGCCATGTGGATCGCGATAAGCCTCAAGATGGGCCAGCCCGCCCCGGTGATCGCACAGTGGCCTGCTTATCTCGCGGTCGTCGCCGTGAGCATCCCGATCTTCGTACGCTTCGGACTTTACCGCGCCGTCATCCGCTTCCTGGGTCATCAAGCGATCTTTGCCGTGGCATTCGCCATCGCGCTCTCGGCCTTGTTGCTGGTGACACTGGGCTTCACGCTGCACACACCCGCGCTGTCCTTCAGCGTCGTGACGATCTACTCGTGCTTTGCGCTGCTCTACGTCTCGGGCTCGCGCTTTATCGTGCGCTACTACCTGCTCACGCGTTACTTCAAGCCGACCGTCGCCCGAGTGGCGATCTACGGCGCGGGCGATGCGGGAGCGCGCCTTTCCAGTGTGCTCTCGACGACACGAGCGTTCGATCCGGTCGTCTTCATCGACGACAATCGAAGCCTTCGCGGGCGCATGGTCAACGGCATCAAGGTCTACCTTCCGGAGGACCTGCCGGCGCTCATCCGGGATCGGCATATCGACCGCATCCTGCTCGCCTTGCCCTCGCTCACGCGGCGCCGCCGCCTCGAGATCCTGAGCTCGCTCGAGCCCTTGAATGTCCACGTGCAGACCGTCCCGGACATCGAGCAGCTGGTGGCCGGCGATGCGAGCGTCGGCGATTTGCGCGAAGTCGAGGTCAACGACCTTCTTGGACGCGACTCGGTGCCACCCAAGCCCGCGCTGTTCGAGGCCTGCATCCGCGACCGGGTGGTCATGGTCACCGGTGCGGGCGGCTCGATCGGCTCGGAGCTGTGCCGGCAGATCATCGGTCTGGGACCGAAGCGACTCGTGCTCTACGAGATGTCGGAGCTCGCGCTCTACAACATCGAGCGCGAGCTCAAGAGTTTTGCCGAGCAGAATGAAATCACCATCGAGCTCATTGGCCTCATCGGCAATGGTCAGCACAAGCAGCGCATGCGGGAGATATTCCTCGCCTATCGGGTCCAGACCGTATATCACGCAGCCGCTTACAAGCACGTGCCGATCGTCGAGCAGAACGTGATCGAGGGGATCTACAACAACGTGATCGCAACCTGGTACACCGCCGAGGCCGCGCACGAGACCGAGGTGGAGACCTTCGTGCTGGTCTCGACCGACAAGGCGGTGAACCCGACCAACGTCATGGGTGCCACCAAACGCTTCGCCGAGATCGTGCTGCAGGGATTGCACCGGCGGGGCACCAAGACCCGCTTCTGCATGGTTCGCTTCGGCAACGTGCTTGCTTCCTCAGGCTCGGTCGTGCCGCTCTTCAGCGAACAGATCAAGGCAGGGGGCCCGGTGACCGTGACGCATCCCGAGGTCTTCCGCTACTTCATGACCATCCCGGAAGCCGCGCAGCTCGTCATCCAGGCAGGCTCGATGGCCGACGGCGGCGATGTGTTCGTGCTCGACATGGGCAAGCCGGTGCGCATCTGCGATCTTGCGAAGCGCATGATCCATCTGATGGGGCTCACCGTGCGCAGCGAGGATAATCCCGACGGTGACATCGAGATCTCCTACACCGGGTTGCGGCCCGCGGAGAAGCTCTACGAGGAGCTCCTGATCGGCAACAATGTGACGGGCACCCAGCATCCGATGATCCTGCGTGCCATCGAGCACTCGCTGCCCTGGGACCGCGTGCAGTTCATGCTCGATGAGATCCTGACGGCCATGAGCCGCTATGACTGCCAGCGTGCCCTGCAGCTGCTTTCCGAGGTGGTGGTCGAGTACAAGCCGGCACCCGAGTCGCATGATCTCGTGTGGGCACGTATGGCGGCGGTGCCGCTCGATGACCGCAAGGTCACGAGCCTCAAGGTGCGCCGCATCGTGCGCAACACCACGAGTCCGACCGACACCGCCCGGCCTTGAGCAGCGCGCCGGCCAGCATTCTCGTCACGGGCGGCGCCGGTTACATCGGCAGCCACGTGGTGCGTCAGCTCGGCGAGGCGGGCGAGCGCGTCGTCGTTCTCGATAACCTCGGCAAAGGCTTCCGGCAAGCCGTGACGCACGGCGAGCTCGTTGTGGGCGATGTGGCCGACCGTTCACTCATCGATCGGCTCCTCGCCCAGCACGGCATCGACACCGTCATGCACTTTGCCGCCCATACGATCGTGCCCGAGTCGGTGGCGTTGCCGCTCAAGTACTACGGCAACAACACGTGCGCCACGCGCGGGCTCATCGAGGCGTGCCTGGTCGCCGGGGTGCGCTACTTCGTGTTCTCCTCGACTGCAGCCGTGTATGGGATCCCGGAAAGCGGCACGGCGGATGAGGATTCCCCGACGCGCCCGATCAACCCCTACGGGACCTCGAAGCTCATGAGCGAGTGGATGCTGCGTGATGCGGCGGCCGCGAATCCGCTCACCTACGTGGCGCTGCGCTACTTCAACGTCGCGGGATCGGATCCCGCCGGGCGCATCGGTCAATCGACCCCCGGGGCGACGCTTCTCACCAAGGTGGCGTGCGAGGCGATGGTGGGCAAGCGCGACCACGTCTCGATCTTCGGCACCGATTATCCGACGCCCGACGGCACCGGGGTGCGCGATTACCTGCACGTCGAGGACCTGGCCGCGGCGCACCTGAGCGCGCTCGATTATCTGCGCGCGAACGGGCGCCCGCTCACGCTGAACGTCGGTTACGGGCACGGCTACTCGGTGCGCGAGGTGCTCGCGATGGTGGAGAAGGTGGGCGGCCGGCGCTTGAAGGTACGCGAGGAGCCGCGTCGCCCAGGCGACCCGGCGGTGCTCGTCGCCCGCGCGGAGCGCATACGGCGGGAGCTGGGCTGGACACCGCGCTACGATGATCTCGAGGCGATCGTGTCGACCTCGCTTGCATGGGAGCGGAAACAGCTTGCCTCGCCCTGGAAATGAGATAGCGTCGGCAGCGGGTCAGGTCAGCAACGGCACATCCGCCGCTCCGCGATCCGCGAAGCGGAGCCACATCATCCAGGTGCTTGCGCCGTGTGCTGCCGGCACGGCCTTGCTGCTCTTGACGCATCTCGCGCGCGCTCAGACCTCCTCACTGATCGACCTCGGGTCGGGCACCAGCGCCTATGGCATCAATGCCAGCGGCCAGATCACCGGCTGCCTGTCGGGGGGCAATGGCGCCACGCACGCCTTCCTGTATCAGGCCGGAGTGACGATCGATCTGGGAACGCTCGGTGGCAGCAGCAGCTGCGGCTATGCCTTGAACGCAAACGGGCAGGTGACCGGCTATGCGTTGACGCCGGCCGGAGCTCCGCACGCGTTCCTGTACAGCGGCCACGTCATGACAGATCTCGGTACGGTCGCGGGCGCCACCGAGCTGGTGGGGACCGCAATCAATGCGAGCGGTGAAGTGACCGGTTACGCGGCGGCGACGCCCGCTCCGTATCCCCCGCCATTGTCCCCACAGAATGCCCTGGTCGTAGCCGAGTGGTTTGGCGCGACGGGCCCGCAGGGCTTCACCTTCCTCTATGCTCAGGGACAGCTCACGCAGCTCATCGCTCGGCCGCCCTCCATGGGCTCGGCAATCGGTACGGGCATCAACGACGGCGGGAGCGTCGTGGCCTTCGAAGTCTACCCGGGCTGCAACATTCCCTGTCCCGATGGCGGCGCCTATCTGGACTTGGGTGGGACCGTCAGCGCGCTGGCGGATCCGTCCCTGTTCTTCGCGGCCGCGCTTGCGATCAATACCGCCGGTCAGGTGGTGGGATGGGGCGAGGATGATTCTGCCTATGACCACGGGCTGCTGTTCGCCAACGGCTCTGTGATCGATCTGGGTCAGAACACGGAGGCGTTTGCGATCAACACGAGTGGCCAGATCGTGGGCGCTCAAAAGGTCGGGCTGTACGATCATATCGGCCCGGAGGTGGATGGCTTTATTTATCGCGCGGGCGCGATGCAGTCCCTCGACATTCCGGGTGCCTACGCAGCCGGCATCAACGATAACGGCTGGATCGTCGCGAACAATCCGACGCTCGGGCATGCCTATTTGTTGAGCCCGACCGTGGTGAGTGTCGCGCCCACAGGACTGTCATTCGGCACCGGAGTCATCGGCGTCACGGCCAGCAGCCCTACTTGTGGGGCATGTACGGTCACCATCACCAATGGAGCGGCGAGCACGCAATCCCTCGGCATGCCGGCGCTCATCGGCCCCTTCGGGGTCGCCAAGGACACCTGCGCTTCATCGCTCGCGCCCGGAGCAACGTGCGGCATCAGCCTCGATTTCACGCCGAGCGGTCCGGACACGAACGCAGGTCAGCTGAGCATCGCCATCGGCGGCATGGTGTATGCGGCGCTCCTGTCCGGCGTCGGAACAGATACGGTCAGTCTGCAAAGCTCGAGTGCCACCGTTGGCATCGGCGTGCCGTTCACCCTGACCTGGAGCGCCACCGCCGGTGCGACGTGCTCGGCGAGCGGGGGCGCCCTGGCGCCGAACAACGCCCCGCTGGACGCTTGGACGGGGACGAAGCCCAGCAGCGGTAGCCTGATGTTGAGCGAAGCCGCTGCAGCATCGCTCGATTTCACCTTGACCTGCACCGACGGATCGCAGATGGCGAGCGCGCACGCGCCCGTCACCATCGCCCCGCCCACCGTCAAATTGAGCGCCGCGGCAGCTTCCCAAGCGGTGGGACAGCCGGATACGCTCACCTGGACCTCGAGCTACGCAACGAGTTGCTCGGCCACGGGCGGAGTCACCGGCGATGGGTGGGCGGGAGCGAAGGCGGTCTCTGGCAGCGCTGCGGTGAAGGCCTCTGCGGCGGGGGTGGTTGCTTACACTCTCACCTGCTTGGCGGGCAGCGCCACCGCAAAGGCCACGACCTCGGTGAGCTATAACGCCCCGGGTGGGGGCGGGGGTGGCCTGAGCGGGAGTGTGCTCACCCTGCTGGCCGCGCTGGCGCTGCGCGGCGGGGTCACCCGAGGGAAGGCCGCCGCGCGGCGGTCAGCAGGGTGCAACTGATCGTCCCGCTGCAGCCCCCGGCAAACGGGTGACAAGGCCCTGGGCGGCTTTACTTGAGGCACTAAAACCGCTACGCTTGTCTGTCGATTTTTCCTTTTAAATCAGTTTATTACGCATGCGAATCACCATCTTCGGCTCCGGTTACGTGGGCCTCGTCACGGGCGCCTGTCTCGCGGATGCGGGCAACCATGTGGTGTGCGTGGACGTTGACCGGCGCAAGATCGAGATGCTGCGCCAGGGCGAGATCCCGATCCACGAGCCGGGGCTCGACGCGATCGTGCGGCGCAACCTCGAGGCGGGGCGCCTGAAGTTCACGACCGAGGCGAAAGAGGGGGTCGAGCACGGCCAGTTCCAGCTGATCGCGGTCGGTACACCGGCGGATGAGGACGGCTCGGCGGATCTGCGCCACGTGCTCCAGGTCGCGCGCACGATCGGCGAGCACATGAGCGAATACAAGGTCGTGATCACCAAGTCGACCGTGCCGGTCGGCACCGCCGACAAGGTGCGCGATGCGGTCTCGCGCTCGCTGGCCGCACGCGGCGGGCAGCTCGAGTTCGATACGGTGTCGAACCCGGAATTCCTGAAGGAGGGGGCGGCGATTGCGGACTTCGTCAAGCCCGACCGCGTCGTCGTCGGCACCGACAGCGCGCGGGCGACCGAGCTCATGCGCCTGCTTTATGAGCCTTTCACACGCAATCACGACCGCATGATCGTGATGGACGTGCGCTCGGCGGAGCTCACCAAGTACGCCGCCAATGCGATGCTCGCGACCAAGATCAGCTTCATGAACGAGCTTGCGAATCTCGCCGAGCAGTTCGGCGCGGACATCGAGGCGGTGCGCGTCGGGATCGGCTCGGACCCGCGCATCGGCTATTCCTTCATCTATCCCGGCGTCGGCTACGGCGGCTCGTGCTTTCCCAAGGACGTGCAAGCGCTCAAGCGCTCGGCCCAGGAGGTGGGGTACCAGGCGCGCATTCTCGAGGCGGTCGAGACGGTGAACGCGCGCCAGAAGGGCATCCTGTTCGACAAGATCAAAGCGCACTTCGGGCAGCTCACGGGCCTTACATTCGCGCTCTGGGGCCTGTCCTTCAAGCCGAACACCGATGACATGCGCGAGGCGCCCTCGCGCGTGCTGATGGAGTCGCTCTGGGCGGCGGGCGCGCGGGTGCGTGCCTATGATCCGGTGGCCATGAGCGAGTGCGCGCGCCTGTACGGTGAGCGTGCCGACCTGACGCTGTGCAAGACGAGCCCGGAGGCGCTCGAGGGCGCAGATGCGCTCGCGATCGTCACGGAGTGGCAGGAATTTCGCAGCCCGGATTTCGACCAGATCCGGGCCGCTCTCAAGAGCCCGGTCATTTTCGATGGGCGCAACCTGTACGACCCGGCGCACATGGTGCGCGCCGGCTTCAGCTATTATGCGGTGGGCCGCGGCAAGGGAAAATTGGCTCCTCACCGCCAGCAAGGGTCGCGAGCGTGAGCACGATCATCCCCGTCATTCTCTCCGGCGGCGCGGGCACGCGCCTGTGGCCGCTGTCCCGTGAAATGTATCCGAAGCAGCTCCTGGCGCTCACCAGCAAGCGCACCATGCTGCAGGAGACCGCGCTGCGCCTGGCGGGCATCGCGGGCGCGGGCGACCTCATCATCGTGTGCAACGAGGCGCATCGCTTCACCGTCGCCGAGCAGATTCGCGAGCTCAATCTCAAGACCGCGGCCATCATGCTCGAGCCCGTCGGCCGCAACACGGCCCCGGCGGTCGCGCTCGCGGCCCTGAAGGCGCTCGACCTCGAGCCCCAGGCGATCCTGGTGGTTGCGCCCGCCGACCATGTGATCCGCGACGTGCGCATCTTCCGCGAGGCCGCCGAAGCGGCCTCGCGCATCGCCGCGAAAGGCAAGCTGGTCACCTTCGGGATCGTGGCGCGCACGC
The DNA here is from genome assembly GCA_035307465.1 of Steroidobacteraceae bacterium. Lineage (GTDB taxonomy): Bacteria > Pseudomonadota > Gammaproteobacteria > Steroidobacterales > Steroidobacteraceae > Bog-1198. The sequence continues at coordinate 13,042 of DATGIA010000122.1, forward strand.
CGGAGACCGGCTATGGCTACATCCGTCGCGGCGAGGCGGCGGCGGACTCCGGGCCCTCATACCCGGTTGCGCAGTTCATCGAGAAGCCCCCGATCGACCTCGCGCGCGAGTTCGTCGCGAGCGGGGATTATTACTGGAACAGCGGCATGTTCGTCTTCCAGGCGAGCCGCTACATCGCCGAGCTCGGGCGCCTCGCACCCGACATCCTCGCCGCCGCCCGCGAGGGGTATCAGGCGGCGAAGAGCGACCTCGATTTCGTGCGCATCGACAAGGGCGCCTTCGAGCGCTGTCGCAGCGAGTCGATCGACTATGCGGTCATGGAGAAGACGCGCGATGCGGTGGTGCTGCCGCTCGATGCGGGATGGAGCGACGTCGGATCGTGGTCCTCGCTGTTCGATGCGCTGCCCGCCGATGAGGAGGGCAACGTACTGCTCGGGGATGTCGTCGTGCACGACACACACGACTGCTACGTGCACTCGACCAGCCGCCTGGTCGCCGCCGTCGGCATGGACGATCACATCATCGTCGAGACCAAGGATGCGATCCTGGTGGCGCCCAAGGAGCGGGTGCAGGATGTGAAGGAGTTGGTCGCGCGGATGAAGAAATCGGGCCGCACCGAGCCCTCGCTTCACCGCGAGGTGTTCCGCCCCTGGGGAAGCTATGACAGCCTGGACAATGGTGACCGCTTCCAGGTGAAGCGCCTGTCGGTGCGTCCGGGCGGCGTGCTCTCGCTGCAGATGCATCACCATCGCGCCGAGCACTGGATCGTGGTGCAGGGGACCGCGCGGGTGACCTGCGGCGAGAAGACCTTCCTGCTCTCGGAAAACGAATCCACCTACATTCCGATCGGCGCAACGCATCGCATCGAGAATCCCGGCAAGGTGCCCCTGCACATCGTCGAGGTGCAGTCAGGCTCCTATCTGGGGGAGGACGACATCGTGCGCTTCGAGGACAACTACGGCCGGCAAGGGACGAGCACTTGAGCTCCATCACCTGCTTCAAAGCCTATGATCTTCGCGGCCGGATCCCCAACGAGCTCAACCACGACGTCGCCTACCGGGTAGGTCGCGCCTACGCGCAGTTCCTCTCGCCGCGGCGCGTGGTCGTTGGCCGGGACATCCGCCTCTCGAGCGAGGGGCTGGTGCGCACGCTCACCCGCGCGCTCAACGAGGCGGGCGTCGATGTATTCGACATCGGCCTCTGCGGCACCGAGGGGGTGTACTTCGCGACCGCGCACGGCGGCTATGACGGCGGCATCATGGTGACGGCGAGTCACAATCCGCCCGACTACAACGGCATGAAGTTCGTGCGCGAGCAGTCGAAGCCGATCAGCGGCGACACGGGCTTGAAGGAGATCCGCGCGCTCGCCGAGCGCGGCGACTTCACGGGGGGCATGACGCCGGGGAAGCGCAGCGAGATCGATACGATGCCGGCGTATATCGAGCACCTGCTCTCGTACGTCGACCCAAAAACTCTGAAACCGCTGCGCATCGTCGTCAACGCCGGCAACGGCGGGGCCGGGCTCATCATCGACCGGCTCGAGCCACATCTGCCCTTCAAGTTCATCAAGCTGAATCATGCGCCGGACGGGCATTTTCCGAACGGCATCCCGAATCCCATGCTGATCGAGAACCGCGCGCCCACCCTCGAGGCCATCCGCCGCGAGGGGGCCGATCTCGGGCTCGCCTGGGACGGTGATTTCGATCGCTGCTTTTTCTTCGACGAAACCGGCAGCTTCATTGAAGGGTATTACCTGGTGGGGCTGCTCGCGAGGGAACTGCTCAACGCCGAGCAGCGCACCGGCGGGAAGGGCAGCGCGGGCAGCGCGGGCAGCGCGGGCAGCGCGGCCGGGGCGGCCGGGGCGGCCGGGATGGGCGGCGCGGGCGGCCGTGTGGTGCATGACCCGCGCCTCACCTGGAACACGATCGAGATGGTGCGCGAGGCGGGCGGTGAGGCCGTGCAATCGAAATCCGGTCACGCCTTCATCAAGCAGCGGATGCGCGAGGTCGATGCGGTGTACGGCGGGGAGATGAGCGCGCACCACTATTTCCGGCGCTTCGCCTATGCCGACAGCGGCATGATCCCCTGGCTCCTCGTGGCGCAGATCATGAGCGCCTCGGGCGCATCGCTCTCGGCGCTCGTCGGTGAGCGCATCGCGCGCTTTCCGGTGAGCGGGGAGCTCAATTATCGCGTGCCGGATGCGGCGGCGGCGCTCGCGGCCCTCGAGGAACGCTATGCGCGGGGAGCGATCGGCATCGATCGCATGGACGGGGTCTCCTACGAGTTCGCCGACTGGCGCTTCAACCTGCGCAGCTCCAACACCGAGCCGCTGATCCGCTTGAACGTCGAGGCCCGCGACTCCGCGGAGCTGATGCGCGCGAAGACCGAGGAGGTGCTCGCGATCCTGCGCGCGCACGGCGCGGTGGCCGCAGATCACTGATGGCGCGTTGAGATGTCGAGGCCGGATCCGAAGCTTTCCGTCGTCATTCCCGTGTACAACGAGCAGGAGGTGCTGCCGACGCTGTTCTCGCGGCTGTACCCGGCGCTCGATGCGCTCGGCGTCTCCTACGAGTGCGTGTTCGTGAATGATGGCAGCAAGGATCGCTCGGTGGCTCTGTTGCGCGAGCAATTCGCGCGCCGCCCGCACGAGACCCGCGTGGTCATATTCCATGCGAATTTCGGCCAGCATTCGGCGATCATGGCGGGGCTCGCGTATGCGCGGGGCGAGTACGTGGTGACGCTCGATGCGGATCTGCAGAATCCGCCCGAGGAGATCGGCAAGCTCCTCGCCAAGCTCGAGGAAGGCTACGACTACGTGGGCACCATCCGTGTGCAGCGTCAGGACGTGCTGTGGCGGCGCAGCCTGTCGCGCGGCATGAACCGGCTGCGCGAGTGGATCACCCCGGTGCGCATCACGGACCAGGGCTGCATGATGCGCGGCTATGCGCGCTCGGTGGTGGGCGCCCTCAACCAGACGCGCGAGGTCAACACCTTCATTCCGGCGCTCGCCTACCTGTATGCGATGAACCCGATCGAGGTGATGATCGCGCACGAGGAGCGCCATGCGGGCCGCTCGAAGTACTCGCTCTACAGCCTGATTCGCCTGAACTTCGATCTGATCACGGGCTTCTCGGTCGTGCCGCTGCAGCTCTTCTCGATGGTGGGCATGGCGGTCTCGGCGCTCTCGGCGGTGCTCGTTCTGGTGCTGCTCGCGCGCCGCCTCATCGTCGGTCCCGAGGCGGAAGGCCTGTTCACCCTGTTCGGCATCGCCTTCTTTTTCATCGGTCTCGCGCTGTTCGGCATCGGGCTTCTGGGCGAGTACGTCGGCCGCATCTATGCGCAGGTGCGTGAGCGCCCGCGCTATGTGGTCGAGGCGGTGCTCGAGGCGGCCGAGGACTCGGCGCTCACGGTGGATGAGCCGTCGGGTCGGGCGGCCGCGGTCGCAAGCACGGGCATCGGCTCGTGACGCGGGCGGTCGTATTCGCCTACAGCGAGGTGGGGGTGCGCTGCGTTCGGGAGCTTCTCGCGCAGGGCGTCGAGATCCCGCTGCTGTTCACGCACGCGGACGATCCCAACGAGTCGCACTGGTTCGCGAGCGTCGCGGACCTCGCCCGCGAGAAGGGCCTCAAGACCGCGACTCCGCAGGACCCGAACACCCCGGAGTGGCTGGATGCAGCGCGCGCCGCGCGACCCGATTTCCTGTTCTCGTTCTACTACCGTCATCTGCTCAAGCCCGCCTGGCTCACGCTTGCGCCGCGCGGCGCTCTCAACATGCATGGCTCGCTGCTGCCCAAGTATCGGGGCCGGGCACCGGTGCACTGGGCGATCATCGCGGGGGAGCGCGAGACCGGCGCGAGCCTGCATTACATGCTCGAGCAGCCCGACGCCGGCGCGCTCGTCGACTGCCAGGCGGTGCCGATCGGCGTGAACGATACGGCGCTCGAGGTGTCGCTCAAGGTGGCCGAGGCTGCGCGCGTGGTGCTCGAGCGCACGCTGCCCAGGCTCATCGAGGGCACCGCCGTCGCGCGCCCGCTCGATCTTGCGCAGGGCTCCTATTTCGGGCGCCGTTCGCCCGAGGATGGGCGCATCGACTGGCGATGCGGCGCGCGCGTGGTGCACGATCTGGTGCGAGCCGTCGCGCCTCCCTTTCCGGGTGCATTCACCGAGCTGGACGGCTGCCGCCTCGACATCCTCGCCACGGCGCTCGACCCGGGGGCGCCGCGCTTTCCCACGCGAGCGCCGTGCCTGTACGCGCAGGACGGGGCCTGGTACGCGGACTGCGTCGACGGGCGCCGCCTGCGCATTCTGAGACTGGCAATTGACGGCGCGACGGTCGAGCCGCGCGCTGCGCCCGCGCTCTTGCAGCGACAACCGCTGGCGCTCGACGGACAACGATGCGGTGAGAAGGAATCCGTGACATGAACGTGCTGATCCTGGGGGTGAACGGCTTCATCGGCCACCACCTCTCGAAATACATCCTGAAGAACACCGACTGGCAGATCTTCGGCATGGACCTGCAGTCCGAGCGCGTGAGCACGATGCTCGCGCACGAGCGCTTTCATTTCGTCGAGGGCGACATCACGATCAACAAGGAGTGGGTCGAGTACCACGTGCGCAAGTGCGACGTGATCCTGCCGCTGGTGGCGATCGCAACGCCCGCGACCTACGTGCGCGAGCCGCTGCGCGTGTTCGAGCTCGACTTCGAGGCGAATCTGCCGATCATCCGCCACTGTGTGCGCTACAAGAAGCGCGTGGTCTTCCCCTCGACCTCCGAGGTGTACGGCGCGAGCCGCGATGCGGAGTTCGACCCCGCGACCTCGCAGCTCGTGCTCGGGCCGATCCACGAGCAGCGCTGGATCTACTCCTGCGTGAAGCAGCTTCTCGACCGCATCATCTGGGGTTACGGTCAGCAGGGGCTGAAGTTCACGCTGTTTCGCCCCTTCAACTGGATCGGCTCGGGCCTCGACAGCATGGATGATCCGAAGGAGGGCAGCTCGCGCGTGCTCACGCAGTTCCTCGGGCACCTGGTGCGCGGTGAGCCCATCAAGCTGGTCGACGGCGGTCGTCAGACCCGCGCCTTCACCTACATCGACGATGCGGTCGATTGCCTGACACGGATCATCGCGAACCCGAACGGCATCGCCGACGGCAAGATCTACAACATCGGCAATCCGCACAACCTGTACTCGATCCGTCAACTCGCAGAGATGATGCTCGAGACCGCGCGCGCGCGGCCCGAGTACGCGCCCACCGCCTCGAAGACGCGGCTCGTCGAGATCTCGGCGCTCGAGTACTACGGCAAGGGGTATGCCGACATCCCGGCGCGCCTGCCCTCGATCAAGAACACGACCGCCGAGCTCGGCTGGACGCCGACGACCGACATGCGCCAGGCGCTCGCCGCGATCTTCGATGCCTACGCGCACGCCCTGCCTTCGGCCTCGGCACTGCTCTCGCGCGATGCCTGATTCGCTCGAGCACGTCCACATCGGTCTCAAGGTCGATGTCGACACGCTGCGCGGCACGCGCGAGGGGGTGCCGCGGCTCAGCTCGCTCCTGCGCACGCACGGGCTCGATGCGACGTTCTACTTCTCGGTGGGGCCGGACCATACGGGTCGCGCGCTCAAGCGGGTGTTTCGCAAAGGCTTCGCGCAGAAGGTCGCGCGCACCTCGGTGCTCAAGCACTATGGGCTGAAGACGCTCCTCTACGGGGTGCTTCTGCCCGGGCCCGACATCGGCCGAGCGGCGGGGGATGTCATGCGCGGGGTGCGCGATGCGGGATTCGAGGTCGGGCTGCACACCTTCGATCACGTGCGCTGGCAGGACGGCGT
>DATGIA010000123.1:0-42244 GCA_035307465.1 Steroidobacteraceae bacterium
CAAGAGTTTTCACCGGCCGCATGCGTCACCCCGCGCTCGTTTTTAATGTTGCGAGTATAATATAAAAAATCGGCGGGCGGCATGACTGAGCGCGGCGCGCGGCATTGCGGGCCGTCGGCCCCGCCCCATCCGACATCAGTCGTCGGACATCGGTCGGGCTTGACAGAACAGACGGAGGCGATGGCCTTGCGGCCTCCTCAGTGCAGCACGGCGCCGATCGGCTTCGCCGCCTTTGGCACCGCCGCGGCGTAATCCTTGCCGAGAAGCGCAGCGACGGTGGCCGCGATCTGCGCCTGCGTCACGCGCTCGACGTTCTTGCGCTCGCCGAGCGCCGCGGTGTCCGGGCCCATGACCGCAATCCAGATGTTCTCCGACCCCTTCTCCTCGACACCGTGCTCCTTCCACTCCGCGAGCCCGCTGCCGCGGCCGTGGTCGGTGGTGATGATGAAGGTGGTGGTGCCGTGATAGGCGGGCAACGCCTGCATCGTGTCCCAGAGGTCACGGACGAAGCCGTCGAAACGATGGGCGCTGTCGAGCACCAGGTCATAACGGCCCTGATGCGCCCAGTTGTCCGTCTCGCCGTAGCCGACGAACAGCACCCGCGGCGCCCCGGTCTTCACGTAGTCGATGAGCGGCACCTGCAGAAGCGCATCCGGCAGGTCCTCCTCATCGAACCGCGTCATCGTGGCAAAGAGCTCGCCGAGCAGCGCGTCGTGCGCTGGGTGCCGCGGGGTCGGCGTGAGCGTCCACCCCGTCTGCATCACCAGGCCGCTGCGGCGGCGGTTGAAGATATCGTCGAAGACCTGCCAGGTGCCATAGACCGCGACGCGGCCGCGATAGGCCGGCATGGCGTTCAGCCATTCGAACACGGTCGGCGTGGGATTGGGGCCGAATTCGTTGCGATCGATGCGCTCGTTGGGGAAGCCCGTCGTCATCTCGTTGTAGCCGGGATAGGAGAATGCGAAACCGTTCGTCACACGCGCGATGCTGCCGAGCGTCTGGTTGCCGAAGATCTGCCCGTGCTTCGCGACCGTGCCCCAGAGGAAGGGGAACAGCACCGCGCGTCGCTCCTGCGCGCTCGCACGCCAGTAGCGCTTGCGCAGCTCCTGCTCATCGAGCCAGCTGCCGCCGTTTTTCGCGTTGAGAAGATCCTCCTCCGCGCCGGAGAAGACCTCCTGCCAGCGCAGTCCATCGCTCACGATGAGCACGACGGTCTGGGTGCTGCCGGCCGCGGCCGGCGTGACCGCTGCGAGCGCGAGCCACAGCCCGAGCGCCATGAGCCTCAGATCGGCGAGCGGGCGCAGGAACTGCGCGCTCATTGCGCCAGCAACACGGCGCAGTTCGGGCTCCAGCTCAAGTACACCTCATCGCTCCAGTCGATCGCCCACTCGGCGGTTCGCTGATCGTTCTGTGCAAACACGGTCACGAGTTTACCGGTTGCCGTCTTGATGCGATACGTCGAGCGGTTGCCGAGATAGCCGAGCTCCCAGACCATCCCCTTCATCTGATTCACCGTGCCGAGGGGAGGCTCCTTGCTCAGCCGGATCTTCTCCGGCCGCAGCGACACCCACACGCGCTGCCCACCGCCGAAGTGTCCGAGCTCATCCACCTTGAGGCTGCAACCCGCCTCTTCGCTGTGCACCAGGATGTGGCCCGCCTCGCGGCCGCTCACCGTGCCCTCGAAAAGGTTCGTCGTGCCGATGAAATCGGCGACGAAGCGGTTCTGCGGAAACTCGTAGATCTCGGCCGGCGTGCCGACCTGCACGAGCTGTCCGCGATTCATCACGGCAATGCGCGTCGAGAGCGCCATGGCCTCGTCCTGATCGTGGGTCACGAACACGAAGGTGATCCCGACCTGATACTGGATGTTCATGAGCTCGAACTGCGTCTGCTCGCGCAGCTTCTTGTCGAGCGCGCTCAGCGGCTCATCGAGCAGCAGCACCTTCGGCCGGCGGATGAGCGCGCGCGCGAGCGCGACCCGCTGGCGTTGCCCACCGGAGAGCTGGTGCGGCTTGCGCTTCGCGAGGGGCCCGAGCTGCACCATCTCGAGCGCCTCGGCAATGCGCTGTGCCTTGACCGACTTCTCGAGAGCGAGGCGGCGCAGGCCATAGCCGATGTTGTCCTCGACGGTCATGTGCGGAAAGAGCGCATAAGACTGGAACATCATGTTGACCGGCCGCTCGTGCGGCGGCACGTGCGTCATGTCCGCATCCTCGATCAGGATGCGTCCGGAGCTCGGGGTGGTGAAGCCGGCGAGCATGCGCAGCAGCGTCGTCTTGCCGCAGCCCGAGGCGCCGACCAGCGCGAACATCTCGCCCTTGTAGATCCGCAGGTTGATGCTGTCGACCGCCGTGAAGGCGCCGAAGCTCTTGGTGACGCTCTCGATGAGGATCTGGGGCTTGGCGTGGGGATCGAGCCACGGCCGGTCGGCGTTCGACTGTTGCTGGGGTGACAGCACGATGGGAGCAGGGGTGATGGATCAGGGTCTAGGCTATCAAAAATCCGCGGGCGGCGTTGCTCGCCGCCGCTCGGGCGCAAAGAACGGCCGATCGACCACGCGGGCGGCCGCCATGCGACGCTCCCACTTGAGCTCCCGATTCAGATAGATGTCCGCCCACACCGTCGTCCCCGTCGAGAAGTGGGGTGCATCGAGGAGCGCCAGGGCGATGTTGCGCTTGCAGGTGGGCGACCAGGTCGCGGAGGTCACGAAGCCGATCTCGCGCCGGCCCTTCGCATCGGTGTAGAGCAAGGCGTTGTGCGCGGGCTTGTTGCCCTCGACATCGAGTCCGACCAGCTGCCGCCGCGCACCGCGCAGGTGCTCGGCAAGAAGCGCGCGGCGCCCGTTGAAATGTCCCTTGGTGAAATCGACGAGCCAGCCCAGGCCGAGCTCGAGCGGCGAGCGGTCGCGGCCGGTGCGGATGGTCTGCTCGGCCGAGACGAAATCGACGTGCGGCATCAGAAATCCGGCCTCGATGCGTGCCATGTTGAGCGCCTGCGATCCGATGGCCCGCAAACCGCGGGTACGGCCCGCTTCCATGAGCGCATCCCAGTTCTCGAGGGCCGCTTCGGGCGGCATCCACAGCTCATACCCGAGATCGCCCGTGAAACCGGTGCGCGAGACCATCAGAGGACGGCGGGATAGCTCAAAATGGCCGATCTCGAAGGGCTTGAGCTGCTCGATGCCGGCGAGACCGGCGGCTTTGAGGACTGCACAGGAGGTCGGTCCCTGCAGGGCGAGAGCCGCAATCTGCGCGGTGATCTCGCTCACCTCGACCTCGAAGCCGATGGCCGAATCGAGCAGCCAGTCGATCTGACGCTCCGCCGTGCACAGCCGATACTCGCCCTCGCCGAGCGAGAAGATCGTGCCGTCGTCCAGCAGGTGCCCGGCATCGTTGCACCAGACGCAATAGGCCACGCGTCCGGGCTTGAGCTTGCGCAGATCGCGGGTCACGAGTCGGTTGAGGTACTCGAGCGCCTGCGGACCGCCGATCCGGTACTTCACCATCGGCGTGAGGTCGTAGAGGGTGGAGGCATTGCGGATTGCGAAATATTCCTGCTCGACGGTCGTGAAGACATCGACCGTCGTGTAGCCCGACCAGGCGACGAAGCGCTCGACCTGGCTCAAGCTCCGGGCGCGCTCGTGAAACGGGGTCTTGAGGAGCGGCTGCTGAAAATGCGGGAGCGGCGCGGAGCTGCTCATGCGGCTGTGCTCTTGAGAATCTCGAGGGCGGCGTTGCGCCCGGCGGTCCCCATGACCCCGCCACCCGGGTGGCAACCGGCGCCGCACAGATACAGTCCCGGCAGCGGCGTGCGATGCTGGGTTGCGCCCGGCACCGGACGCACCATGAAGAACTGATCGAAGGCGAGGTCGGCGTGATGCCAGTGGCCGCCGCTGATGTGGAACTCGCGCTCGATATCCGCCGGAGTCAAAAGCTCGCTGCCGATCACGCTCGCGCCGAGTCCCGGAGAGAGCCGCTCGAGCGCGTCGATGCACCGGGCCGTGAGCCGCTCGCGCTTTCCTTCCCACCCGCCCTTGAGCTCGTAGGGCACGTACTGTACGACTGCCGACAGCACGTGCTGGCCGGACGGGGCGAGTGCGGGGTCGTTGAGGCTGGGGACGGTGACCTCGAAGGCCGGCGCGGAGGAGTACTCGCCATATTTGGCGTGGTTGAATGCACGCTCGAGATACTCGAGCGAGGGCGCGACCAGGAGCCGTCCGCCCAGCAAGCGCGCCGCTGCGCCCGCGAAGGCGGGAGCGCGGTCGAGCGCCAGATGAAGCTTTGCCGCAAGACCGCGGGCGCGCAGGTGGGTCACGCGCCGCACGAATCCGGTGTCGAGATGTCGGGGGCCGAGCAGCCTCAGGAAGGTCGTCTTCGGGTCCGCATTCGAGACCACGCAACGCGCAGCGATGCGCTCGCCCGACTCGAGCACCACGCCGGCGGCGTGATCGCCCTCGACGATCACCTCGCTGACGGGCGCCCGGGTGCGAATCACGGCGCCCGCCGCGGCCGCTGCCCGGGCGAGCGCTGCGCTGAGCGCGCCCACCCCGCCGCGCGGCTGCGCAAGCCCGCGAGGGCCCGCGGAGCACTGCGCAGCGAGCCGATACAGCAGCGTGAGCACCGTGCCCGGCGAGCGGGGGCCAAAGTTCGTGCCGAGCACCGCATCGAAGGCGAGCGCCCCCTTGAGAGCACTCGAGGCGAAGTGCTCCTCGAGCAGATCGTGCACGTTCATGCCGCCGATCCGCAGGAGCTCGCGCATGTCGCTCCTTCCCAGGCGGCGGATGCGCCAGCCGAGGCGCATGAGCCCCGCGATGTCGGACCACTCGTGCGTTCCCAAGCGGGGGGGAACCTGCTCGAGCACCGGCCCGAGCGCGCGCGCGAAACGCTGCATCTGCGCTGCGTAGTCCTCGTAGGCCCCGCGGTCGGCGCCAAGGCTTTGCGACTCGATGGGAAGAGGGGGCGCGTCGGGCATGAGGGCGCTGGTCGGCAGGCCCTGGGCCGCCCATTCGAGACCGTGGCGCTCGAGCGAGAGCTCCTCGATGAGCCGGGCCGGCATCAGGTGCACGAGATGCGCACAGGCGGAGACGCGAAATCCGGGTGCGAACTCCCGCGTGGCCGCCGCGCCTCCGACCGCGGACTCGGCCTCGAGCACGAGCACGGAGCGCCCGCGCCGCGCGAGCAGGGCGGCGCACACGAGGCCGTTATGGCCGCCGCCGATGACGATGACGTCGTGGGGTGCCGCGCTCGCCATCTCAGTGCAGCCTCTTCAGGTCCCGGAGCACCGCGCGCGCCGCGTTCGCGCCCGGCGCCCCCATCACACCTCCGCCGGGGTGAGTGCTCGAGCCGCACAGATACAGCCCACGCACCGGTGCGCGGTACTGCGCATAGCCCGGCACCGGTCGGTTGAAGAGCAGCTGATCCATGGTGAGCTCGCCCTGGAAGATGTTGCCCTCCGTGAGTCCGACCTCATTCTCGATGTCCCACGGGGTGCGAACCTCGGCGTGCAGGATGAGATCCTTGAAGTTCGGGCTGTGATTCGCGATGGTCTCGATCACGGTTGCGCCGAATCCGCGGCGGCGCTCGGCATTCCACTCGCCCTCGGCGAGCTGGTAGGGGCAATACTGAACAAAGACCGACATGTAGTGCTTGCCGTGAGGCGTCATGGTCGGATCGATCTGCGAGGGGATCAGCATGTCGATGTAGGGAGCGCGTGACCAGCGCCCCTCCTTCCAGTCATCGTAGGCGCGCTCCATCATCTCGAGCGTATCGGTGACGTGCATGTCGCCGCGCGTGCAAGGCGAGCCTGCCGGAATCGCCGGAAAGCGCGGCAGCCCATCGAGGGCGATGTTGAGCTTGCCGGAGGAGCCTCGGATCTTGAACTGCCGCACTCGCTCGAGGAAATCCGCGGGCAGCTCCTTGGCCTCCACGATCTTGAGGAACGTGCGCTTCACGTCGAGATTGGAGAGCACCACCGGTGCATCGATCTCCTCGCCCCCCTCGAGCACGACTCCGGTCGTGCGTCCGCCGCGGACCTTGAGCTGGGCAACCGGTGCATCCGTTCGTATCGTGCCACCGCTCGCCTCGAGCGAGCGGCCGAGGGCCTGGCTGATCGCGCCCATGCCGCCCCGCGCGAAACCCCACGCCCCGACCGTGTCGTCGATGTCGCCCATGTAGTGATGCAGCAGCACGTAGGCGGTGCCCGGCGAGCGCGGTCCGAGCGCCGTGCCAATGATCGAGCTGCCGGCGAAGTGCGCCTTGACGATCTCGCTCTCGAAATACTCATCGAGGAAATCCGCGGCGCTCATCGTCCAGAACCGCAGTGTGTCGTACATCCGCTCCTCACCCAGGCGGTGAAAGCGCTGCCCGAGATACAGGAGCTCGGTGAGATCGCGGGGCTTGAAGGAGGTGGGGTCCGGCGGCTCGCGCATCAGCAGCGGCTTGATGAACTTGCACTGGCGCATGACGTCGCGCGCATACCGATCGTAGGCCTCGGCATCGCGCGCCGAATGCCGCGCGATCTCCCGCCGCAGCGCGTCGTGGTTGTCATAGAGGGCCAGGTGGCCGCCGCCCTGCATGAAGGTGCAGCCGCCCTCGTAAGGAATGATCTGCAGCCCGAAGCGCGGCAACTCGAGAGCGCGCATGATCTCCGGGCGCAGCAGGCTGCAGACGTATGAGCAGTTCGAGTACGTGAAATCCTGGTACAGACGCCGGCTGACCGCCGCACCGCCGATGAAGGGGTTGCGCTCGAGGACCTGCACCCGCAGTCCGGCCCGCGCCAGGTAGCACGCCGCCACCAGGCCGTTGTGCCCTGCCCCGACAATCAGCGCGTCGAGACGCTCTCCCCTCCCCGCAGGATCGCTCACGCAGGTACTTTGTGCGAGGCGCCGCTCGAGCTCAAGGTGGCGTCGACCGCGATCTCGAAACCCTTCAACGTGTCCGCGAGACATCCGGCATCGTGGGCCGCGCACACGAACCAAGGCTCGCGGGAGTCGGGCTCGCACAGCACCCCTTCATCGTGCAGCACGCGGGCCATCGAATCGTAGAAGGAATAATCGCTGCTCTTCCAGGCCCGGTAGTTGCGTGGCGGGGACTGCGCGAAGTACAGGCCGCTCATCGAGGGGTGGCCGACGAAGCTGTGCGCGATGCCGCGGGCGTTCAAGACCGCACGCATGCCGTTGCGCAGGCGCGTTCCGTAGTCCGCGATGCGCTCGAGCGCATCGGTCTCGGCGAGAATCTCGAGCGTCTTTTCCGCCGCGGCGAGCGAGACCGCGTGCGCGGTATAGGTGCCGCCGTGAGCGACGCCCTTGCCGATCTTTCGCATGATGTGCTCGCGCCCCGCAAGCACGGAGATGGGATAGCCGTTGGCGAGAGCCTTGGCGAACGTGCACAGATCGGCGTGCACGCCATAGAGCTCCTGCACGCCGCCGCGCGCGACGCGAAACCCGGTCTTCACCTCGTCGATGAGCATCACCACGCCGTACCGATCGCAGAGCTCGCGAGCCGCGCGCAAATACTGCGGCTCCGCGGCGATGCCGAGACAGTTCCCCATGATCGGCTCGATCAGCATGCAGGCGATCTTCGAGCCGTGACGCTTGAACACATCCTCGAGCTGGTTGGCATCGTTCGCCTGGACGAAGTGCGCAAAGCTCTGGGTGCTCACCGGCACCCCCTCACTGTAGGGCTTGATCTCCGGGTCGCCCTGCTGGCTCCACTTTTCCATCGGCGTGTACCACATCGCCGCATCGAACAGGCCGTGGTAGCTCCCCTCGAGAATCACGTAGTCATCGCGCCCGGTGAAGGCGCGTGCGAGACGCAGGCCCGCCATCACCGCCTCGGTGCCGGAGTTCGAGAAGCGCACGAGCTCGGCCGCGGGCACCATTCGCGAGATGCGCTCCGCGACCGCGAGCTCGCGCTCGGTCGAGAGCGCGAATACGCCCCCCACCTGCATGCCTTCGCGCGCAGCGGCATCCACGCGCTCGTCTGCATAACCGAGGATCGCGGGACCGTAGCCGAGGCGGTAATCGACATAGGAGTTATCGTCGAGGTCGACGATGCGGCCACCCTTGCCGTATTTCACATAAATGGTGCGATCCTCGCCCCAGTAGCGAAAGTTGGATGCGACCCCGAGCGGCAAGCGCTCGAGCGCGCGCCTGAAATGGGCGTTGTTCTTGGTCATTGTGCGGGCCATGAGCCTCCCCTCCTCATCGTGATGCTGCGGCGAGCGGCCGGGATGAGGATCTTATATGACCATATAAAAAAAGCACGACGAAGGACCTCTACCGCGTGTCAATCATTGCGAGGAAAGCTACTTATCACACTGATTTAGAAACTGTTGTATGAATTGCTACTTGCCAATATCCCGCCGACGGGCGTACATTAAATGGGCATATAACCGCCATGGAGAGCGTCGATGACCAGCCTGCCTGCCGTGAAGCGGAGCTCCGAGATCGACGCGGCTCCCGGGCCGCAGCGCTATGCGCTGCCTGCCTGGGTCTACAGCCACCCCGCCCTTGCGCGGCTCGAGATCGAGCGGATCTTGAAGCCGAGCTGGCAAATCGTCTGTCATGTGAACTCGATCCCGCGCGTCGGGGATTACGAGACCTTCGATCTCGGCTCGGAGAGTGTGTTCGTCCTGCGAGACCGCGACGGCTCGATCCGAGCCTTCCACAATGCCTGCCGCCATCGCGGCGCACGGCTGCTGGACGGCACCGGCCAATGCGCGGGACCGATCACGTGTCCCTACCACGGCTGGAGCTATCGGCATGACGGCTCGCTGCTCGGGGTCCCGATGCGCGAGACGTTCGCGAGCCTCGACCGGGCCACGCACAGCCTCAATCCGGTGCGCGTCGACGTCGCGCTCGGATTCGTCTTCATCTGCCTCGCCGGGGATCCGCCGCCGGTGGCGAAGACCTGGGGGCGGCTGGCCGAAGAGCTCGCACCGTACCGCTTGCAGGACATGGTGCCGCTTGCGCCCATCACGACCGATGTCTGGAACGTCGACTGGAAGCTCGCGATGGACAATTACCTCGAGTCCTATCACGTGCCGATCGGCCACCCCGGCTTGAATCGCATGTTCACCCCCGACTACGAGGACCAGTCGAGCGTGCCCGGCGTGGCGCGCGGCGTCAGCTGGATGCGCGAGCAACCCTCTTCGCGCTGGTCGGAACGGATGTATCAGGGTCTCATCGGTCGGGCGGCCGCACACCTCCCCGAGCGCGAGCGCCGCTGCTGGCGTTTCTACAGTGCATTGCCGAATCTCGGCATCGACGTATTTCCCGATCAGATGGATTTCTTTCAGCTCCTGCCCGGGGGTGCGGGCAAGTGCATCGTGCGCGGCACCACCTTCGGCCTTCCCGGCGGCACCCCCGAGCTGCGGGCGGCGCGCTTTCTGAGCAACCGCATCAACGCGCAGGTGAACAACGAGGACAAGTGGCTTTGCGAGCGCGTGGCGCGCGGACTGGGCTCGAGCAGCTACCGCCCCGGGCCACTGTCGCGCCTCGAATGCTTCATGCACGAGTTCCACGAGCTGCTGCGCGAGCGAATCCCGGAGATCCGGCAGCCAACGGCCCCCGAGAACTTCGCGCCCGCTGCTGCGCGGCCCTGAAAGCCAGGGCCGGCGCCTCCTAAGCTTACCCGAGGTGAATCCAGGCGGACTTGGTCTGCGTGTATGACAGCAGGCTCTCGACGCACTTGTCGCGTCCTTGGCCCGACTGCTTGTACCCGCCGAACGGCTGCGTCATGTCGCCATGATCGAAGCAGTTGACCCAGATGACCCCGGCTTCGAGATCCCGCACCGTCTTGTGCGCGGTGGTAAGGTCGCGCGTCCAGACCGAGGCGGCGAGACCGTAGATCGAGTCGTTCGCGATCTTGAGAGCCTCGGCCAGGCCGTTGACCTCTATTGCGGCCGCCACCGGGCCGAAGATCTCCTCCTGCGCGATGGTCATGCGGTTGTTCACGGCCGAGAAGAGCGTCGGATTCACGTACGCACCCGGCAGATCGGGCGTGTTGCCGCCAAACTCGAGCTTCGCGCCCTCGCTCTTGCCGCGATCGATGTAGCCGAGCACCCGCATGCGATGCGATGCAGTGACCAGCGGCCCGAGGTTGGTGCTCGGATCGAGCGGATCGCCTGCGCGGTATGCGGTCTTGCCCTTCTCGATGAAGCGCTCGATGAACTGCTTCGCGATCGGCTTGTCGAGCAGCAGTCGCGAGCCCGCGTTGCACACCTCGCCCATGTTGCCGAAGATGCCGTTGATCGCGTAGGTCACTGCGGTGTCGAGATCCGGAAGATCGGCGAGGAAGATCTGCGGAGTCTTGCCGCCGCACTCGAGCGCGACACGCTTCATGTTGGACTGGCCCGCATAGATCAGCATCTGCTTGCCGATCTCCGTCGAGCCGGTGAAGGCGATCTTGGCCACATCCATGTGCAGGGCGAGCGGCGCGCCAGCGGTCTCGCCGAGACCGCACACCACGTTGAACACGCCCGCAGGGCCGCCCGCCTCGATGAACAGCTCCGCCATCAGCAGCGCGGACAACGGCGATTGCTCGGCGGGCTTGAGGACGACCGAGTTGCCGGCCGCCAGGGCCGGCGCGACCTTCCAGGCCGCCATCAACAGGGGATAGTTCCAGGGCACGATGCAGCCGACGACCCCGAGCGGCTCCCGCAGGATGTAATGAAAGGCGTCCGGCGCGGTCGCCGTGACCTGACCATCGATCTTGTCGATGAGCTCGGAGAAATACTCGAAGTTGCGTACCGCAGCGGGCACATCGATCGTCAGCATGTCGTTGATCGGCTTGCCCATGCAGAGCGTGTCGAGCAGCGCAAAGCGTTCCGCATGCTGCTGGATCAGGCCGCTGAACTTCGCGAGCACATCCATGCGCTCACGCGGCGCCATGCGGCTCCAGGTGCGCGCCTGGAATGCGCGCTTGGCGGAAGCCACGGCGACATCGATGTCCTCCGCGGTGCCCGCGCTCACCTCGCACAGCGACTCGCCGGTCGCCGGGTTGGTCACCGTGAATCGACCCTTCTTCACCGAGTCGACGAAACGTCCATCGATGAAGTGACGCGTCTCGTAGCGCAGGCCCGAGGCCCGCGCATGCCAGTCACTGGTCTTCAATACGGCAGCATTCATGGTGAGATCTCCCCTTCAAAAGGTATGCGGCGACGTGGAGCCTCGAGCCCCGAGCCCGCTATTCTACGAAGCGGGCGCTACGCGGTCGAGGCCGAGTGCGGGCGCGCGCTCGAGCAGCCAGCGGTGAAATCGCTCGATCGGGCCGCCTGCGGGGCGCGCATAACCATAGGTCGCCAGCCCCTGTTGCGCCGATTCGGCCAGATCGCGGGCCGCACGGCGCAAGCGGGCCGTGAGGCGCGCGGCGAGATATTGCAGCGCGCGTTCGGCGCGCTCTCCGGGGCCGTAGGGACTTGCGCCCACGGCGAAATCGAGCCTCTCGATCCGACAGCGACCGGCAGCGAGCGGCGCGACCTGCAGGATGGAGCAGCCGCCCGGACGCTGCTCGAGCCAAAGATTGGGCTCGATGAAACGCTCGCTCCAGCGCTCGAGCGCACGCGGGCCCGCAATCGCTTGATAACGACCTGCGCTCCAGCCCGCGGGGTCGAGGGGTCCAAAGCCCTGGCCCTCGAGCCATTGCTCGATGACTACTTTCCAATCCGCCTCGAGCTCGATCGGGCGCACCCGCGCGAGCGGCTTGAGATCGCTCGGCCAGGGGACCTCGCCTTCCCCCGGTTGCGCCGCGCCGCCCTCGCCGCGGACCCACAGCAGCCCTCCGCGGTCTTCCAGCTTGAGATGAGTGAGATGCGTGCTCGACGGCGCCCCGCTCGCCGGACGCGGGGCACCGTCCCAGGCGAACCGCAGGCGATGCACCGGGCACTCGATGTCCCCCGTCAGCCGGCCGCGGCGCCCGAGAATCAGCGCATGCGCGCCCTGGGGACAACAATTGCGCAGAGCACTGATCGGCCCCTCGTGAGTGCGTATCACGAGCGCCCGCTCCGCGCCGTTCTCGGCGGTGAGATAGTCGCCCGGCTGCTGCAGCTCGAGCGCATGCCCGACGAGCTGCGCGGCGGGACGAAAAACCGCATCACGCTCGATGCGATGAGCGTGGGCATCGAGGTAGCTCCAAAGGGGCAGCCGAGGCACGCGCTCGGGACCGCCCGGCGAGGACCCCTGCGCCTCGAAGCGACCCGGAAAAACCGAGCGCAGATAGGCCATGGCGCGGGCCCGCGCCGCGCCCCGATCGATGTTCCCCTCCGACTGGAATGCGAAATCCTGCCACAGCATCTCCAGCACTCCGATCAGACCGAGCGCCACGGCACCGGCGTCGAGATGCGCGAGGCCGCTCTGCTCGATCAGACGCTCGATGAGCTCCTGCACGAGCGCGGCGAAGCTCGCATCCTTTTGGCCGCAGATGTCGTAGTATTCCTGCCGCGAGCTTGCCTCGCCCCAGAATGCGTACCAGACGGACACCTTGCGCGGACTTGCAATCTCCGGGTCGAGATACAGATCCACCATGCGCTTGAGCGCGCGCACGGGGGTCGCCCGCAATTGCGCAACCGGAACCAGCACCTGCTCCTCGAACTCGGTTGCGAGGAACTGCAGCGAGGCCACCATCATGGCGGCCTTCGAGTCGAAGTAGAATCGCACGATGCCGGGAGACATGCGGGCGATTGCCACCACCTTCTCCACGGTAGTGCGCGAGGGGCCATAGAGATGCAGCGCCGAAATGCATGCATCGATGAGGCGTTGCCGCTGCGGAGCATGGCCGTTGCGCGCGCGCGGCGCGCGCGCCGCGGCCTCGCCTCTGCGGCGGCTCATCTCAGGGATCGCTCCGCGTGAACGCGGAAGCAGAAGCACTGCCGGTGAGCCGGCGGCGCCTGGGGGTGCGCGCCTGGCTCGCGCGCCAGGGGCAGTGGCTCATCATCGGGCCGCCCATGCTGTATCTGCTCGTGTTCTTTCTCATTCCGTTCGCCTTTGCGCTCAAGATCAGTTTCGCCGAAACCGCGGTGCACGTACCACCGTTCACCGACATCCTCAGCTTCGGCCCCGACTGGCATCTGCACTTGAACCTGAACCTCGCCAACTTCAAGTATCTGTTCACCGACGACGTGTACGCGCTCTCCTATGTCTACTCGCTGCGGACCGCCTTCTTCTCGACGCTCGTCTGCCTCGCGCTGGGCTATCCGATGGCGTACGCCATCGCGCGCACCTCGAAGAGCACCCAGAGCATTTTGCTGCTCATCATCATCTTACCTTTTTGGACCTCATTCCTGCTGCGCGTTTATGCGCTCGAGGGGATCATCCGCGAGACGGGCCTGCTCAACGGCGCACTGCTCTGGCTCGGCATCATCCATCAGCCGCTCAAGATCATGCACACCACCGTGGCGGTCTATCTCGGCATCATCTATTCCTATCTGCCGTTCATGGTCCTGCCGCTGTTCGCGACGCTCGAGAAGCTCGATCTGTCGCTCCTCGAGGCGGCTGCCGATCTCGGCAGCCCTCCCTGGCGCACCTTCCTCGACGTGACGTTGCCGCTCTCGGTCCCCGGCATCATTGCCGGATCGATGCTGGTTTTCATTCCCGCCATCGGCGAGTTCGTCATTCCGACGCTGCTCGGCGGCCCGGACAACTTGATGATCGGGCGCGTGCTGTGGGACGAGTTCTTCGGCAACCGTGACTGGCCGGTCGCCTCCGCCGTGTCGATCGCCTTCCTCGTCTTCCTGGTGGGTCCGATCGCGCTCTACCAGCACTACAGCTCCAAGCAGCTCGAGGGCGCCTGATGTCCGAGCGCGTCTCCCCATTCCTGCTCTCGATTCTGTTCATCGGGATCGCGATCCTCTACGTCCCGATCCTCGTGCTCATCGCCTATTCCTTCAATGCCTCGTCTTTGGTGAGCGTCTGGGGTGGCTTCTCGACGACCTGGTACGCGCAGCTTCTGCACGATGATCAGATTCTCGAGGCGGCCTGGCTCTCGCTCAAGATCGGCGTCGTCGTCTCGAGCGGCGCGGTGGTGCTCGGCACGCTGGCCGCAATCTCGCTGGTGCGCTTTCCGCTGTTTCGCGGTCGTCTGCTCCTGACCGGCATGGTGAATGCGCCGCTCGTGATGCCGGAGATCATCACCGGCATCACGCAGCTGCTGCTCTTCATCTCGATGCTGAACCTTCTCGGCTGGCCGCATCGTGGCTTCACCACGATCTCGATCGCTCATATCGCGTTTTGCACCGCCTACGTCACCGTCACGGTGCGCTCGCGTCTGGTCTCGGCGGACCGCTCTCTCGAGGAGGCGGCGATGGATCTGGGTTCGGGGCCCGTGCGCGCGTTCATCGACACCACGCTGCCCATCATTGCCCCCGCACTGATCTCGGGCTGGCTGCTGAGCTTCACGCTCTCGCTCGACGATCTGGTCATCTCGAGCTTCGTCTCCGGCCCGGGGGCGAGCACGCTGCCGATGGTGATCTTCTCCAAGGTGAAGCTCGGGGTGACCCCGGATGTGAATGCGCTCGCGAGCGTCATCATCTGCCTGGTCGGGGTGTGTATCGTGTGCGCGGGCTATCTCATGCGGCGCGCCGAGCGCCAGAGGCTTCTCGAGGCGCAGCTCGCCGAGCGCTGAGCAGCGCGCCCCTAGGTTTTGACGAATGTCGCATCGTGAGCCGGACGCGTGAAGATGCGCTCGACGAGCGGCTCGAAGGTCGAGAGCGGCTCCCAGTCGTAGTTTGGATCGAAGGAGCTCTGGTCCCAGCGCTCACAGAACTGCCGGCAGGCCTCATACCAGGGGTGATCCCGAAAACGGTCGCGACCGTTGCGGTTGCCGCCGAAGTGGTGTGCGTAGTAATAGCTCTGGAAAAGACCGTGCTGCTCGACGATCCAGGTCACTTCCGCGCGCACGTAGGGCTTGAGGATCGCCGCGGCGATCTGCGAATGGTTGAAGGGCGCCAGATCATCGCCGATGTCGTGAATCAGGGCGGCCACGATCAGCTCCTCATCGGCGCCATCGCGCATTGCTCGCGTCGCAGTCTGCAGCGAGTGGTCGAAGCGGCTGACGGGATAGCCCCCGAGCGAGCCCTCGAGCTGCCGCAGGGCGCAGAGGATGCGCTTCGGCAGCGCCTTCACGTACTCGCGCTCGTAGAGCGCGAGCAGCTCATAGTCCTCGACCGTGCCGTCCTGCATGCGCTTGAAGCCGACGATGCGCTCGCCATGAGACTTGGGCTCGACACTCACGCTGAGTTCTCCTTGAGTCGTTCTACTCGGCCGTCTTGATGCGCGTCCAGGTGCGGGTGCGGATTCGCTCCGTCGCCGCGCTCACCTCGGCCGAGCGATAAAGCCGCGCCTCGATCGCCGGCGTCGGATAGAGCGCCGGGTCGTTGAGGATCCGCGGGCTCACGAGCGGGCGCGCGGCGAGATTGTCATTACCATAAAAGATTGCATTGGTGATGCCGGCAATGACATCCGGACGCATCATGAAATTCAGGAATCGGTGCGCGGCGTCCGGATGGGGCGCGCCGACGGGAATCAGGAGCGCCGAGAAGTTCTCGTTGGACCCCTCCTTCGGGACGGTGAATGCGAGCGGCACATCGACGCCCACCGCCTTGGCGCGCTCGTGGACCAGGGCATAGTCGCTCGACCAGGACATGGCGATGCACAGCTCCCGATTGGCCAGCCCGTTCATGTACTCAACCGAATCGAAGGAGCGCACGTACGGCCGCACTTTGAGCAGCAGCCGCGCCGCCGCATCGTAGTCCTCGCGCCGCGTCGTGTTGGGATCGAGCCCGAGGTAGCGCAGCGCGAGCTGGATGACATCCTCGGCGGAATCGAGAAAGGTGACGCCGCAATCGGCGAAGCGCGAGACGACCTCCGGCTTGAACAGCATGTCCAGGCTGTCGAGGGGGGCGTCGGGCATGCGCGCGCGCACCATGTCGATGTTGTAGGCAAAGCCGTTGATCGCGTGCATGTACGGCACGGCGTGAGCATTGCCCGGATCGTAGGCGCGCTCGATCTCGAGCGCGCGCGGATCGAGATTCTTCCAGTTCGGGAGCCTCGCCTTGTCGAGCGGCTGATAGACTCCGGCCTTGATCTCGCGCCCATAGAACTCGGTCGAGGCGACCACGATGTCGTAACCCGATCCGCCGGCGAGCAGCCGCGCATCCATCGTCTCCTCGCCATCGTAGACATCGTAGGTGACCTTGATCCCAGTCTCGCGCTCGAACTGGGCGATGGTCGAGGGCCCTATGAAGTCCTGCCAGTTATAGACGAAAAGCCGCTTCTCCTCGGCGCCGACGCTTGCCGCGCTCCCGAGCAGCAGCACCAGCAGCACCTGCAAGAGTCTGGTCGCAAGAAAGTGCATCAAAGCGCGGCAACGCCCCGCGTGGCGGCGCTGCGCGCCTCGCTCTCGAGCACCTCCTCGAGCGAGCGCTCGAGGATCTCGACCGCCTCATCGACATGGTGCCGGCCGATCATGAGCGGGGGCATGAAACGCACGGTGCTCTGCCCGCAAGACAGGAGAATGAGGCCGTTGTGATAGGCCCGGGTGATGAGGGCATCGCAGAGCTTGCGCGCCGGGGTGCGCTCCGCTCCCTCGGACACGAGCTCCATGCCGATCATGAGGCCCTTGCCCCTCACCTCACCGATGACCTTGTGACGCTCGGCCAGAGCGCGCAGCTTCATCATGAAATGCTCGCCGACTGCGGCCGCGTTGGCACAGTACTGATGCTCGACGAGATCGAGCGTTGCAAGCGCGGCGGCACAGCACAGCGGATTGCCGCCGAAGGTGTTGCCGTGTGCGCCGCGCGTCCATTTCTGCATCAGGCTGCGCTTCGCGACCATCATGCCGATGGGCATTCCCGATCCGAGGCCCTTGGCGAGCGTCATGACATCGGGCGCCACGTTCCAGTGCTCGGCCGCAAACATGCGCCCGGTGCGTCCCACGCCCGATTGCACCTCATCGAAGATCAAGAGGATGCCGTGCCGGTCGCACAGCTCGCGCAGCCCGGCGAGAAATCCATCGGGAGGCACCAGATAGCCGCCCTCGCCCTGGATCGGCTCGACCACGATGGCCGCGACCTCGGCCGCCGGAACGTTGCTCACGAACAGCACGTCCTCGATGTACTTCAGCACCGCGCGTCCCTGCTCGCCGCCTGCGAGCAGCGGGCGATAATTGTTCGGATAAGGCACGTGGGTGACCCCCGGCATCGCCGGGAAGAAGCCCTTCTGCTGGGTGTATTTGCTCGAAGTGAAGGCGAGCGAGCCCATCGTGCGGCCATGAAAGCCGCCGAGGAAGCCGATGAAGCGGCTGCGGCCGGTGACATAGCGCGCGAGCTTCAGGGCCGCCTCGACGCTCTCGGTCCCCGACTGACAGAAGAAGCTCATCACCGGGGCCTTCATCGGCGCAAGCGCCTCCAACCGCTCCGCCAGCTGCACCATGCCCTCGTGCCAGTAGTCGGAGGAGATGTGAACGAAACGCTCGGCCGCCTGCTGAATCGCGCGCACGACGGCCGGATGGCTGTGACCGGTGCTGCACACGGCGATGCCGGCCGCGAAGTCCAGAAAGCGATTGCCATCGACGTCCCAGGCCTCCGCGCCGCGTCCGTGCGACATCACGAAGGGGTAATCGCGCGGATAGGAAGGGGAGATCACCAGCGCATCGCGCGCGATCAGCGCGCGCGCCTTTGGACCCGGCAACTCGGTCTTGATGTGCGCACTTTTCATCTCTTCTCCCCCGTTGGCGTCGGCTCGAGCCGCAAACCGCTCGAGCCACAAATGATATCGTCCTTGCGCGAGCCAAGCGACTTCCGCGATGATGCCGGCGATGCACAGGATGTCCGGGATGCACACCGTCCGCACGATCGAGCGCCTGCGGTGAGCTCGGGAAAGCATCCGCACCATCTCGGATTCTGGATGTGCGTCGCGCTCGTGATCGGTAACACAATCGGCTCGGGCGTGTTCCTGCTGCCCCTCTCGCTCGCGCCATACGGCCTGAACAGCGTGATCGCGTGGCTGTTCGTGACCAGCGGTGTGCTGATGCTGGCGGTCGTCTTCGCGGTATTGAGCCGTGCGTTTCCCAAGGCCGGCGGTCCCTATGCCTACGTCGATCTCGCCTTCGGCCCTCTCCCCGCCTTCATCGTTGCCTGGGGCTATTGGATCTCGATCTGGGTCGGCAACGTCTCGATCGCGACCGGAGCGATCAGCTATCTGACGCCCTGGATGCCGTGGCTCGCGACGCTGCCCGGCGCTTCGGCGGCCCTCACCCTGGCGGTGCTGTGGATCCTCACCGCGGTCAATTGCTACGGCATCAAGGCGGCCGGGTGGGTGCAAAGCATCAGCACGGTCCTCAAGGTGCTGCCGCTGATCGCAGTGTGCGGCCTCGGGCTCACCGCGCTCGACGCCTCTCACATTCAGGCGCTGCGCAACGTGCAACCCCTTTCGCTCGGGGGCACCACCGCGGCGGCCACACTTGCGCTGTGGGCGATGCTCGGCATCGAGTCGGCGACCATTCCGGCGGGCAAGGTGCGCGATCCCACACGCACCATTCCGCGCGCGACCCTGACGGGCACGATCATCACCGCGCTCATCTGCATGCTGGCGTGCACGACGGTGCTGTTGCTGCTCGGTCCGAAAGCGCTCGCCACATCCAACGCTCCCTTCGCCGATCTGGCGGCCCGACACTGGGGTGAGGGCGCCGGCAAGCTCGTCGCGCTCGCAGCGGCCATCAGCGGCTTCGGAGCGCTCAACGGCTGGATCCTGCTGCAGGGAGAGCTGCCCAACGTCATGGCGAAGCACGGAGTGTTCCCGAGGGCGTTTGCGCAGGAGTCCGCGCGCTTCACGCCGACCTTCGCGCTCGTCTTCACCAGCGCTCTGGTGAGCGTGCTCGTGCTCATCAATTATCAAAAATCGATGGGCAGCATCTTCACCTTCATGATCACGCTCTCGACCTCCGCCTGCCTGGTGCTTTATTTGATGTGCTCGCTCGCACTCCTGCGTCTGCTCTGGACGGGCTATCTCGGCGCGCGCGGCGCGCGCGCCGCGGCGCTCGCGCTCCTCGGTGCTCTCGCGGCCGGCTTCTCGGTGTGGGCGCTGGCGGGCGCCGGGCGCGAGCCGTTCTGGTGGGGCGTGGCGCTGCTCGGCTGTGGTGTGCCGATCTACGCCTGGATGCGGCGCGGGGTGCTCTCATGGGGCTGAACGATGCCCGTGCCCTGCTCGCAGTCGCCGTGGGCGGCATGCTCGGTTGCGTGCTGCGCTGGATCCTTGCGCTCGCGCTCAACCGCTACTTCCCGGCCGTACCGCCCGGAACGCTCGCCGCCAATCTGATCGGTTGTTACGTGATTGGCGTCGCACTCGCCTTCTTCACGCTCAATCCGCATCTGCCCGTGGAGTGGCGCCTGCTCGTGACGACCGGCTTCTGCGGCGGCCTCACGACCTTCTCCACCTTCACGGCCGAGGTCGTGCTGCTCTATCAATCGGGGCGTATCGGCGCCGCGCTCTGCACGCTCGCAGCCAATCTCATCGGCTCGCTGCTGATGACCGCCGCGGGCCTTGCGACGGTCTCGGCCCTGCGCCGTTAGGTGCTCAACCCGCTCGGCGCAGATGGGCCAGCTGGCGCAACAGCCGCGCTCGCGAGGCGAGGCCCCGCACCACCACGTTCGAGTCCGGCCCGGGCTGGATGATGAGCAGGTGCGTGAGGCCGGTGGTTTCGAACACGCGCAGCAGATCCGCCGCCCGCGCCTCCTCGATGCTGCGCCACTCGAGAGCGCGCAGCCGCTCCCACGGCGTCATGATATGCGCGACGCGCAGGTCCGCGTGGCGACCGAAGGTCGATGAAAGCAGGAACTGCATCGGCTTCTCACCCTGAATGTCGTACGAGGTGATCAGGCCGATCAGCCGCTCCTCGCGCGCGACCAACAGGGCTCGCACGCCCAGATGCACCATCTCCACCAGCGCATCGTCGATGCTGCGATCGGGATCGACCGTGACGGGATAGTCGCGCGAGAAATCCGTGATGGCGTAGACCGCGGGGTCGCTCGGGCTGAGCCCGCGTCCATCGAGGAGGCTGCGCTGCGGTAGATGGGCATTGAGCCAGCCGCGGCTGGCGACGGAGACTGGCTCGAGCAGCGCCATCGTCATAGGCATTTCGAGCGAATTTTGCCGGCGAGGTTCCGGTGGGGTCACCGGGAGATGCGGTCATCGCCCCATGGTATACTTAGAATACTAATCATTAGGGGGCTTTGCAATGACCGTCGCCGATCTTGAGGAGCGATTTGCCGATGCTTTGCACGGCACGGCGCGGGCCTGGCGCCAGGCGGTCGACCGGCGGCTCAAGTCGCTCGGCATGAGCCAGGCGAGCTGGATGACCATCGCGGTCGCCGCGAAATCTCCCCGACCGATGTCGCAATCCGAGCTTGCGGACCGGCTGGGCGTTGAGGGTGCGACGCTCGTCGCCATGGTGGACCGCCTGGTCAAGGCAGGACTCGTCACCCGCCAATCCTCGCCGACCGATCGGCGCGTCAAGCACATCCTCGTCACCGAGGCTGGCACCCGCCTCTATGAGATCGTGCGGCGCGAGGCCGTGGCCGTGCGCCGCGAGCTGCTCGGCGAGCTCGATGCGAAGCGCCTCCAGGTTGCGACCGAGCTGCTCGAATCGCTGCGCGGGCGGCTCGATGCGCCGCCGTGAGCCTCGAGCCCAACCGCCGCATGATCACGCTCTCGATCATGGCGGCGACCATCATGCAGACGCTCGATACCACGATCGCCAACGTCGCCCTGCCGCACATGCAGGGCACGATGTCGGCCTCCCAGGATCAGATCGCCTGGGTGCTCACGGCCTACATCGTGGCCGCCGCCATCGCCACGCCTCTCACCGGCTGGGTGGTGGATCGCTTCGGGCAGAAGCGCGTTTTTCTCGCCTCGGTGATCGGCTTTACCGTCGCCTCCACGCTCTGCGGACTGTCCAACAGTCTCGTCGAGATCGTCCTCGCCCGGCTTCTGCAAGGCCTGTTCGGAGCCGGCCTCGTACCGATGTCCCAGGTCGTGCTCATGGAGATCAACCCGCCCGAGAAGCAGGGCTCCGCGCTCGCGGTGTGGGGCATGGGGGTCATGGTGGGACCGATCCTCGGGCCTACCCTCGGCGGATGGCTCACCGATACCTACGATTGGCGCTGGGTATTCTTCATCAACATTCCGGTGGGTGCGCTCGCGACCTTCGGGATCTGGCGCTACCTACATCCGCAGGCGGCGCCGCGCCGGATGCGATTCGATGTGTTCGGCTTCGCCACGCTGAGCCTCGCCATCGGCGCGCTGCAGATGCTGCTCGATCGCGGTCAGCAAAACGATTGGTTCTCCTCCGTCGAGACCTGGGTCGAGGCGATCGCCGCAGCCGTCGCCTTGACGTACTTTCTCGCCCACACCGCGCTCACACCGCCCCAGCGCTCGTTTCTTGATTACCGGCTGCTCACCAACCGCAATTACATCTCCGGTCTCGGCTTCATCTTCATCGTCGGACTCGTGCTGTACGCAACGCGCGCACTGCTGCCGACCATGCTCGAGGATCTGCTCGATTATCCGGTCACCACCACCGGTCTCGTCACGGCGCCGTCGGGGCTCGGCACGATGCTCGCGATGCTGGTCGCGGGGCGCATGATCGGCCGCGTCGATCTGCGGCTGCTGCTGCTCGGCGGCTTCGGGCTCACGGCCTTCTCGCTGGGGCAGATGTCCGGCTACTCGCTCGACATCGATCAATCCGCGGTCATCTGGCCCGGGGTGATCCAGGGGATCGGCCTCGGTTTCGTGTTCGTCCCCTTGAGCGCCGCCACCTTCGTGACTCTGAGCCCGGAGCTGCGCTCCCAGGGCACCGCCATCTTCAGTCTGGTGCGCAACATCGGCAGCAGCATCGGGATCTCGATGGTGCAGGCGCTGCTCGTGCGCGGCACGGTGAGGGCCCACGCCACCCTCGCCGAGCAGATCACGCACAAGAACCCCGCGTGGACGAATCCCGCCATCGCGCACGCCTACGATCTCGCGCGCTCGCACTCCGCCGCCGCTCTCGATGCGCTCATCGAGCGGCAGGCGACGATGATCGGCTACCTCGAGGACTATCGCCTGATGATGGTGCTGACGATCGCGGTCCTGCCGCTCATCCTGCTGCTGCGCGCGACTCGCCGCCCGGCTGCCGTGCTCGAGGAGCATGTGGTGCTCGAGTAGCCGACGCGCTCAGTGGGAGCGCGCCGGAGCAGCGAACTCCTGAGTCCAGTACACCGCCAGGTGTCGTGCGGTATTCACCGCGAAGCCAATGCCGGTATCGCGAAAGCGCGGGTTCATGATGTTGCGACAATGGCCGGCGCTCGCCAGCCAGCCGCGCACGGCCTCATCCGCCGTGAGCGCACCGGCGGCGATATTCTCGCCGACGAGGGCGATCGGGTATCCCGTCGCCTGCACGCGCGTGTGCGGTGTACTGCCGTCGAGGCCGATGTGATCGAAGTGCCCGCTGCGCGCCATGCTGCGCGAGTATTCGAGCGCCGCGCCATTGAGCAGAGCGTTGATGCTGAGGGGCGGTGCCGGCGGATAGTAGCGTCCGCCACAGGTGTGGCCCGCCGCGCGGGCGGCATTGACGCTCTCGAGTACGGAGTGGTCGATGGCCGCCGCGTCGCGCTCCTCGGGCACGCCGAGCGGCTGGGCGAGAACGATGAGCAGCGTCCCGGAGGCGCGCGCGAGGCCCCAATCCTGCAGTCTGGGATCGCTGAGCGTCGCGCAATGCTCGCCGATCAGCACGCGCGAGACGACGGCCTCATCGAGGGAGCCGGTGATTCTGATCTCGGCCGAGTGCGTGGCCCGATAGGCGCCGTGCGTCATGGCATGCGCGAGCGTGGCTCCACGGACGAGCTCCGCGGCGATGCGGTCGAGCCGCGCGTCCTCGTGCAGCGGTGGGAGTGGAGTGTCTGCACGCGAGGCCGCTGGGCAGCCCTGCGAGCGGGCCCAGCGCAGCACCCCGGGAACATCGGCCCGCGCGACCTTCGACGCCAGACCGCCCGCGCTCATGACCAGGAGCAGCACGCCCAGGGTGAGGCCTGGGCGCGCCCGGTACTGGCGCTGCACGCCTCTCAAGTGACCGGGTCGGTCCGTGCCGGAACGTCGGCGGCCGCAGCACCGTGCGCTTCTCCGGCGACGCTTCCCACCGGCTCGGCCAGCAGCCGCGCGGCCTTCGGCGCGAGCCAGCGCTCGATGTCGTCGACCACGGTGAAGGCGGTCGGCACGATGACGAGCGTCAGGAGTGTGGAGGTGATGAGCCCGCCGATGACCGCGATCGCCATGGGGGAGCGAAAGTCCGCATCGCCGCCCCAGCCGAGCGCAACCGGCGTCATGCCCGCGATCATGGCGATGGAGGTCATGACGATCGGGCGTGCCCGCTTGTGTCCCGATTCGTGCAGCGCCTCGACGCGTGACTTGCCGGCGCGCATCTCCTCGATGGCAAAGTCGACCAGCAGGATCGAGTTCTTGCCGACGATGCCCATCAGCATGAGCACGCCGATCATCACCGGCAGCGACAGCGGCAGATGCGTGATGAAGAGCGCGGCGGCGACGCCGCCGATCGAGAAGGCGAGCGCGCTCAAGATCGTGAAGGGCTGGAACAGGCGCGCGAAGAGGAGCACCAGCACCGCCAGCACCATGAGCACGCCTGCCGCGATGGCGAGCAGGAAGTTCTTCGCCATCTCCTGCATGTACTGGCTGTCGCCGCGCGGCACGATCCGCACCCCTTCCGGCAGGTGCGCGAGCGTCGGCAGCGCGAAGACCTTCTTCGTGGCATCGCCGATCTGAACACCGGGAGCGAGATCGGCATCGAGATAGGCGCGCCGGCTCTGATTGAAGCGCCTCACGACCGAGGGACCCTGACCAAAGCTCAGATCCGCCACGGTCTTCAAGGGCACGGCACCCCCGCCCGCGGTCGGGACCGGCAGATTTTCCAGAGTCGACAGATCCCGGCGCGAGCTCTCAATGAGGCTCACCCGGATCGGGATCTGCCGATCGCTCAAGGAGAACTTGGCGCCGTTCTGCGGCAGCTCGCCGAGCGTGGCGATGCGGATCGTCTGGCTGATGGCCTGCACGCTGACCCCGAGCTGCGCCGCGATGTCGAGGCGTGGGTGCACGATGATCTCGGGACGCGGCAGATCACCGCGGATACGGGGAGTGCGAAGATCGGAGAGACCCTTCATCTCGTCGAGGACTTTATGGGCGGTGCGCTCGACGAGCGCAGGATCGTCGCCCACCAGGAAGAACTGCAGATCCCGCCCGCCGAAGCTTTGGCCGTTGAAGCTGACGTGCCCGTCGGGAACCTGACCGAGGAGCGGCGTCATCTGCTGCTCGAACTCCTTCTGGCTCATGGAGCGCTCGCGACGCGGCACCAGCACGACCTCGAGGGTCGCGCTCTGCACCTCGCCCGACTCACCGACGAACTCCTCGACGTCACGCACGGCGGGGGACTGGCGCAGGATCGCAGCCGTCTGCGCCGAAACGCGGGCCGTGTCCTCGAGGGTGCCGCCCGGCGGCAGCTCGATGCCGACCTCGGACTGCGCCCAGTCCTCGGGCGGCACGAACGACTGGGGGATGGTCGAGAGGGCGACGACCGACAGGGCGACGAAGGCCACCGCGCCGCCGAGGGTCAGCCAGCGGTGACGCAGGCAGCGATGCAGCCATTTCAAGTAAAACGCCATCACGGGTCCGTCCCCGTGCCGATGCGCGGGGGGCGCATCGCGCAGACCATAGGCCGCCAGCACGGGGGTGATTAACCGCGCCACCAGCAGCGAGAAGAACACTGCAACCGCCACGGTGAGGCCGAACTGCCGGAAATACTGGCCCGTGAGCCCGCCCATGAAGCTCACCGGAGTGAACACCGCAATGATGGTGAACGAGGTTGCAACCACGGCCAGTCCGATCTCATCGGCGGCATCGAGCGCTGCGCGATAAGCGCTCTTGCCCATGCGCATGTGCCTGACGATGTTCTCGATCTCGACGATCGCATCGTCGACCAGCACGCCGGCGACCAGCGAAAGACCGAGCAAGGTGATCTGATTGAGCGTGAATCCCATCCATTGCATGAAGGCGAAGGTGGGAATGGCGGACAGCGGAATCGCCAGCGCGGAGATGATCGTGGCCCGGGCGCTGCGCAGGAACAGCCACACGACGAGCACGGCGAGCGCCGAGCCCTCGAGCAGGGCCTCGAGCGAGGAATGGTAGGTGCGCAGCGTGTGATCGACCGTCGTGCCGATGAGCGTCGTCGAAACCTCGGGATTTTCCGCATGGATGCGCTCGAGCTCGGCCGTGACCTCGCGCGCGACGGCGACGTCGGAGGCGCCGCGCGCCTTGTACACATCGAAAGCGACCGCAGGCCGGCCATTGAGACGCGCGATGGAGCGCACCTCGCCGATCCCGTCGCGCACCTCGGCCACATCGCGTAAGCGAAGAACGCGGCCGCCGCTCGCGACGATGCGCGTGTCGGCGAGGTCCTCCGCGCTCTTCGCGCCGCCGAGGACACGAATCGCCTGCTCGCCCCCACCCACCTCGGCGCGGCCTCCGGGGGCATCGAGATTGAGATCGCGCAGCTGCTCGTTGACCTCCACCGCGGTGACGCCCATGGCCTGCAGGCGCGCCGGATCGAGCAGCACCCGGATCTCGCGATTGACGCCACCGCTGCGGGAGACCTTGGCGACGCCCGGCAGGGCGAGCAGCCGCTTGGTCACCGTGTTGTCGATGAACCAGCTGAGCGCCTGGGGCGTGAGCCGCGTCGTCGTCACCGCGTAATAGGCGATGGCGCCGCCCACCGCGTTCTCCCGGCGCACGATCGGCTCCATGATCCCCTGCGGAAGATCGCTGCGCACCCGGGCAACCGCATCGCGCACATCGGCGACGGCGCGATCGATCGGGGTGCCGATGTCGAACTCGATGCCGATGCCCACCTCGCCCTCTGGAATGTAGGTCTGCATGCTGTGCACATTGCCGACGTTCGCGATCGAGCCCTCGACCTTCTGAGCGATCTGCGTTTCCATTTCCACGGGCGAGGCGCCCGGTTGCAGGATGGTGACGGTGACGACGGGATAGGCCACGTCGGGATCGAGATCGATGGGCAGGCGGATGAAGGCGAAGGCGCCCATGAAGAACAGCACGACGAACAGCACCAGCGGAGTCATCGGGTGTCGGATCGCCCAGGCGGATAGGTTCTTCAAGAGATGCCCCGGCGGCTAGGAGCCGGTCCGCTCAACGGTCTTCACGACTTCGCCTTCCTGCAGGAACGCGCCCGCGGTCGACACGATCTCATCGCGGTCCTCGAGCGCACCGGCGACCGCCACCCCGCCGCCGGCGAAGCCTGCGACACGCACCGTGCGTCGCTCGATCCTATGATCGGCCCCGACGACGAGCACGTAGCTGCCCTTGTCATCGCTGAGCACCGCCGTCTGGGGCAGCACGATCTGCTCGGCGTTGTTGACCAGCACCTCGGCACGGGCGAACGCGCCGGGACGCAGGTTCGGGTCCGGCTTGAGCGCAATGCGCACCATTCCGAGCCGCGTCTGCGGATCGATGACCGCGCCGAGGAGACGGACCTTGCCCTCGAAGACCTGGCTGCTGCCGGTCAGCTTCACGCGCACCGACTGTCCGACCTTGAGAAGAGGCAGATCCTGCTCGGCCACCTCGCCGCGCAGCTCCACTTCATCCCCTTCCGCCATTCGAAACAGGGCAGGCCCGCCGGGCGCGACCGTCTGACCCACCTCCACCGTGCGGGTGAGAAGCAGGCCGTCCGCCGGCGCGCGCACCTCGGTCCGCGCGAGACGCGCCTCGGCTTCGGCAAGCTGGGCGGCGGCCACCTTGACCTTGGCCGCAGCGGTGACGGAGCTCGAGCGGCGCCGCTCCGTCTCTTCCTTGGACAGCGCCCCCGCTCCACCGAGCGCGAGGGCGCGCCGATACTCCGCGGCGGCGAGGTCCGCCTCCGCCTTCGCCAGCTCGAGCGCGGCTTCGAGATTGGAGACCTGGGGCTTGATCACCGAGTCGTTGATGCGCGCGAGCACCTGACCGCGGTGCACGCGATCACCGGCCTCGACGTAGATCGCCGCGACCCGGCCGCCGTCACCCTCGACGCCGATCGGCGTGTCATAGCGGGCGGCGATGTTGCCGATGATGCTGACGGTCGTCGGCACCACACTGCGCCGCACTGCAGTAACCGACACCGTCGGCACGTTGAGCTTGGCGCCGGCGGCGGGCGGGGTGGCCGCCGAGCCATGCGTCAGGCGCATGAGCAGCACTGCGCCCAACGCCACGACCGCGATGAGGACCCCCCAGATGAGGTGGCTTCCAACCCGGCGCGACATCCCGATCGAGCTGCCTTCGCGCAATGAGATGCTCATGCGAGGGAAAACCCCCAAACCGCCTTTAGAGAATGTCCCAAGGATAACGTTCCCTGTCGAGGATGAGCCCCGCGAGCGAGCCCATCTCCTCATCTTCGTTGCGCAGGATCCTGCGCACCTGCTGCGCCATCCGCCGCCGGGCCTGTCGCGCGAATATCCCACCGATGGCGAGCGCCTGGCGGCCCTCCGCAGTGGCCTGGGCGCCCAGCGCGGCCGAGCGGGACAATACGCAGAATCCCACGAACAAATCAATCGTGAGCTCGGCGATGCGCTTCAGCGCGAGCTGACGCCCGGCAATGCTTTTGCCGTACTTGCGCAGCAGGTGATCCGCCGCCTTCGACAGCTCGACCGTGTAGCTTTCGAGCGTCGTCTGCGCCTCGCGCAAGGCGGGCGGCAGCTTGCCGGCGAGCTTGTCGCGGCCCACGCCGGTCACATGCGTGATACGCCGCTCGGCATACTCGCTCAACACCCCGAAACCCTTGATCGGGTGGTTGAAGATCGCATCGACCGCCACCTTGAGCTCCCCGAGCTGCTTGCCGACCTCCTTAAGACACGCGAGGGCGACGTAAAGTCGCAAAACCTCGTTCGTGCCCTCGAAAATCGTCAGGATGCGGGCATCGCGAGTCGCCTGCTCGTAGGGGTACTCGCGCATGAAGCCGTTGCCCCCTGCGATCTGCAGCGCCTCGTACGCCACCCGCTGAATGGCCTCGCTCGCGAACACCTTGCTGATCGCTGCCTCGACCGAGTAGTCCTCTTTGCCCGAGTCGATGTAGTGGGCGACCATCCACACCGTGCTTTCGGCGGCAAAGCAATCGATCGTCATCTGCGCGAGCTTCTCGCGGACGAGAGGATACTCGCCGATCGGCTCGCCGAATTGCTTGCGGGCGAGCGCCTGGCGCGAGGCCAGCGCGATCAGGGCGCGCATGCCGCCGACCGAGCCTCCCCCCAGGCCGGTGCGCCCGTTGTTGAGGATCGCCATCGCGACCTTGAAGCCCTTGCCTTCGGCATCGAGCACGTTGGCCGCGGGCACCTTCACATCCACGAAGCTCACGGTCGTGGTCGAGGAGGCGCGAATGCCCATCTTGTCCTCATGCGCTCCGTGGCTCACGCCCGGCCAAGCGGCCTCGACCAGAAACGCGGTGATCTTGCCCGCCTCCGATTCGGTGCGCGCGAAGACCGTATAGAGGCCGGCAATGCCGCCGTTGGTGATCCAGATC
Source organism: Steroidobacteraceae bacterium (assembly GCA_035307465.1). Taxonomy (GTDB): domain Bacteria; phylum Pseudomonadota; class Gammaproteobacteria; order Steroidobacterales; family Steroidobacteraceae; genus Bog-1198. The sequence goes on from DATGIA010000123.1 coordinate 28,599, forward strand.
TTCTCGCCGTTGAGCGTGAACGTGCCATCGGGATTGCGCACGGCGCGCGTGCGAATCGAGGCCGCGTCCGAGCCGGCACCCGCTTCGGTGAGGCAGAAGGCCGCAATCATCTCCCCGCTCGCGAGCTTCGGCAGATAGCGGGCACGCTGCTCGGCCGAGCCGAAGAGCAGCAGCCCTTTCATGCCGATCGAGCTGTGGGCACCGATGGTGAGCGACACCGAGCTGTCGTGAGTGCTCGTCTGCGCGAGCACCCGCGCATAGGCGGCATTCGACAGCCCGAGCCCGCCGTGCTCCTCCGGGATGATGAGCCCGAACAGCCCGAGCTCGCGCAGCCCCTCGATGAACTCGGCCGGCTGTTGCGCTTCGTGATCCCAGCGCTTGAAGTCGGCGTGCTTCGGCTCGAGAAACTCATCGATCGCCTCGAGCATCGAGCCCAGAACCTCGCGGTCCTTCTCGAGCATCTCGGGGTACGGGAACAGGTCATCCTCGAGGATGCGGCCCCCCATCAGGTTTTTGGCGACACTCATGGCTTGAGGAACCTCGGGTGTTACTGAGCCACGCGATCGATCACGAGATCGCGCGCGCCGTCGCGGCCGACCTCGTACGTGAGCTCTCCGTACAAATCGCCGGCCGCAGGCATCGGCTGGCCGCTGAATGAGACGCGTGCGGTAATGGAAATGCGCTGGCCCTGGCTGAGCGCGCGTCCGGGCACCATCGAATCGGCCGCCGAGAGATGAACTTGAGTCCCGATCGCCGCGCTCGTCAGCCGCTTCACTGCGAGGGGCGGTCCGGAGGCGCCCGGCTCGCGCGCGAAAACGAAGAGCATCGGGTGGCCGGTGAGCTTGCTCTTGAGCGCCGGCGCGATGCTCAGGTTGATGGTCGCTTCGCCGCCGCCCGCAGCGCCCGAGGCGGCCTGCGCGGCCTGCCCGCTTCCCCCGCTCGCGCCCGCCGGCCCTGCACCCGCGGCCTCGCCCGGCCCGGCCGCCCCGAGCTCGGCGATGCGTTGATCGAGAATCGCCACGATCTGCGGAGGCGGGTTCAACTGCTTGAGCGCCTCCCAGCGTGCCCGGGCGAGCGCCTTGTCGCCGCGCACCGCGGCCGCAAAGCCGCCGTACAGCAGCGCCCGGGGCTCCTGCGGCGAGAGGGTGAGCGCGCGCTCGAAGAGGTCCGCCGCCGGCGGCGGGATCGAGCCGCCGGCGCGCATGCTGAGCGCCTCGCCGAGCCCCAGCATCGCCTCGACGCTCGAATCGTTGAGCTTGAGCGCGTGCACGTACGCCTGGCTCGCATCCTCGAACCGCTCGAGCGTCATGTAGGACCGTCCCAGCATCAGCCAGCCGTCGAGGTCATTCGGCTGCGCGCGCAGGCGCTCTTCGAGGCGCGCGACCATCGCGAGCACCTCGGGGCTGCGGGCCGCGGACGGCGCCCCGCCCGCCTCGTTGTGCCAGTCCCAGTTCGACCAGCGTGGATAGAGCACGGCGGCCAGGGCGATGAGGACCCCGCCCGCGACCGCTCCTTGCCAGCGCGTGCGGCGCTCCTTGAGCAGCGGCCACGCGACCGCGGCCGCCGCGCCCGCCGCCATCAGGGCCGCGATGAGGATGAAGGTCGTCATCGACCGCAACTTCCGTGCGTGGACATCCTCAGGAGGAGTCCGATGCGCCGGCCGCGGGCGTATCGTCGAGCGGCTGCTGCGCGCGCTGGCGCACGACGCGCAAGATGATCAACGCGCCGAGCAGGAGCATCACGAAGGGAGCTCCCCAGATGAGCAGGGTCTTCGGCTCGAGCGGCGGGCTGAAGCGCACGAACTCGCCGTAGCGATCCGTCATGAACTTGAAGATATCCTCATCGCTCCGTCCCGCAATCAGCATCTCACGAACCTGGCGCCGCAGGTCCGAGGCGAGCTCGACGTTCGAGTCGGCAATCGATTCGTTCTGGCACACCAGACAGCGCAGCTGCGCAACGATGTGCTCGTAGCGCCTCTCGAGCGCGGGGTCGCGCAGCTCTCCATAGGCATCCACGGCGTCCTGCGGCCCCGGGGCCGGCACCGGGGCCGGTGCGCCGAGCGCGGGGAGCAGTGCAAAGAGCGCACCGAGCGCGATGCCGAGGGCCGGCCCCCTCACGCGCCCCCCTTGCGTGCCGCCTCGATACGCGGCAGGAATTCCCGGGCCCACACCTGCTGGGTCATCGGCGAGATGAATTTGTAGATCACCCGCCCGGCTCCATCGACCAGGAAGGTCTCCGGCGCCCCGTACACCCCCCAATCGATGGCGGTGCGGCCGTCGGTATCGAATGCGACCGCGTTGTACGGATTACCGAGCTGTTGCAGCCACTGCTGCGCCTTGCTGCGCTCGTCCATGTAGTCGAGCCCGATGATCGGCACCACGTGCTGTTGCGCGATGGTGAGCAGATCCTGTTGCTCCTGGCGGCACGCGACGCACCAGGTGCCCCACACGTTGAGCACGTAGACCTGTCCTTTGAGATCCGCATTGCTCACGATGCGGCTCGGATCCGAGACATCGGTGAGCTTGAAGAGCGGCGCGGGCTTGCCGATCAAGGGCGAAGGAATCGCGTGAATGTCGCGGTTGGGATTCAGGCCGAAGGCGAACAGCACCGCAAGCGCGATGAAAGCGACGATGGGCAGAATGAACTTCCACATCAGGTCGAACCGAGGCGCGTGCCTGCGGCCGCGGTCGCATCGGCGGGCACCACGGCCTCCCGCGTACGCAGCCGGTAGCGGCGATCGGTGGCGGCGATCAGGCCGCCGAGCGCCATGACCAGCGCACCGAGCCAGATGTAGCGCACCAGCGGCTTGTACTGGACGCGCATGCTCCAGGCGCCGTTGCCCAGCGGATTCCCCATCGCGACGAACAGATCGCGCATCCAGCCCACCGAGATCGCCGCCTTGCTGTTGTCGGTCTGCTGCACCCAGAAGTGCCGCTTCTGCGGCTTCAACACCGTGACGAGCCGACCCTTGTGCGTCACCTCGACCGTCGCCTCGACGGCGTCATAGTTCGGGCCGCGCACATCGGCGGAGGATATGAAATGAAAGTCATATCCGGCTGCGACGTAGTGATCCCCGGGCTTCAAGGCGACATCCTTCTCGATCTTGTAGCTCTCGACCCCGCTTGCGCCGATCGCAAAGAGGCCAACCCCGAGATGCGCAATGCACATGCCGAGCATGCCCTGCGAGAGGCGCTGGCGATTGCGCAGCCGGCGCACCGGCTCGATGAGCGCGGAGAGCATGATCCAGAAGCCGAAGGCGAGGCCGATCAGCCCGAGGCCATGCAGCGCACCGAACCCGCCCGCTTGCACGAGAAGCGCGAGCAACACCCCCACCGCGAGCAGGCCCAGGAGCAGTTTCAGGCTGACGGTGAGCGTGCCGCGCCGCCAGCCGGCGTGCATGCCGATGGCGAGGAAAGCCATCAAGGGCACCATCGGCACGAGGAACATGAGCGCGAACACGGGCGGCCCCACGGAGATCTTGCCGATGTTCATGAGCTCATAGACGAGCGGCGAAAGCGTGCCCCAGAGCACGAGTCCGGCGACACTCACCAGCACCACGTTGTTGACGAGCAGGAAGAACTCACGTGACCAGAGCTGAAAGCCGCCCGGCACGTAGAGCTTCGGGGCGCGCCAGGCATACAGCGTGAGCGAGCCGCCGATGACGACGCAGAGGAAGGCGAGAATGTACAGGCCGCGCGCCGGGTCGGTCGCGAAGGAGTGCACCGAGACGAGGACCCCGGAGCGCACGAGGAAGGTCCCCACCAGGCTCAAGGAGAATGCAATGATCGCCAGCAGCAGCGTCCAGCTCTTGAAGATGCCGCGCTTCTCGGTGACGGAAAGCGAGTGCACCAGCGCCGTTCCCGTGAGCCAGGGCATGAAGGAGGCGTTCTCCACCGGGTCCCAGAACCACCAGCCGCCCCAGCCCAGCTCGTAGTACGCCCACCAGCTCCCGAGGGCGATTCCCACGGTGAGAAAAAGCCAGGCGAAGAGCGTCCACGGCCGGGTCCATTTGGCCCAGGCCTGATCGAGCCTGCCCTCGAGCATCGCCGCACAGGCAAAGGCGAACGCCACCGAGAAGCCGACGTAACCCGTGTAGAGCATCGGCGGATGAATGGAGAGCGCGAAATCCTGCAGCACCGGGTTCAGATCCGCGCCATCCGGCGCGGGTGGCACCAGGCGCAGGAATGGATTCGAGGTCCAAAGGGTGAACAGCATGAACCCTGCGCTGATCAACCCCATGACGCCGAGCACGCGCGCCGCAAAGGTGATTGGCAACCCGCGACTGAACGCCGCGACGGCGAGACTCCACACCGAGAGGATCAGGATCCAGAGCAGGAGCGAGCCCTCGTGCGCGCCCCACAGCGCCGCCACCTTGTAGAACACGGGAAGCTGCGAGTTCGAGTTGCGGGCGACGTAGAGCACCGAGAAGTCGTTGTTGACGAACGAATAGACGAGGCAGGCGAAGGCCATCACCACGAACACGAACTGTCCGCTCACCGCCGGCCGCGCCACACTCATCCAGGCCAGCTGACCGCGCCCCGCGCCCACCAGGCCGAAGAACGCCTGGGCGAGCGACAGCACGAAGGCGAGGATCAGCGCGAATTCACCGAGCTCCGGCGTCATGTCAGCCCCTCATCAGCTGCGCGGCGAGCCGGGCGCCGGGCCGGGAGCGGCGCTCGGAGCGGCCGGCGCCTCGCCCTTGCGTTTCAAGGAGGCCGCCACCTCGGGCGGCATGTACTTCTCATCGTGCTTCGCGAGCACCTCATCGGCGACGAAGGTGCCGCCGTGCATCGTGCCCTTGGCAATGATGCCCTGACCCTCGCGAAACAGGTCCGGCAGCACGCCCGAATAAGCGACCGGCACCTCGTGCGCGAAGTCGGTGAGCACGAAGTGCACCTCGAGATCGCCCGGCTTGCGCGTCACGCTCCCCTTCACCACCATGCCGCCGACTCGAAAGCGCTTGTGCACCGGGGCCTGGCCGCTCGCGACCTGCGTCGGGTCGAAGTAGAAGCTCACGTTGTCGCGCGTCGCCACCACCGCGAGCGCCACGGAGGCACCCACGCCCGCGAGGATCGCGAGCACCACATACAGACGTTTACGTCGGGGAGTCATGAGTCGCTTCCAGCCATGGCGAGCGCGCGTTGCGCACGCCGTCGTGCCTGCACATGATACCGGCGAGCGGCCCAGAGGTTCCATAAAAGGACGGCAAAAGCGAGCAGGAAGCACGGCCACACGAAGCGCGCGTAGCCGCCCATCGCCCAGAAAGCCGCCCAGCCGTCGGCCATCAGCAGCTCGCCCTTCATGGACTGAGCGCCTCGCGCACCCAGCGCGCCTTGAGCTCGCGATTGAGCACCTCGCCGCGCAGGCGCATGCACAGCACCGCGCCGTAAAAGCACATGAAGCCGAAGAGCATGGCCAGAAGCGGCCAGAGCATGCTCGGGGTCATCGCGGGCTTGCCGAGCTTGGCGACCGTGGCTCCCTGATGCAGCGAGTTCCACCACACCACCGAGAAATGAATGATCGGAACGTTCACCACGCCGACGAGGGCGAGCAGCGCCGCGGCGCGATCGCCGCGGGGGGCATCCTCGAATGCGGTGCGCAGCGACATCACGCCCACGTACAAGAACAGCAGAATCAGCTCCGAGGTCAGGCGCGGATCCCACGCCCAGAACGTCCCCCACATCGGCCGTCCCCACAGCGACCCCGTGAACAGCGCCAGGATCGTGAAGGAGGCGCCGATCGGCGCGCTCGCCGCCGACACGGCGTGCGCCACCTTGATTCGCCAGATGAGACCGATCGCCCCGCTCACGGCCATCGTGACGTAGCAGAAGAGCGACATCCAGGCGGCGGGCGCGTGCACGTACACGATGCGAAATGCATCCCCTTGCTGATAATCCGGCGGCGCGAAAACGAGCCCATCGATGACGCCGTAGGCGATCGCGATCAGCGCCGGGATCAGGAACCAGGGCGTGAGCGTCGCGGCCAGCCTATAGACGTGCGGCGGCGAAGCGAGTCGATAGAACCAGGTCCACATGCGGAACTTCCGTCTCCTAGTCGAGCGCGATGCGCAGCGCCGCAGCGGCGGCGAACGGCGCGAGGGTACACGTAAACACGCACAGCGAGGCGAGCAGATAGAGCGCGCCCGTCGAGCTCACCTCGGCCAGCGCGCGATCCGTCGCGCCGGCCCCGAAGATCAGGAGCGGCATGGCGAGCGGCAGCACGATCAGCGAGAGCAGCACGTTGCCACGCTTCAACCCGACGGTCAGCCCCGCCCCGATCGACCCGAGCCAGCTCAAGGTGAGGGTCCCGAGCGCGAGGCTCGTGAGCATGGTCCCGAACACCGTCGAGGGAATTCCGAGCGCGATCGCGATGAGCGGCGAGACGAGCACCAGCGCCGCGCCGCTCACGAGCCAGTGAGCCACCGTTTTCGCAATCACGATGACGGTGAGTTCCTGCCCCGAGAGTGCGAGTTGCTCGAGCGTGCCGTCCTCGGCATCGCTGCGAAACAGCGCATCGAGCGAGAGGAGCGAGGCGAGCAGCGCACCGACCCACAGCACCCCGGGCGCCACCTCGCGCAGTGTCGCCAGATCGAGACTCAGGCCCAGGGGAAAGAGTGTGGTCACGATGAGGAAGAACACCAGCGGCTGCAGCAGTTGCTCGGGCCGGCGGAAACTGAGACGCAGGTCACGACGAATGAGAAGCAGCAGGGCCGATCCGGCCCCCACGCTCATGCGGCGAGCTCCAGCCGCCCGCGGGCGCCGCTCGCACCGATCTCATGATGCGCCACGACCAGCGCGATACCGCCCCCGCCGATGTGCTCCTCGAGGAGCGCGGAGAGCAGCGCGCTGCCCGCAGCGTCCAGATTGGTATAGGGCTCATCGAGCAGCCACAGCAACGCCTCCTGCGCGAGCACCCGGGCCATGGCGACGCGACGGCGCTGCCCGGCGGAGAGCACGCGCACCGGAAGGTCCGCGCAGTGCGCGACCCCCGTTCGCTCGAGATAGGCGCGAAGCTCGGGGGTGCGGACAGGCCGCTTCAGGCCCACCAGGTAGGTGAGATTCTCGAGCGGCGTGAGATCGCCCTTGAGCGCAGGCTCGTGGGACGCATAGGCCAGCGCTCGCTGGTACTCGGAGCGGATGCGCCCGATGGGCTCGCCCCGCCAGCGCACCTCGCCTTGATCCGGACGCAACAGTCCGCAGATGACCCGCAGCAAGGTGGTTTTGCCCGTGCCATTGGGCCCGAGCACATGCAGCAGCTCCCCAGGCCGCACGCGGCAACTGACGCCCTTGAGAACGTGCCGCTCCCCGCGCCACGCGTGCACACCCTCGACCGCCAAGCCGTCGCCATTGTCCATGGGGTCGAGAGCTTAGCTAAATCAAGGGGTTGTGGCTACCAATTAATCTTTGATGCAGCTCTCGTTGCCGCTCGCCGCCGAGCTCCACGAGGCGGACCCGCACGCCCGCCCGCCCGACCAGGATCTCACCCGCCGCGATCGGCAGCTTGAAGCGTCGCGGCCCCGCGCTTCCGGGATTGATGCACACGAGGCCGTCCGCGCGCTCGAGGATCCGCGGCCGGTGCGAATGCCCGTACACCACGAGCTCCGTTCGGTCGAGCTTCCGTGTGCGGAGCTTCCGAGTGTCGAGCCTCGGTGGGTCGAGCTTCAGGGCGTCGAGCTCGTGCACCACCGTGAGCGCAAGGCCCGCGAGGCTGACCCTCGCCACCCGCGGGAGCCGCTCGGCCCACGCGCTCGTGTCGTTGTTACCCCGAACCGCGCTCACGGGCGCGAGTGCGCGGAGCGACTCGAGAATGGCCTCCCCGCCCACATCGCCGGCATGCACGATGTGATCGGCGCCGCTCAGAAACCTCACCGCCTCGGGCCGCAGCAGCCCATGCGTGTCGGCGATCAGACCGATACGAAAAGAGGGGTTCGCATTCACGGCTCGAGGCTCCGGCCGGATCCGGAGCCCCGAGCGCTCAGCGGGTCGCTAGTGCTCCCAGTGCCCTCGCTCGTGATGCCAGCGCTCACCGTGCCGCTCCCAGCGATCGGGCACCCAGCGATAGCCCGGCCGCTCGACGATCCAGTGACCGCCCACCCAGACATGGCGCCCGTCGCGCCATTCCCAGAACCCCGGAGCCCAGACGTAGCCTGCACGCGGCGGCGGCACCACCTCGACCTGGGGTGCAGGCGGCGCGACGGTCACATCGATGCCTACCTGCGCGAAACCCAGCCCCGGTATTAACGCGCCCGCCAGACACACACTGCAAAGGACTGTTTTGATGCTCATTGCTCGGTGCACCTCTCGTGGGTTGATCAATGCGCCGCTGCACACGGCGCCGCATCAATCCTCCCTGGGTGCGCCTACAAGGTCTGTCGGCTCTCATCCCTCCTCGCTGTCCGAGGAATACGGGGTGACCGCCTCGGCGCGGATGCTGGGCAAGGTCTTCACGCTGCGGATCACCTCGAGCCGCACCGCCACGAGCGCGAGCGCGAGCGCGGCGATGCCTGCAAATCCCAGCGCGGCTCGCAGGCCGAAATGCTCGCCGAGCCAGCCGCCCCAGAGCGCACCCGGGCCGGCGGGCAGCAATATGAGCCAGCGCATCGTGCTCGTCATGCGTCCGAGCATCGGCCCGGGCGTGACCGATTGGCGCAGCGAGAGGAAGTTGATGAAGATGAAGACCGCTCCGATGCCGTAGAGAAGCAGCATGAGCGCATAGGCGAGCACCCCGAGCGGGTTGAGGGGCGCGCAGGCGAGCCCGAGCCAGCCGGTGCCGCACACCGCGAAACCGAGCACCAGAGTCGGGCCGGGTCCGAGGCGCCGGACGATGCGGTTGCCGAGTGCGCTGGCCGCCACCGTGCCCACGCCCAGCGCGACATAGGAGAGGCCGACGGCCCGCTCGCTCAGCCCCAGCAGACGCGTGGCGAACAGGATTTGCACCACCATGGCGGACTGATTGCAGAGCTGCCAGAAGCCCACACAGCTCGCCATCGCGACGAGCAGGCGGTGGCCTCGCACGAAGTCGAGCCCCGCCTGCATCGCCGGCCAGAAAGGCGCGTGCTGCGTGCTCGGTCGCTCGCGCACCGCCACGCCGCGCAGGATGGAGGCCGATACGAGCAGCAGCGTCGCATCGGCCAGCAGCGCAAGCGGCGCGCCGGTGACCTTGATGAGTGCACCGGCGGCGCCGGGCCCCGTCACCTCCGCGGTCGATGAGGCCAGCGCGTTCTTGGCATGGGCCTCCACCAGGCGCTCGCGCGGCACGATCTGCGTGAGCACGATCTGCGCCGCGCTGCCGGCGGTCGTGTTGACTGCGCCGATCACGAAGCCGACGAGGTACAGCCAGCTCATCGACAGCCAGCCAAAGCGCCAGGCCACGGGCACGCTCGCGACGGTCGCCGCGACCGAAAGCTCCCCGACGATGTACACGGGAAGCTTGCGCACCCGGTCGAGCCACACGCCCGTCGGCAAAGAGAAGAGCACGAACGGCACGAGCTCCGCGGCGGTGAGCACGCCCATCTCGGTGGGCGAGGCGTGCAGCAGGACGGCCGCCGACAGGGGCAAGGCCAGAAGCGTCACCTGGCCGCCGAACGAGGAGATGAGGATCGAGCTCCAGAGCCGACGATAAGTTGCATCGCGCAGCAGATCGGTGGGGCCGAGCGCGAAGCGCCGCCGCAACTGTGCAATCGGAGAAGGCCGGGCGCCGTCGTTCATGCAGTCTCGCCCCACGCCGCGCGGGGAAAACCACGAAGGATAGCGGAGGACGGCAGCCCACTGCGCTTCGGCGACCCGCGTGAATGGTGAAGCCTTACAAAATCTTCAGCTTTGTCCGACGCCGCGTTCGACGCTGGACGTTCAACCAAGCGAAGCCCGGCACGTTACAACTCAAGTGCGGGTTCTGAATCGGGCGGCAGGGATTTCTGGACATGGCTCAGTTTATGTACGAGGGGCGAGGGCTCCACTACCTTGAAAGAGGCCGAGGGGAGGCGGTCGTCCTCATTCACGGGCTGGGATCGAGCGGCGCCGACTGGGCGCTGCAGGTGCGGGTGCTCGAGAAGCACTTTCGGGTGATCGTTCCGGATCTGCCCGGCAGCGGTCACAGTGCGCCGATGAAGCAATACAGCATCGACCGCTTCGCGCGTGCGCTGTGGGGGCTCATCGATTCTCTGCAGCTCGAGCGCGTCAATCTCGTCGGCTTCTCGCTCGGCGGCGCGGTGGGACTGGAGATGGCCTTGCAGCGGCCGGAGGCCGTGTCGCGACTCGCCCTCATCAACAGTCTCGCCAGCTACCGCCTCGATCATTGGACCAAGTGGCTCGAGGCCTGCTTGCCGATGGTGCTGATCCCCCTGCTGGGCATGAGCTGGGTGGCCCGGTTGGGAGCGCGGCGGTTGTTTCCCCAGCCCTGGCAGACCGCGCTGCGCGCACGTGCGGCCACCGTCGTGGGTGCCGTTCCGGCGGCGTGCTACCTCGGAACGGGGCGCTCGCTGATCGGCTGGAGCGCACTCGAGAGGCTGGGTCGCCTCAAGGCGCGCACCCTCATGATCGCCGCCGAGAACGACCTCACGCCGCTCGCGGAGAAGCAGCTTCATGCAGCCCGGCTGGGTGCCGACCTGATCGTCGTGCGCGGCTCGCGCCATGGCACGCCCTTCGATGCCGTACGAGTCACCAACGCCAGCCTGCTGGCGCTGCTGACCGATTCGCCCTTGCCGCCGGCGGATCGCTGGCTCTGCGATCGCACCGCGCACCCGCTCGCCTTCAACGGCAGCCTGGCGGAGGAGCACGCGCGCGCGGGGGCGACCCGCCGGCGAATTGACAGCCTGCACCCCGCTTTCTAGCATCGGGTCTTTCCGGCATCGCGGCGATCGACCGCAGCGTACGCGGCGCGAGGGAGGCTCCTGAATGGCCCCGGCAGAGTTGGCCGCGCTGCTCGAGCGTGAGCACCGCGAGCGCGTGCCCTTCCACAGCCTGCTCCGCGAGGCGCAACTCCCGGTGGAGACGGCCTCGCTCGATCAGGCCTATGCGGTGCAGGATGCCTTCGTGGCGCGCCTCTGCGATGCGGCCGGCGAGCCGCGCGGTTACAAGGTGGGTTTGACGTCCCGGCGCATGCAGCAGATGTGCGGAATCGGCGAGCCCATCGCCGGCCGCGTGCTTGCGAAACGTGTGCATGTGAGTCCGGCCGAGGTGCTGCTCGATCACCATCTGCATCTCGGCATCGAGAGCGAGCTGTGCCTGCTCCTCAAGGCGGATCTGCCCGCGCGCACAACCCCCTACTCCTCCGTCGAGGTCGCTCGGGCGGTGGGCAGCGCGGCCGCCGCATTCGAGCTCATCGATGATCGAGGCGCCGACTACGCCCGCCTCGACGCCTTCACACTCGTCGCCGACAACAGCTGGAACGCCGGTGTGGTGCTTGCGGCAGGCAGCGATGCGGGCGGTCTCGACCTCGGCGCACTCGAGGGAAGACTCTTCGTCGATGAGCACCTGGTCGATCGCGGTCGCGTGGCCGATGCGCTCGACAGCCCGATCGCGGTGCTCGCGTGGCTCGCGGCCCACGTCGGGCGGCGCGGCGAAGCCCTGAGGGCCGGAGATTTCGTGATGACCGGCAGCGTCGTGCCGACGCGCTTCGCGCAGGCCGGCGAGCACTATCGATTCGAGGTCACCGGACTTGCAGCGGTGGAGCTGCGCATCCGTCCGGGATCGAAGAACCGGCGCACGAGCGGCTCGAAGTACGCGAGCGGACGCGTCGGATAGGCGGGATCGAACGAGCACTGATCAAAGCGCTCGCAGAACAGCGCCGTCGGCGCAAACTGCGGGTGCCCCCGAAAGGCCTCGCGCTCGCTCCGATCGCGGCTCGGGTGGTGGGCGAAGTGGTAGGCCTGAAACTCCACGTGGCGAGCCAGCAGCCAGCGGCGCGGCTCCGTGAGCCAGGGCCCGAGCATCTGCGCGCCGAGCTCGCCGTGGTGCGCATCGCTGAAACACTCGGGCAGGTCGTGAAAGAGCGAGAGCACGATGAGCTCCTCATCGGCGCCCGCCTCGAGCGCGCGCGTCGCCGTCTGCAGGCAATGCTGATAGACGTTGATCGGCGCGCCGAGCGCATCGGCGTGCTCGAACGCCGCCATGAGCGTGAGCAGGCCCTCGCCGGGAGCGCGCTGCCGGTACTCGCGCTCGGCGCGCTCCATGAGGTGCCAATCGGCGGCAGTGGCCTCCTCGAGTGCGCGAAAGCGGGCGCGTTCAGAGCTTGCTTCGGACATCTGTTTGATCTGCGCGAAGGGCGCGGGCTAGAGTCTGGCAGCGCATCGGAACAGGGTCAAACCGTGAACGACATTCTCAAAGAGCTGGCCGAGACCCGCATCATCAACGCAGCCGGCAGCGTGACGCGCCTCGGTGCAAGTCCCATCGATCCGCAGGTCAGCGCGGCCATGGCCGTGGCCGCGGGCTGGAGCGTCGATATCGCGCAGCTGCAGGCGCGCGCCTCCGCGCGGATCGCGGCCGCCACGGGCGCCGAGGCGGGCATCGTCACTTCTGGGGCCATGGCGGGACTGCTCGTCGGCGCCGCCGCCTGCATCGCGGGGCTCGATCCGGTCCTGATGGCGCGGCTGCCCGACACGCAGGGCGTGCGGAACGAGTTCATCGTGGCGCGCAGCCACCGCAACTCCTACGATCACGGCGTTCGCGCCGCCGGCGCTCGCCTGGTGGAGGTGGGGCTGCCGGATCGATCGAGCGCTTGCGGTGTGCGTGACACCGAGGCGTGGGAGATTGCGAGCGCCATCGGCGAGCGCACCGCCGGGGTGCTCTGGCTCGCGCGCGCGAATGCACGCCCGAGCCTCGAGTCCGTGGTGCACGTCGCCCACGGCGCCGGCATTCCAGTGCTCGTCGATGCGGCGGCCGAGCTCACCGAGTCCGCCAATTTGCGCCGCTATGTCGATGCGGGCGCCGATCTCGTCGTATTCAGCGGGGGCAAGAGTCTCGGTGGACCTTCCGCCTCCGGCATCCTGTGCGGTCGCCGCGCACTCATTGCCTCGGCGCTGCTGCAGCAGCTCGATCTCGATTATCGATACGAGGATTGGGAGCCGCCCCGCTCGCTCATCGACAAGCACGCCCTGCCCGGCGTGCCTCGGCATGGGATCGGCCGAAGCTGCAAGGTCGGCAAGGAGCAGATCGTGGGGCTGCTCATCGCGCTCGAGCGCTTCGTGAGCAGCGGCGATGTCGAGAGGAACGAGCGTTTGGGAAAGATCACCGCCGCGCTCGAGCAGGCGCTCGCGCCGCTGCGCGCGCTCGCGCTGCGACCGATACGCGATGCCCTGCAGGGAGGGCTCCCCCTGCTCGAGGTGCGTATCGCCTCCACAGCACCGGAGCGCTCGAGCAGCCGGCGACCCACCGTACCGACGGGGCTCGATGCGCTCACTCTCGCCGCCCGCCTGCGCGCGGGCAAGCCGGCGATCCACGTCGACGCGACGGCCGCCGAGGAAGGAGTGCTGGTCCTCGTGCCCACCTGCCTGGCGCTTGCCGATGTGCCGATCGTGCGGGATGCTTTTGCGAGCGCACTCGGGAGCTCCTGAGGCGTGCGTCAGATTTGATCAAATATCGGCTTTTGTGATCAAATCCACGCGTGGCCGACCGGGGAGGGGTGCAAGTGATGGATCCACAAGCGTTGCG
>DATGIA010000124.1:0-4382 GCA_035307465.1 Steroidobacteraceae bacterium
CACGGGCTGGGACTTGCTGACCCGCCTCAAGGAGCGCCACCTGCCGCATCCGGGCATCGCGATCGCGATGAGCGGCTATGGCCGGCTCGCCGACCGCGAGCGAAGCGCGGCGGCGGGTTTTCGACATCACCTCGTCAAGCCGTTCGATGCCGACCGGCTGGACACGCTGCTCGAGGAAGCCGCCGCCTGCCGGCACTGATCAGACGGCGCGCCGCGCCGCGCGACATTCGTGCAGCTCAGGCGTACTCATCGATCCGCGAGCGGGGCGGGCGGGGCGTACCGCTGTCGTCCGGCGCAGCGGGGGCCGACGGCTCGGTCGCGCCCGCAGGCGGCTTCGCGGGTCGCCGCTCGCTCTTCTCATCGGCGGGCGTACCGTCCTTGCGGCTGCGCTTCTCGGCGATCGGCAGCGCCGGATACAGGCCCGAGTTGCTCAGACGATCGACTTCACTCATGGGTCACGCGCGCGCTGCGCCGGGGGCGGAGCCTCGGCGGTGGTGCCCTCGGGCCGCGAGGTCTTGTCCGGGCTGAATACGGTCTTGCTCAGGTCCTCGGGTGACACGCGCCACCCCACCCGGTTCTCGGCGCCCGCCGCATCGGCGAGCGCGACGCCTTCGGCGCGATTCGTTGCGGCGGCACCTTCGGATTCACCTGGTGCCGCCGGGGTGGCCTCGCCGCCTGCGCCCGCGACCACCGTCACCGGGGTCTGCGGCGCTACGGACTCGAGCACCAGAATGGCGACCCGGCGATTGGCGTTGCGCCCCTCGGCGGAGCTGTTCGGCTGGCGGGGGTGAAACTCACCGAAACCGACGATCTCGAGTCGCAGCGGATCGATGCCCGCCTTGGTGAATTCGTGCACGACGCTCGCCGCGCGCGCGGCCGAGAGCTCCCAGTTCGAGGGGAAGGCGGAGGTGCGAATCGGACGATCGTCCGTGTGACCCTCGACGCGGATCGGATTCGGAAACGGCTTGAGCACGTCGGCGAGCTTGTCGAGCACCGGAGCAGCCTCGGGCGAGAAGTCCCCGACGCCGCTCTTGAACAGGATGTCGGTATTGATCTCGATCTCGAGCCACAGACTCTCGCGCCGTACCGTCACGAGCTTCGCATCGATGAGCGCCTGCATCGCATCCTGCACCGCGCGCTCCAGCCGCAGCAACATCTGGCCCTCGCCGCCGCGACGCTGCTCCGCAGGCTTGTTCGGCAACCCGGTTTCCACGCCGGGCACGGTGAGCTTGTTGCTCACCTTCAGGAGCACGGTCGGCGACACGCCGACCAGCTGCCGGTCGCCGCCCTTGCCGGGCTGCTTCTGCCCGATGTTGACGGGTTGCATGCTCTTCGGCGCGCCGTGAAAAGCGGCGATGAGCGAGTCGGACAGCACGCGGAACTTGCCCTCGTTCACCGAGGACATCGCATACATGACGGTGAACAGCGCAAAGAGCAGCGTCACGAGGTCGCCATAGGGGATCGCCCACGCTTCGTGGTTTTGGTGCTCCTCGTGCTTCTTCTTGCGCGCCATTCACACCTCATGCTCGGGCCCGGGCGCCCACCGCCCCTAGTGATGGAAGTAGCCCTGCAGCTTCGATTCGATGTTGCGCGGGTTCTCTCCCTGCGCGATGGCGATCAACCCCTCGATCACCATGGTGCGCACCTGCGACTGGCCGTGGATGACGGCCTTGAGCTTGTTGCTCATCGGCAGAAACAGCAGGTTCGCGAATGCGATGCCGTAGATGGTCGCAACGAAGGCCGCGGCGATGCCGTGTCCGAGCTTCGAGGGGTCGGCGAGGTTCTGCATCACCGCCATCAGGCCCATCACCGCACCGATGATGCCGAGCGTGGGAGAGTAGATGCCCATCGACTCGAACACCTTGGCCGCCTGGGTGTCGAAGTGCTCGGCGGTCTCGAGCTCGACCTCCATGCTCGAGCGAATGGCCTCCGGCTCGCCGCCGTCCACGAGTGACTGCAGGCCCTTCTTCAGGAACTGATCCTGCTCCTGCTCGACGGCCGACTCGAGGCCGAGCAAGCCCTGCTTGCGGGCGATGTTGCTCCACTCGACGATCTTCTGAATCATCGCGCCCGGATTGCTCGAGGGCGGCTTGAAGACCCATTTGCAGATCTTCCAGGCGCGCATGAAGGTCGGCATCGGCGTCTGCACAAGGCTCGCCGCCATGGTTCCGACCACGACGATGACGAAGGCGGCGCTGCCCACCAGCGCACCGGCGCTGCTGCCCTTCAGGATCGCTCCGCCGATGATGGCGAACAATCCGAGCACGACGCCGATGATGGTGAGGATGTCCATGGATCCAGCTAGCCGGGAGCGAGCCATTCCGCGAGCCGGGCCCGCAGGCGCACAAGCGCCTGGCCGTGGATCTGGCAGATGCGCGACTCGGAGACCTCGAGCACCTCGCCGATCTCGCGCAGATTCATCTCCTCGTCGTAGTAGAGCGAGAGCACGAGCTTCTCGCGCTCGGGAAGGCCGTCGATCGCGCGGGCGAGCGCATCGCGAAAGCCCGCCTCCTCGATGTGATCGAATGGCCCGGGACGCTCGTCGCGCGCGTGATCGCGCGGGCTCGACTCATCCTCGCTGGTGCCGATCTGATCGAAGCTGAACAGGCGGCAGCTGGCCGCGTCCTGTACGAGCTTGTGGTACTCCTCGATCGATACTCCGAGCCCCTCGGCGACCTCGGCCGCGCTCGCATCGTGTCCCTTGTCGTTCTCGATGCGGCGGACGACGTCGGCCATCTGCCGCATGCTCCGGTGCACGGAGCGCGGCGTCCAATCCGACTTGCGCACCTCGTCGAGCATCGCGCCGCGGATACGAATGCCGGCGTAGGTCTCGAAGTTGGCGCCCTTGGCCGCCGAATAATGCTTGGCCGCATCGAGCAGCCCGATCATCCCGGACTGGATGAGATCGTCGACCTCGACGTTCGGCGGCATGCGGCTCACGAGATGGTAGGCAATGCGCTTGACCAGATCGGCATGCCGCAGAACGAGCTCCGCCTGCGGCAGCTCATCGATCGGAGCTTCCTGATCCGGCCCGCGCCGGGCGGCGCGCTTCTGTGTGTTGGCGTACTGAGTGCTTGCTCTCATTGCAATACCGTCGAAGGACCGATCCCGGCCCCCACCATGCGTTCGATGAAGAACTCCAGGTGACCGCGCGCCGCTTGCGGCACTGGCCATCTATCGGCCTTGAGGGCCAGATTCTTGAGGGCGATCGAGGCATGTGTGGCAGGGAAGGCCTCGACCACGGCGGCCTGACGTTGCACCGCGCGTCTCAGGTAATCGTCGAACGGCACCGAGCCGGCAAACTCGAGCGTCACATTGAGAAACCGGTCACAGACGCGCGCAATCTTCTGGTACAGCGCGGCGCCCTCCCCCGACTGGCGCGTCTGATTCGCGAGGACCTGGAAGCGGCGCACGCCGTGCTCGCGGCTCAAGACCTTGACGAGGGCATAGGCGTCGGTGATCGAGGCCGGCTCATCGCACACCACCACCAGCACGTGGTGCGCAGCCTGGCTGAAGGTGAGCACGCTTTCCGAGAGCCCGGCGGCCGTGTCGACGATGAGCACGTCGACGCGGTGGTACAGCTCGGAGAAGGCGCGGATCAGGCCGGCATGCTCCAGCGCCGTCAGGTTCGCCATGCGCTTGACGCCGGAGGCGGCCGGCACGATCTGCACGCCGCGCGGGCCGGTGACGATGGCTTCCTCGAGCGTGCAGCGCCCTTCGAGCACGTGCCCCATGTGATAGCGCGCATGCAGCCCGAGCATGACATCGACGTTGGCGAGCCCGAGGTCGGCATCGACCAGCATCACCTCGCGTCCCTGCGCGGCCATGCCGAGCGCGAGATTGGCCGACACCGTGGTCTTGCCGACGCCGCCCTTGCCGCCGGTCACGGCGATCACCTTCACCGGCCGTGAGGCGTTGAGCTTCTCGAGAGTCGCAGCCTGGCTGCGCGGGAGACGAGTGTCACGCATGGGCGTGCCCCCGCCCGAAGGCCCGCGCGAGGTAGGCCTGCTCGCGCGGCGCGACGCGCTCGCGCGCCTTGAGCGCGCGGCGCACCAGCCAGATGCGGCGCTGATGCCCGGCATGCAGATCCTCCGGCACGCGTTGGCCGTCGCTGACATGGGCGATGCGCAGGCGATGCCGCAGGATCACCGAGAGCGCCGGTCCGAGACTCGCCGCCTCGTCGACCTTGGTCAGGATGCAGGCGACGGGCGCGGCTTGCCCGAAGCCGCGCACGATGTCCTCGAGTGCATGCACGTCGGCCTGCGCCGGCAGCGCCAGCAGCACGCGCGCCTCGACCGCCCCGAGCGCGAGCTGCGCGAGCTGCTCGGACAGGCGCACATCGCGGGGCGCCATGCCGGCGGTGTCGATCAGCACCAGGCCCC
>DATGIA010000125.1:0-30164 GCA_035307465.1 Steroidobacteraceae bacterium
CGTCGTAGCGATGCGGGGGCACGGCCAGCAACAGCTCGTAGTCATCGCCCGCGCCGATCGCCCAGTCGCGTCCCTGCTCGAGGCTCGTCACACGGGTGAGCGCCGCCGACAGCGGTAGACACTCGATATCGACCTGCGCTGCGACCCCGCTTGCCGCCGCAAGCTTCGGTAGATCACCCGCGAGTCCGTCCGATAGATCCATGGCGGCGTTCGCGAGTCCGCGAGCCCCGATCCCGAGCGCAATGCGCGGCGTCGGATAATCGAAGCGCCGGCGCAGCTCCTCGGCCGCCGACCGGTCTCGTGTCTCGAGCTTGCCCAGCGCGAGGGCGAGTCCGGCTCCCGAATCACCCAGCGTCCCGGTGGCGACGAGCAAGTCGCCGGGCCGCGCCCCGTCGCGCCGCAGAGCCGTGCCGACCGGCACCTGACCGATGAGCTGAACGCTCACGGTGAGCGGCCCCGCGGTGGTATCCCCGCCCACCAGAGCGACGCCGTGCGTGAGGGCAAGATCGGCAAACCCCGCGGCGAATCCGTCGAGCCAGCGCGGATCCGCCTCGGGCAAGGTGAGCGCGAGCGTCGCCCACTTGGGCTCGGCGCCCATGGCCGCGATGTCGCTCAGGTTCACCGCGAGGACGCGATGGCCGATCGAGCGCGGATCGGTTCCCTCCGGGAAGTGACGCCCGGCGACGATGGCATCGACCGTGACGACGAGCTCGCGATCCGCCGCGGGCTCGAGCAGTGCCGCATCGTCGCCCACGCCGAGCACGACGTCGGCTCGGGAGGAGCCCATGTGCGCGAAATAGCGCTGGATGAGGTCGAACTCACCGAGCGCTCGCGGCGCCGTGCCGCCCGAGATCTCGCTAGAGCGCGGCTTGCCCATACTCACGCGGCCGCAACTCGCGCGCGGCCCGATCGAGCACTGCATTCACGAACTTGTGTCCGTCGGTCGCACCGAACTGCTTGGTGAGCTGCACCGCCTCGTCGAGCACGACCCGATAGGGCAGCTCCTCGTGCTCGGCGAGCTCGTGCAGCCCGATCCAGAGCACCGCATGCTCGACCGGGTCGAGCTCGGGCGGCGGTATCTCGGAGAGCCCGGCGATTCGAAGGTCGAGCGACTCGCGATTCGGCCCGATGCCTGCAATCAGCTGCTTGAAGTAGCCGCGGTCGACACGCTCGGCTTCCGGATCGGCATCGAGCTCGCGATGAGCATCCTGCCAGGGGCGCGGATTGATCTGCAGCTGATAGAGCGCCTGCAGCGCGAGGCGGCGAGCAAGACTGCGGGCACGGTGCGTGCTCATGGGCTCAGGTCCAGGCGCCCGGCATCAGCCATCCAGGCCTCCCAGCAAATTCGCGAGCTCGATCGCCGCCAGGGCGGCATCCACGCCCTTGTTGCCCGCCTTGCCGCCCGCACGCTCGAGCGCCTGCTCCATCGTGTCGGTCGTGAGCACGCCGAAGCTGACGGGCACGCCGGTGTCGAGCGCGATGCGCGTCAGGCCCGAGGCGCACTCCCCGGCCACATAGTCGAAGTGCGGGGTGTCGCCGCGTACCACCGCGCCGAGCGCGATCAGCGCATCGAAGCGGCGTGAGAGCGCGAGCTTGCGCGCAACCACGGGAATATCGTAGGCCCCGGGAACGCGCACCACCTCGATATGCTCGGCGGACGCGCCATGGCGTTTCAAGGTCTCGATCGCCGCCGCGACCAGCGCATCGACGACCGCAGGATTGAAGCGCGAGGCGACGAGCGCGAAGCGCAAGCTCCCCGCCAGCAAGTCCCCTTCGAGCGGGGGGCGTTCTTTCGACACGGTGCTCCTCGTTGCAGATGTCCGGCGTGCCAGCAGCGCACGCTCGCCAGTATAAGCCGTCGGGCGTGCGCAGGCCCTCCGTGCTCACTCACCGCCGTCGATGTACTCGGTGATCTCCAGGTCGAAGGCGGACAACCCCTGCAGCTGCTTCGGCGCCGAGAGCACGCGCATGCGTTTCAGGCCAAGATCCTTGAGGATCTGCGCACCCGTTCCATAGGTGCGCAGCACCGTGGCCCCCGGATTGCGCGCGGCGCTCGAGCGTGCGTCGAGCTGGCGCACGCTGTCCATGAAATCGCTTGGGCTTACGTCGGGTCTCAAGATCACGATGACGCCGGAGGGCTCGCTCGCGACGCGCCGGATGGCCGCCCGCAGCGGCCACCCGAGCTTCTCGCTGCGCACACCGAGCACATCGCGCAGCGTGTCCTTGATGTGCACGCGCACGAGCGGCGGCTGCCTGGAGTTGAGGTCTCCCTTGACGAGCGCGAGGTGCACGTTCTTGTGCACGTGATCCTCGTAGCAGCACAGCCTGAACTCGCCGTACTCGGTGTCGACCGGTTGATCGTAAATGCGCTCGACCGAGCGCTCGTTCTTCAATCGATAGCGGATGAGATCGGCGATGGTGCCGATCTTGAGCGAGTGCTCGTGCGCGAAGCGCTCGAGGTCGGGGCGCCGCGCCATGCTGCCGTCATCATTCAGTATCTCGACGATCATGGCGGCGGGAGTGAAGCCCGCGAGACGGGCCAGATCGCAGCCCGCCTCGGTATGCCCGGCGCGAGTGAGAACCCCGCCCGGTTGCGCCATGAGCGGAAACACATGCCCCGGCTGGCGCAGATCCTCGGGACGAGTGCCCGGGGCCACGGCCGTGCGCACCGTGTGCGCCCGGTCGTGCGCGGAGATCCCCGTGGTAACGCCCTCGGCCGCCTCGATCGAGAGCGTGAAGTTGGTGCGGTGGCTCAAGTCGGTCTCGCTCACCATCAGCGGCAGGCGCAACTCCCGGCAGCGCTCGCGCGTCAACGTCAGGCAGATGAGCCCGCGTCCGTAGCGCGCCATGAAGTTGACGTCCTCGGCCCGCACGCGCTCGGCAGCCATGATGAGGTCGCCCTCGTTCTCGCGGTCCTCATCATCCATGAGCACCGCCATCTTCCCCTGACGGAGGTCGGCGATGATCTCATCGATCGTGCTCAAGGCCATGCTTGCCTGCTCTGGTTAGGATCCGATCAGCCGCGGAAGATAGCGCGAAAAATTGCGCTTTCAACACAAGCCACTGATTTCATGGATGTTATAGTTGATTTCGAGCGAGCGAGCACCACGATCTGCGCCCCCCGGTTGCATTCGACCCTCTGGGCCGGGGCGGCCGCAACGCCGGCTCCCTTCTACCACCCCTGAACACCGATCAGCCTGGGCGCTGTGGCGAGCCACCCGGGCGATCCCCACAGAAGATGCGTAACTATGACGAACGGTACATTCAGTGCGAGGCCGATCCAGTAAACCCTGTGGACACGCCCGCGCCGGGCGAGGTCGTAGATCAGGACTGGCAGCAGCCACACGAGCGTATACAAGTGTACGGAAGCGGGATTCTCCGGAAGCGTCGCCGGCAGCCAATCAATTCGATCGAAAGCCGCCGGCAGTGGCATGACCGTCGCCAGGATCATCAACCGCTTGTGCGCCTCGGAATCCTTCCTTCGTACGAGGAGCGCCCAGGCGACCAGACCCGCGAAGAGCGGAATGACTCGGATCTGGATCAACAGGGTGTTGGTCACCTCGAGCTTCAGGGCACTCAACGCATCAGGGGTCATCGCCCCTGGAGGAAGCGAGGCGATCATCGACCAGGTCGACTTCACCACTGCAACCATCGCGATGACGAGGGCGGGTGCCAGCACGATCGAGATCAACCCCAGTTTCATGTGTTGCGTGCTGCGCCCGAGGGCGACGAGGCTCGTCTGCGCCATCAGCAGCAACAGCCAGGACGCCATCAGAATCGCGTGGACGTGGAGGATCGGTGGCAGAGCCGGCCGCTCGCCCGCCTTGACGGCCCTGAGGATATCGATGGAGTCGGGGATGAAGCCCGCGAGGGCAGTCAGGACAAACAGCCCGGCCATGCAGACATAGATCCAACGGTCTGCGACTCGAGCGAGCGATACCGCTCCGGATTTCGCTTCAGCCCAACTCATGCAGAGGGCGCTGCGCTATTCCGTCTGTTTTCCGCCGGCGCTCAATTGGCGCTCGTAGTCGGCGGAATCGAAATGGCCCAACGATTCCGCAATCAGTCCGTCGGGACCGAAGCGCCACTCCTCGAAGCCGCTGATCCGGACAAACTTCCCTGTGCCGCCAGGCCCCGCATGGGTTCCGGTCAACGTCCAGTGATATTCCGTCCTGGCCCCCTTCGCGACGAGTCGATCCATCTTGACCACCAGATCCGGAAAGGCGCTCATGAAGCTTTGCGCGGACTTCGTGATGGCCGCCCGTCCGAGGGCGGCGCTCGCATCATTGATCTTGAGGGACCCCCGTTCTTCAAAAAATGAGGCCACACGTGCAGCGCACTGACTGCACCAAGCGGCCGTGTAACGGGCCGCAAAATCATTCAAGGCGCTCGAATCCATCACAGCCGTCTCCGATGCACACGATGGACATAGGGAGAACTCAAGTTCTTGGCGCGCCGGATCACTGCGGCGCCTTGCCGGCGCTCAAGAGACGCTCGAGATATCGAGCAACCAGATCGATTTCGACGTTCACGCGCGCGCCGACCTGAAGCGCGCCCAACGTCGTGACCTCCAGGGTGTGGGGAATGATGTTGACGTCGAAGCGATTGCCCGCGACCCCGTTGACCGTGAGGCTCACGCCGTTGACGCAGATCGAGCCCTTGGGCGCGACGAAGCGCATGAGCTCGGCGGGCAGCTCGAAGACGAGGCGCCGGGAGCGGGCATCGGATGCAAGCGATGCAACCGTGCCAACCGCATCGACGTGGCCGCTCACCCAGTGTCCGCCCAGCGCATCGCCGGCGCGCAGGCTCGGCTCGAGATTGACGTGCGAGCCGACCTCAAGCCCTCCGAGCGTCGTCTTCCCGAGCGTCTCGCCCGACACATCCGCCTCGAATCGGTCGGCCTCGACGCGCGTCGCCGTGAGACACACTCCCTCGACGCTGATGCTGTCGCCGACTCCGAGGCGCCCGGCGAGCGCCGGTGCGACCGCGGGCGCAGGCGTGCCGATCGCGAGCGCGAGGTCGCCACCGCGGTCGGCCCGCGCAAGCACCGTGCCCTGCGCGACGATGATGCCCGTGAACATGGTCAGCCCCCCCGCGGCGCGAGCACCAGGCGCACGTCCGCATCGAAGCGCTCGACATCGAGCAGAGAAAAACGCGGCAGCCGCTCGAGGGGTAGCGTCCTGAGCGCGGCGAGCGGCGCTGCATCCGCTCCGAGCAGCAACGGCGCGACATAGAGCACGAGCTCATCGACGAGCTGCGCCTCGAGAAAGGAGGCCGCGAGCCGTGCCCCGCACTCGACCAGAAGCTCGTTGATCTCGCGCGCCGCGAGCCGCTCGAGCACCGCTTTGAGATCGAGCCCGCCGCCGCCGAGCCGCCAAGCACCCGCGCGGGCAGGCGGCACCCGCGCGATCTCGACCGTCGCCGGAAACGAGGAGCGCACCGACGTCGCCTCGCCCGTGAATACGAGCACCGGCGCACCGCCCGCGAACACCCGCGCCCCGGGCGCGACGCGCAGCTGCTCATCGAGCACGACCTTCAAGGGCTGGCGCACCCAGGGACCGTAGGCGAGACGCACATCGAGCCGCGGATCGTCCGTCACGACCGTGCCGGCGCCGGTGAGAATCGCCGAGCTGCGCGCGCGCCAGCGCTGCACATCGGCGCGCGCAGCCTCGCCTGTGAGCAGCATCGGTCCTCCACCCACCGGGGCGCTGCGTCCATCCAGGCTCACGGCGAGCTTCAAGCGCACCCACGGCCGCCCGCGCTCGTGACGCGAGAAGTAGCCGGGATTGAGAGCGCGCGCCTCGTGCTCGAGCACGCCGACGGACACCGCGACACCCGCCGCGCGCAGCCGCTCGATGCCGGCGCCGGCGACTTTCGGGTTCGGGTCCACCGAGGCGCACACGACCCGCCGTATGCCCGCCTCGATGAGCGCCACGGCGCAGGGACCGGTGCGACCGACGTGGCTGCAGGGCTCGAGCGTCACGTACGCGGTGGCGCCGCGCACCGAGCGCCCCATGCCGCTCGCGCCCGGCGCCCAGCCCGGCGGCGCCACCCCGTCCGCGGGAGCGCCCTCCCCGGCCGCGCCTCCGGCGTCCGCGCCGACCGCCGCGGCGCGCAGCGCCACGACCTCCGCATGCGCCTCACCGGCGCGAACATGCCAGCCCTCGCCGAGCACTCGCTCGCCATCGACGAGCACGCAACCGACGCGCGGATTGGGATCGGTGGTGTAGAGCCCGCGCCGCGCAAGCTCGATCGAGCGCGCCATGTGCATCTCGTCCCGTTCCATCAGGACCCCGTCACGATGATCTGCAAGCTCATTTGCGCCGCTCCGCCGCGTCCTCGCCCGGCAGCAGGGGCAGCTGATCCTGGCTCGTCTCCCGCCGCCTGCGGTGCTTGCGCAGCGCGTCGATCTCGGTGCGAAAGGCCTCGAGGTCCTGAAAGCTGCGGTACACCGAGGCGAAGCGCACGTAGGCCACCTCATCGAGGTGGCGCAGCTCCTCCATCACGAGCTCGCCGATGGCGCGCGAGGCGATCTCGCGCTCGCCGAGGCTGCGCAGCTTGTGGCAGATGCGGGCTGCGGCCGCCTCGATGGCCTCGCGCCCCACCGGCCGCTTCTCGAGCGCCTTGCTCATCCCTGCGAGCAGTTTCTTCTCATCAAAGGGCTCGCGGCTCTTGTCTTCCTTCACCACATTCGGCAGCAAAAGCTCCGCGCTCTCGAAAGTGGTGAAGCGCTCCGCGCACTCGAGACACTCGCGTCGCCGGCGGATCTGTCGCCCCTCGCCGGCGAGGCGTGAATCGATGACCTTGGTCTCCGTGTGGCCGCAAAACGGGCAGTGCATGGGGCGCTCGGGCGATCCTGCCGCCGCCTTGGGGGCCTTTCAGGCCCCGGGATGCTCAAGCATACACGGGGAAGCGCTTGCAGAGCGCGGTCACCTCACCCCGCACCCGCTGCACCGTGCCCTCATCCCCCATCGAGCCCAGGATGTCGGCGATCCAGTGAGAGAGCTGCTCGACTTCGCGCTCCTTGAAGCCGCGCGTCGTCGAGGCGGGAGTGCCGATGCGCAGCCCGCTCGAGATCATCGGCGGTCGCGGATCGTTTGGCACCGCGTTCTTGTTGACCGTGATGTGCGCGCGTCCGAGCGCCGCGTCCGCATCCTTGCCGGTGATGTTCTTGTCGACCAGATCGAGCAGGAACAGGTGGTTGTCGGTGCCGCCGGACACGATCTTGTAGCCGCGCTGCTGAAGCACCCGGGTCATCGCACGGGCATTGGCGATGACTTGCGCCGAGTAGGCCTTGAACTCCGGCTGCAGCGCCTCGAGGAAGGCCACCGCCTTGCCGGCAATCACGTGCATCAGCGGCCCACCCTGGGTGCCCGGGAACACCATGGAGTTGAGCTTTTTCTGAATCTCGGCATTGGCCCGCGCGAGAATCAGGCCGCCGCGCGGTCCGCGCAGCGTCTTGTGCGTCGTCGTCGTCACCACGTCCGCGAATGGGACGGGGCTCGGATAGTGGCCGGTTGCGATGAGCCCGGCGACGTGCGCCATGTCGACCATGAACAGTGCACCCACGGCATCGGCGATCGCGCGAAAGCGCGCCCAGTCGATGATGCGCGAGTAGGCCGAGAAACCGGCCACGATGAGCTTCGGCCGATGCTCGCGCGCGAGCTTCTCGACTTGCTCGTAATCGATCTCGCCGCTCTCGGCCTTGATGCCGTACTGCGAGGCCTTGAAGAGCTTGCCCGAGAAATTGACCTTCGCTCCATGGGTGAGGTGCCCGCCGTGATCGAGGCTCATGCCGAGGATCGGATCGCCGGGATTCAGCAACGCGAGATAGACGGCGGCGTTCGCCTGCGAGCCCGAATGCGGCTGCACATTCGCATAGTCGGCATTGAAGAGCTTCTTCGCCCGCTCGATGGCGAGCGTCTCGGCGATGTCGACGAACTCGCACCCGCCGTAGTAGCGCTTGCCCGTGTAGCCTTCCGCGTACTTGTTGGTGAGCACCGACCCTTGAGCCTCGAGCACGCGCGGGCTCGTGTAGTTCTCCGAGGCGATGAGCTCGATATGATCTTCCTGCCGCTGACGCTCGCCGCGGATGGCGGTGGCCAGCTCAGGGTCGAGATCGGCAATCGTCATGCTGGATTTGAACATCGGCACACCTTTCAGGCAGGGCCTGAAATTGTAGCCGAAGCTAGACGTAATGGCCGCCCCTCTCCAGTACCTCCACCTTGTAGCCGTCCGGATCGCTCGTGAAGAAGAAACGTGCCGTCCCGCTCGCTGCCTTGAGCTCTTTGATGTCACCGACCGGGTAGCCGAGCGCTTTGAGGCGCCCATGGTGCCCTGCGAGATCCTCGACCGCGAAGGCAATATGACCGTAGCCCGAGCCGTGGGTGTAGGGCTCTTGCTGCCCCTTGTTGAGCGTGAGCTCGAGCTCGTGTCCGCTCTCCGGATCACGCAGGTAGAGCAGCGTGAACGTTGGAAAGTCCATGCGGTGCGACTCGGTCAGGCCAAAACCCTGCGCATAGAAGGCCTTGGCCCGATCGAGGTCGGCCACCCGGATCATCGAATGAATGAGCTTCGCCATGGAACTCCCCTATTTCGTCCGCACCAGTTCAAGCGAGGTCGGTGGCGGCGCGCTCGCGGCCACTCGCGCGAGCGGCGCCGCCGCCCGCCTCACGACCCCTGAATCGCCATGCAGCGCGAGATAGCGGCAGCAGCTGACGCGCAGCACCGAGGCGAAGTTGCGCGGTGTCTCCTCGGCCTCGCGCGTCATCGCCTCATCGTAGAGCTCGGTGATGATCTGATTGGTCGTCTTGCCCTCGGATTCGGCAATTCTCTGCAGCACGCCCCAGAATTCGTTCTCGAGTCGAATCGTGGTCGCGACGCCGTGGATGCGCAGCGCCCGGCTGCGCGCCTCGTATTGAATGGGGTCGCTCGAGAGGTAGATGTGGCACATGCGGGGCTCTCCGGATGAAGATCTAAAGGGATGCGATGTAGGCCGCCAGGTTCGCGATGTCCTCATCACTCAACGGCTTTGCCACCAGGCCCATCATGGCGGCATAGGTGCCCTGGCGCCGGCCATCCCGGTACGCTTTCAAGGCATTGATGAGGTATTCGAGATTCTGACCGCCGATCTTCGGATACTGCGGCATCACGGCGGAGCGTCCGTCCGAGCCGTGACAGGAGGCGCATTGCACGTACTTGTCGCGCCCCGCGGCGAGCGGATCGGCCTGCGCCGCCGCCAGCGGCAGCGCGAGCATGAGCAGCTGGAGCGCTGCGCGCGGCATCAGTAGAGCACCGGCTGCGGCAAGGAAAGGACGTCCGAGGAGGGTATCCGTCGTGCCGCCAGCAGGGCCGCGACGACCTGCCGCCGGCGCGCTGCCGGCTCAATGCGCTCGCGACGCAGCGCGCCGACCTCCGCGGCCCGGTACGGATGAAAATCCGCAGGCAGCTGCGCCCGGCTGAAGGTCAAGAGCACGAAGTTCAAGATCTCAGCGATGTCCGCATCCGAGCTCGGGTTCAGGGCGACGTTGGGCAGCTGCACCAGATAGCGCCGCCCCTCGGCGAGGCGCGCGAAGTAGCCGACCCGGCCGGCGAGCCGCGGTATTTCCGGCACCGACACACCCGCCTCGCCATGGCATCCCTGACAATTGAGGGCGTAAAGGCGCGCCGCGCGCGCCATCGGCTTGAGCTTCAGGCCGGCCGCACGCGCCACCACGTCGGGCACCTCCGACGCCTCGACGCTCGAGCGCGCTCCACTCGAATCGGCCCGCAGAGGAGCGGGCATCGCACCCACCGCAAAGAGCAGCACGAGCACGGTCAGGCGAGCGAAAGGCGTGCGCACGACATCCCTATTCGGCGAGTCCCACCAGACCGGCGCTCGAGCAGTGATAGACCATGCTCGAGGCGCCGAAGCACCAGACGATGTCGTTGTTCACCTGCGGCCGGTATTCGGGCATGTCACCCTCCTGCCCGAGGCAGGCGCACTGGCCGCACGAGTCCTGGCCGCAGCAGTCGCGATAGGCGATGAGATAGCTCTTGCCATCATCGGGATTGATGCACGATCCCACCCACGAGCTCGGCGAGGGCGTCGTGCCCGCGGGACAGGTATGAGGGCCGCCGCCGCAGCAAGCGCACAGGTAGCCATCGCTCGAGCAGTAGCGCCAGTAGTTGCATTGCGTGGGATCGGTCGTCTGTGCCTGGTTGGCGAAATCCGAGGCGAAGCGGCCCGCGGACTTCGACCTCTGCGCAGGCTCTGCAGCCTGCACCCGGCGCGCTACCGGCAACAGCGGGAACGCCGAGGCGGCGATCAGCCAGCCGCCACAGAGCGAGAGGAAGCCGCGACGCGAGCTGCGCTGCGCGGCTCGCCGGCTCAAGGTCTCGAACATCCGATCGAAGTGCGATCGCGACAGGGGTCTCATGTTTCACTCACCTCGGTGGTGTCGGCCTGCGCAGGCTGCGTGCGCGCACCTGCGGCGAGGTAGGCCTGCACCGTTCCGAAGCCGGTCTCCTCGGCAATGAGCAGGCTTTCAAGATGCTCGCGCGTGTTGACGAGCCCCTTGGCACGGATGACGCCCGCGGCGTCGATGAGCACCGCGTACGGCAGCTTGCCCACCTGATAGGTGAGGCCGATCTGCGGGGAGCTCACGTAAGCGAGGCCCTCGAGTCCAAACTGCTGCACCATCGCGCGCTGCGCCGCCGGCTCGCCATCACCGACGAGCGTGATGCGCACACGCTCGGCGCGCATGAATGAGCGCGCAATCGGCAGCAGCTTCTTGCACACAGGACAGCTCGGTGCGACGAACAGCAGCAGGCGGCTGCGCCCGTCGGAAGATGGCCCGGCGAGCTCGAGCGGCTCGCCCTCGAGCGTCGGCGCGGACAGCGCCGGTGCCGGCTCCCCCACCTGGGGACCGCGATCGCTCGTCATGGCGCCCATCGGCGCGATGCGCTCGTGCAGAACACCGATCTGGCGGGCAAGCCCGAACAGCAAAACGGCGAGCGCGAGCGTGAGCGCGAGCTGCAGCAGAACGATGTAGGGAAGCGCGGCATTCAGGCTCTGCATGAGGTCACCTCGGCGGCCTCGGGGCATGTGCGGCGCGCGCACCCTGCGACGCGGGCACCGCGAGCACCAGGCCGAGCGCGAGATACAGGAGGGCGAGCGTGAGTGCGGCGCCCGCGGCGACCCACAGCTCGAGCGGTGCCAGCGGGCGCGAGGAAAGCGGCACCCGCAGCGCAAGCGCGGCGGCCGCGAGCACGGCGTTGCGCACCAGCATCCAGGGGGCGAGCGGCTGCTTCAGCCGTCCGCCCAAGCAGCCGCAATCGATCTCGCGGCGGCCTCGCTTGAGATTGACGCCGAGGGCCAGTGCGAAGATGAGCAGCAGGCCGGCCGCCGCGAGCGCCGCCCGCGCCCGCAGTGGCGCGAGCATGAGCGCCGCCGCGATCGCGAGCTCGGCGCCGGGCAGGATCGCCGCGACGGGCCGCACCCAGGGATCGGGCAGCATTTGGTAGTTGCGCAGCACGTCGGGCCATTCGCGAAAGGCGCGGAGCTTCTGCACACCCGCCGCGCCGAACAGGCCGCTGAGTGAGAGCACGAGCGTCACGTGCAACAGCGGATCCATGCTCACTCCCCCGACACCGTGAGCAGCTGCGGCGTGAAGCCGACCTGAGCGGTCCGATACAGCTCCCGGCCGCTCGAGGCCTCATAGGCGGCAATCTTGCCGCTGTCGGTGATGACATACACGAGCGGCTCCTCATCCTGCGAGACCGCGACCGATTGCGCAGCTTCCGCGAGCTTGATGCGCCGGGTGCGCCGGCCCTGCACGGCGTCGAACACCCACACCTCGTGTCCCGACAGCTTGTGCGTCCAGTCACGGCCCTGATGCATCAGAACGTAGAGCTCGTGGCGCTTCGAGTGCACGTGGCTGACCTGCCAGCCACCGGGCCGCCAGCCTTGCGCTCGCTCCGCCGCGCTCGTGAGCGACCAGCTCGCCCCCGCGCGGGCCTGATCGCCGTCGAGGATCACCGGGATGATCTGGCCGCGGTAGGTGACGAGATAGAGCACGTGTCCCGGCTTGTCCCAGCCGGAATGCTCGAAGGCCGGGTCGCTCTTCGCATCGAAGACATGCTCGGCGCGCTTCGTGG
Organism: Steroidobacteraceae bacterium; assembly: GCA_035307465.1. Taxonomy (GTDB): domain Bacteria; phylum Pseudomonadota; class Gammaproteobacteria; order Steroidobacterales; family Steroidobacteraceae; genus Bog-1198. Next base: position 12,139 of record DATGIA010000125.1, read on the forward strand.
TTCCCTGGGCGGCATCATCGAACGTCACGGTGATGACCGAGCCGTCCGCGCACAGCGATGAGAAGCGGTGCGGCGCCTGCGCGAAGATGAGTCCGCAGCCCGGCACGGGAATCGAGCCCACGGACTTGCGCGCCTTGAGATCCGTGACCGTGACCGCGGTCACCGGCGCGAGGTTATAGGTGAGTCCGAAGCGCCCATCCGGCGTCACATCGAAATTGTATTTCTTCGAGACGATGAGCAGCCGTCCCGCCGGCAAGGCGACATCCTCCTTCACCTGGAGCGTCGCGGCATCACGCACGACGATGTAATCGCTGCGCTTGCCCCGGGTGTGCTTCTCCCAGTAGGAGTCGACCGCGTAGAGCTCCAGGCCATCCGGGGAGACGGCGAAGTTGGGCCAGTAGGCCTGATTGAACATGCCCTCGAGCTTGCCGGTCGCGCCATCGAGAATATAGGTCTTGGCGGCTTCCGCGGCCGGAAACATGGTGTCGAGGACATAGAGCCGGCGGGGATTCGGCTTGAGACGCACCACGTCGTGCGACTCGGCGAGCGGCAGCTGTGCGCCGGGGTCGAGGTCGCTCTGCTGGGCGCCCACCGGTGCGCTCGCCATGAGCAGCGCACCACCCGCGAGCATCCCCACCTTCCGGCGCAGCCTCATGTGTTGAACCCCCCTCGAGCGCATTCAACCGCAGGGCCGAAGCCCCTGGGTAATATAGGAGCATTGCATCAGCGGCGCCACGCGCCCACGTCCGCACGCGCACGTCCGTCGTGCGCCCAGCACCGCGCCACACGGGTGCACGGACCGGTGCTGCATGCTCGAAAACGAGGCAACGCCCAGGGCACTTTTGTTTTGTGTCACTGCGCTCGCCGGCTGTAACATGCGGCTACTACCCGGGCCCGGCGAGCGGACGTTTAATCGTCGCAGCCGCTTCAGGGCGGCGGGTCGAGAAGCGAGTCCAACACAAACGATCTCGCCTGCAGAAAAGTTTACTTCGCATCGCTGCAGGTGCAGACGGAGGGGATGCGAGCCATGCCACAGTTCCCTGGCACCGGGAGGGCGCGCGAGGGCGCTCGAACCACGGTCACTCTGCCCGTCGAGACTCCAGCGTGGGCGCCGCGCGCCGCTCCGCTGCTCGGCATGCTCATCGCACTGTCGGCGCCCGCCATCACACGTGCGGCCGACGCCGAGCAGAGCTCGGGCCTCGAGGAGATCGTCGTCACGGCGGAGAAGTTCGTCTCCACCGTGCAGAGCACGCCCATCAGCATCACGGCACTCAGTGCCGATCAGTTGCAGCAACAGGGCATCAACGCGGCGACCGATCTCGCACGCGACGTGCCCGGCCTGTCGCAGCGCTACGCGAGCCCTGGGCTCACCGAATTCGAGTCGCGCGGCCTCGCATCGAACGGTGGCGCAGCCCCGACCGTGGGTTTCTACCTCGATGAGGTACCGCTCTCACCGCCGGCGCTGTCGCAATCGGGCAAGGTCGTCATCGACCCGGACCTGTACGATGTGAATCGCATCGAGGTGCTGCGCGGTCCGCAGGGCACGCTCTATGGCTCCGGATCGATGGGCGGCACGATCAGGATCATCACCAACCAGCCGAAGCTCAACACCTTCGAGGGCTCCGCGCAGGCCATGGGCTCCTACACCGACGGCGGCCATGCCAATGGCAGCGCCAACGTCATGCTGAACCTGCCCTTGGGCAACGCGTTCGCCCTGCGGGTCGTCGCGAGCGACACCTATCGCAGCGGCTGGATCAACGAGGTCGTGATCGACCCCTTCCCGTTCACCAACTGGACCAAGGGCGGCATTCTCTCGGCACCCGTCACGGGCGTCATACCCGACGTGAACACCGAGCGCCTCTACGGCGGACGCGTGACGCTGCTCTACAAGCCGAGCGAGGATCTATCCGTCACGGCGATGGCCTTCACGCAGACGCTCGAAACGGGTGGCTACGATCTCATCGACAGTCCGCCCGGCGCTCCGTATGAGAACCATTACGAGGGTTTCCCGCTCACCGAGCCGATCATCGACAAGGCGGACGTGTACTCGCTGACCGTCGTGGCGAACCTGCCCTTCGCACAGCTCACAAGCGCAAGCTCGTACTTCGAGCGACTTTCGATCCAGACGCAGGATGCGTCCGAATCGATCTATGCCACCGACTTGAACTTTGCGCCACCCATTCCGCCGTTCGCGCCCATCCCGTACTACGAGTACGACCCCTCGCAACAGATCAGCCAGGAGATCCGTCTGAGCTCGATCGGCAACGGGCCGGTGCAATGGGTCGGCGGCGCGTTCTACAGCCACCTCACCTCCGCCTGGAATGAGCAGAGCAGCGCCCCGCAGAACACGCTCGCGCCCGGTGGGGTCTACTTCCAGTCGAACAACCCCTATCACTTGAAGCAGTGGGCGCTATTCGCCGACGGGACCTGGAGGTTCGCCGATGCCTGGAAGCTCGCGGCGGGGGTGCGCTACTACTCCTACCAAAGCGACGTCGGGGAGAAGGAATGGGGGTACTTCGGTCTGACTCCGACAGAGCCCGCCACCTTCCAGGTGACAGAGGCCTCCGAACACGGCTTCAACCCGCGCGTGAATCTGTCGTACGAGCCCACCGCGAATCTGACCGCCTATGCAACCGCTGCCCGCGGGTTCCGCCCCGGGGGCTCCAACATCTACTTCCCGCCCCCGAGCCAGCCGCCGCACTGCGCCGCCGGGACGCCGCAGACCTTTGGTCCGGATGGCGTGTGGAACTACGAGGTCGGTGAGAAGGCGCGCATGTTCGACAACTGGCTGCAGGTCAATAGCGACTTCTATTACATCCGCTGGACCAACGTGCAACAGTCGGTGCTGCTACTGTGCGGCTACGAGGCCAACGTCAACGCAGGCACCGGGCATTCGTATGGGCCGGAGCTCGAGGTCAACGCCAAGCTCACGCAGAATTTCACGGTGTCGGCGAGCGGCACGTACACGGATGCGCGCATTACCCAGCCCACTCCTCTGTATCAATCCCTGCTGTTCACCGCGAACGGCCACTACTGCACCAATTCGTCGAGCTGCACGACACCGATCCTCAACGTGCCGCGCAGCGGGGGCACCCTCGCGCTCATCTATTCAACCCCGCTGGCGCAGGATTACAAGCTGACGGCACGCATCGACGATACCTACGTCGGACCCTCGTATGACGAGGCGTATTACTTCGGTCTGCAGCTCCCCTCCTACAGCCTGGCGAATGCGCGCCTCACCCTGGCGCGCAACCGCTGGTCCGCGATGTTCTTCGTCGATAACTTCGCCAACAAGATCGCGCTGGTGAGCGCCAACAACACGAGCTTCCAGTTCAACGTCCCGCAGGTGATCCGCTACTCGACCGTGCAGCCGCGCACCTTCGGCACGCAGGTCAACTTCAGCTTCTGACGAACCGCCGGCGCTCGCGCCGGCGGTCTTCCTCGCCCGAAGCGGCGGCGATTCGAAGGGCGCGAGCGCGCGTATCGGCCCGCTGCTGCGCGCCATTCGACAAGGCGGCAAGGGTCGCGGATAATTCGCGCCTCCCCGACCGACCCTCGGATAGCACCATGGCTCAGTTCATCTACACCATGAACCGGGTGGGCAAAGTTGTGCCCCCCAAGCGCGTGATCCTGCGCGACATTTCCCTGAGCTTCTTCCCGGGGGCAAAGATCGGCGTGCTCGGCCTGAACGGGTCCGGCAAATCGACGCTCCTCAAGATCATGGCGGGGCAGGACAAGGAGATCGAGGGCGAGGCGCGTGCGCAGGCCGGCATCAAGGTGGGCTACCTGCCCCAGGAGCCGCAGCTCGATGAGTCGAAAACGGTGCGCGAGGTGGTCGGCGAAGGGGTCGGGGACGTGCAGCGTCTCATCGATCGCTTCAACGCCGTGAGCGACCGCTTCGCCGAGCCGCTCTCGGACGATGAGATGGGGAAGCTCATGGAGGAGCAGGCAAAGCTGCAGGACCAGATCGATGCGGTCGGCGGCTGGGAGCTCGAGCGCAAGCTCGAGATCGCCGGCGATGCGCTGCGCCTGCCGCCCTGGGAGTCGCGCATTGGAACGCTGTCGGGCGGCGAGCGGCGCCGCGTCGCGCTCTGCCGCCTGCTCCTGTCGAAGCCCGACATGCTGCTGCTCGACGAGCCGACCAACCACCTCGATGCCGAATCGGTCGCCTGGCTCGAGCACTTCCTCGAGGAGTACCCGAGCACGGTGATCGCAGTGACCCACGACCGGTATTTTCTCGACAACGTCGCCGAGTGGATCCTCGAGCTCGACCGCGGTCACGGCATACCCTGGCAGGGCAACTATTCCTCGTGGCTCGAGCAGAAGCAGACGCGCCTCGCCCAGGAGGAGCGCCAGCAGGAGGCGCTCGCGAAGACCTTGAAGCGCGAGCTCGAATGGGTGCGCACCAATCCGAAGGCGCGGCAGGCGAAGTCCAAGGCGCGCCTGCAACGCTACGAGGAGCTCGCCTCGCAGGAATTTCAGAAGCGCAACGAGACCAACGAGATCTACATCCCGCCCGGTGAGCGGCTCGGCGACCTGGTGATCGAGTGCAAGGGCCTGCGCAAGGGCTACGGCGATCGACTGCTGATCGAGTCGCTCAGCTTCAGCCTGCCGCCGGGGGGCATCGTCGGCATCATCGGCCCGAACGGCGCCGGCAAGACGACGCTGTTTCGCATGCTCGCCGGACTGGAGAAGCCCGACGCCGGCGAGGTGCGCACCGGCCCGAGCGTCAAGCTCGCCTACGTCGATCAATCACGCCAGGCGCTCAACGACAAGAACACCGTGTGGCAGGAGATCTCGGGCGGCCTCGATCTCATCAAGGTGGGCGCCTACGAGACCTCATCGAGGGGCTACGTCGGGCGCTTCAACTTCAAGGGTGTGCAGCAGCAGCAATTCATCGGCGATCTGTCGGGCGGCGAGCGCAACCGGGTGCACCTCGCCAAGGTCCTGAAATCGGGCGGCAACGTGCTGCTGCTCGATGAGCCCACGAACGACCTCGACATCGAGACGCTGCGCGCGCTCGAGGAGGCGCTGCTCGCCTTCCCGGGCTGCGCGGTGGTCATCTCGCACGATCGCTGGTTCCTCGACCGCATCGCCACCCACATCCTCGCCTTCGAGGGCGATTCCCAGGTGGTGTGGTTTGAGGGTAATTATCAGGAATATGTTGAAGACTTGAAGAGAAGAAAGGGCGAGGATGCTTCACAACCGCATAGAATCCGCTATAAACCTCTTACGGGCTGAGGCACAAAGGTCATGAGCATCTACATCACTCCGCAAGACGAGCTGCATGTCGAGTACCAGGGCATCGCGCTCACCTGCCCGCACTGTCAGACACTGACTCACCTGACGCCGGTGGCCGTGCCGAAATTCGAGGATCTGAGCCGGCGCAAGCCGAAGCAGGTCGGTGTCGTATTTCGCTGCGACGCCTGCGGCGAGCCGGTGTTCCTCAAGTTCTTCGTGCGTGCGTACACGGCGCTGCGCATCGAGCTTGCACCGAACTACATCGAGGTCGAGCGCGCACGCGAGAACTTTCCGCTCACCTACCTTCCGGAGGAGGCGGAGTCACTGTTCAAGGAGGCGCTCAGCTGTTACACGGCGAGCTGCTACAACGCGTTCGGCTCGATGGTCCGGCGCACCGCGCAGTCGTTGTTTCGCGAGCTCGGTGAGCGCGGCAAGCTCGAGATGTTCGACGCGTTGCAGGAGATCCGGGCGCTCGCCGAGCTGGACGACGAGAATTTCGCGACCCTGCGCGGCGTGCTCTTCGGCAGCGACAGCGATCCGTGGCCGAATCAACCGGCGCTCGACGGCGAGCAGGCCGGGATCCTGCTCGAAGTCATGCGCGACCTGCTCTATCAGACGTTCGTGCGCAAGGCGCGTCTCATGCAGGCCATGAGCTTTCGCAAGTACGTGGCGCCGCTGCAGGACGAGCCTGCGAGCCGGGCGGCGCACTCCTAGTCCGGGCGAGGCGAGACGCCCACTGCCCAATTCGCGGCGCCGCGAGCCGCTCAGCCGACGAACATCCGCGCGTTGCGGAACAGGCGCATCCAGCCGCCGTCCTCGTCCCAGCCGGGCGGGCGCCAGGAGTGCTGCACCGTGCGAAACACCCGCTCGGGGTGCGGCATGACCGCCGTCACGCGCCCATCCTCGCTGCACATTCCGGCGACACCGAGCGGCGAGCCATTGGGATTCGCCGGATAGATCTCGGTCGGCTCGTCGCGGCTGTCGACGTACTGCAGCACCACCGCGCGCTCCTCGAGCAGCCGCTCGGCGCCATGGTGGGCATGAAACTCCGCGAATCCCTCGCCGTGCGACACCACGATCGGTAGCACCGAGCCGTGCATGCCGCTGAACAGCACCGAGCGCGACGGGGGCACCCGCACCAGGCAGAGACGCGCCTCGTACTGCTCGGAGCGGTTGCGCACGAAGCGCGGCCAGCCCGCGGTGCCCGGAATGATCTCGCGCAGCGCCGCGAGCATCTGGCACCCGTTGCACACGCCGAGCGTGAAGGCGTCCTCGCGCTCGAAGAAGGCGCTGAACTCGTCGCGCACCTTGGGGTGAAAGAGGATCGATTTGGCCCAGCCCTCCCCGGCCCCGAGCACATCGCCATAGGAGAACCCGCCGCAGGCAATCAGGCCACGGAAGCGCCCGAGATGCACGCGCCCGTGAATCAGGTCGCTCATGTGCACGTCCTCGGCTTCGAATCCCGCGCGCGTGAGCGCGGCGGCCATTTCCGTCTGGCTGTTCACGCCCTGCTCGCGCAGCACCGCGACGACGGGCCGGGCGCCGCTCGCAATCAGCGGCGCAGTGATCTCCTCGGCCGGGTCGTAGCTGAGCGCGGCGTGCAGGCCCGGATCGCCGGCATCGAGCAGCCGCGCATACTCCTCGCGCGCGCACTGGGGATTGTCGCGCAGCGACTGCATGCGATAGGACACCTCGCTCCAGCGCCGATTGAGCTCGATGCGTGAGGCATCGAGCTCGAGGCTCTCGCCGACGAAGACCCGGATCCGATCGCCCGGCTGCGGCGCGCCGAGGTCGGTCGTGAGCTCGAAAAGTCCATGCCGCTCGAGGATCGCGCGCGCCTCGCGGCTGCGCGCCGTCTCGATCTGCAGCACCACGCCGAGCTCCTCGGCGAAGGCGGCGCCGATCGGATCGGCTCCCTCGAGCGTGATCTCGAGACCGCAGCGCGCGGCGAAGGCCATCTCGAGCAGCGTCACGAGCACACCGCCGTCGGAGCGGTCGTGATAGGCGAGAACGAGGTTCGCGGCCTTGAGCGCATGCAAGGCCTCGGCCAGCCGCGCGAGCAGCGCGGGTGACTCGAGATCGGCCGGCTCCCCGCCGCCCTGCTCATGCACCTGCGCCCAGCATGAGCCGCCGAGGCGGTTGCGCCCCGCGCCGAGATCGATCAGCCAGAGGCGGCTGTCGACGGCAAGATCGAGCTGCGGGGTGAGCGTGCGCCGCGCATCGGCGATGGGCGCGAAGGCCGAAACGATGAGCGAGATCGGCGCGAGCATGCGATGCATTCCCTCGGCATCGCGCCACTCGGTGCGCATCGAGAGCGAGTCCTTGCCCACGGGAATCGCGATGCCGAGCGCGACGCACAGATCGCTCACCGCCCGCACCGTCGCATACAGGTCGGCATCCTCGCCGGGCTCGCCGCAGGCCGCCATCCAGTTCGCCGAGAGCCGCACATCGGTGAGCCGGCGCACATCGGCCGCGAGGATGTTCGTGATCGCCTCGCCCACGGCCAGCCGCCCCGAGGCCGGCGCATCGATGAGCGCCACGGGCGCGCGCTCGCCCATCGCCATCGCCTCGCCCGCGTAGCCCTCGTAGTCCGCAAGGCTCACCGCCACGTCGGCAACCGGGACCTGCCAGGGGCCGACCATCTGATCGCGGCTGATGAGACCTCCCACGGTACGATCGCCGATCGTGATCAGGAAGGACTTGTCGGCGATCGCCGGCAGGCTCAGCAGCCGATCGAGCGAGGCGGCGAGCGTCGCCCCGGCACTCGAGAGGGCGCGGCGCGGCGAGAATAAGCGCTCCACCCGCCGCTGCATGCGGGGCGGCTTGCCGAGCAGGATCTCGAGCGGCATGTCGACCGGCGCACGCGCGGAGGCGTCATCGGTGACGAGCAAGCGTCCATCGCCCGTGATCTCGCCCACCGCGGCGAACGGGCAGCGCTCGCGAGTGCACAGCGCCGCAAAGCGCTCGAGACTTCCCGGCACGAGCGCGAGCACGTAACGCTCCTGAGCCTCGTTGCACCACAGCTCCATCGGCGAGAGTCCCGGCTCGGCGCTCGGAATCTTGCGCAGGTCGACGCGCCCCCCGCGCTGGCTGTGCGCAATCGCCTCGGGCAGCGCGTTCGACAGGCCGCCCGCGCCGACATCGTGAATGAGGAGGATCGGGTTCTCAGGGCCGAGCGCCGTGCACCGATCGATGACTTCCTGAGCGCGTCGCTCGATCTCGGCGTTGCCGCGCTGCACCGAGGCGAAATCCAGCTCCGTCGAGCTCTCGCCGCTGCCCACCGAGGAGGCGGCCCCCCCACCGAGGCCGATCAGCATGGCCGGGCCGCCGAGCACCACCAGCGGCGCGCCGATCGCCACCTCGCGTTTCTGTACCTGGGAGCGGCGTATGTTCCCGAGCCCTCCGGCCACCATGATGGGCTTGTGATAGCCGCGCGCCTCGTGGCGCGGCCCGTCGCCCGCGGCGCGCTCGCGCCGCGGCGGTGTGCGCTGCTCGAAGGTGCGAAAGTAGCCGCAGGTCGCGGGCCGGCCGAATTCGTTGTTGAAGGACGCTGCTCCCAGCGGAGCGGCGATCATGATCTCGAGCGCGGAGGCGATGCGATCGGGCTTGCCGAGATCCTCCTCCCATGGCTGCACGAAGCCGGGGATGCGCAGGTTCGAGACCGAGAAGCCCGTGAGGCCCGTCTTTGGCTTTGCACCGAGGCCGGTGGCCGCTTCATCGCGGATCTCTCCGCCCGCCCCGGTCGCCGCACCGGGGAACGGCGAGATCGCCGTGGGGTGATTGTGAGTCTCCACCTTCATGAGAATGTCGATCGGCTCGCGCACGCCGTGATAGCGCTGCGTCTGCGGGTCGGGCATGAAGTGCACGCCCTGCGAGCCCTCGATGACGGCGGCATTGTCGCGGTAGGCGGAGAGCACGCCCTGAGGGCGCGCCGCATGGGTCGCGCGGATCATCGCGAACAACGAGTCGGGCATCGGCACCCCGTCGATCACGAACTCGGCGTTGAAGATCTTGTGCCGGCAGTGCTCGGAGTTGGCCTGCGCGAACATCATCAGCTCGACGTCGCTCGGGTCGCGACCGAGCACGGTGAAGGCCTCGAGAAGATAATCGATCTCCTCCTGCGACAGCGCGAGGCCCCATGCCGCGTTCGCGCGCTCGAGCGCCGCCCGCCCGTCGCTCTTCAGGCTCACGATGCGCAGCGGCCGCGGCCGCTCCGCCTCGAAGAGCCCCTCGGGGGTCTGCGTATCGATCCACAGCGACTCGGTCATCCGATCGTGCAGCCACGCACCGATCGCGCGCAGCGCCTCGGGTGCGAGAGGGGCCGCAGCCTCCAGCCGGAAGAGCGTGCCGCGCTCGAGCCGGCGCACCGGCTTCAAGCCGCACACGTGCGCGATGTCCGTGGCCTTGCTCGACCAGGGGGAGACCGTGCCCAGGCGCGGCGTGACGAGCAGCGGCTGACCGCGCTCATCGCTCAGCCGGAGCCGCGGACCATAGGTGAGGAGGCGATCGAGCAGCTCGAGCTCGGCCTCGGAGAGGGGCCGCGAGACCTCGACGAAGTGCACGAAGCGCGCGCTGAGCCCCGAGATGTCCGGGTGCGCCTCACGCACCGTGCCGAGCAGCTGATCGAGGCGAAATTGCGACAGCGCGGGCGCGCCGAGCAGACTCAACATGCTCCATTTTAACTCAAGATCGCGCGTGGGCGAGCAGCAAGCCCGGTCCTGAGGAGCCCCGTCTCGGGGAGCCCGGCCTCAGGCGCCGGGGCCCGCCGCGCCCAACGAAGCGGCCTACTTGCGGGCGTTCGAGTCTCCGCCCGGCGCGTACACCGGGACGGGAAACTGCGAGACGTTCGAGCCCTCGAGCGCTACGATCTTCGCCTGCCCCTGCTTGCGCACCTCATCGATGCGCACCACCGAGTGCAGCGGCAGATAGGTGCGCTTTACTTCGTGAAACTCGGCCTTTATCTTTTCCTCGGTGGGATCGACCACCACCGTCGATCGTTCGCCGAAGACGATCTCCTCCACCTCGATGAAGCCGAACAGGCTGCCGTGGCTCACTTTGCGGGCATAGATCTCGTAGACCTTGCCTTGATTCACGAACAGAACTTTGAAAATGTGACTCGCGGCCATCTAGCAGGCTCCAGGCGTTGTTAGCATTTCACCATATTATACGGGCACTTAGCGCAAACCTTCAGACCCTTGAGAGGGCGCGAACCCGTCAGAGGGACCCGACATGACCCTGCGCCTGAGCGTCGTCAGCGAGCATGCCGCCCGCTTGGGCGAGCAATCGAGCAAAGTCTTTGGCGTGCATGGCGGGACGATCGGTCGCGGTCCTGACAATGCATGGATCTTACCTGACCCGGAACGCTATCTGTCCGGCAAGCATCTGCGCATCGACTTTCGCGCCGGCTCCTACGTGCTCGTCGACACCAGCTCGAACGGCACTTACATCAACGGTGCCCAGGTCCCGCTCGGCAAGTATCGGGACTACGTGCTCAAGGACGGCGATTACCTGCGTCTCGGGGAATACGAGCTGCTTGTCAGCATCGACAAGAGCAACGACGTCGCGCCCGATGAGGACGCGAGCGTCGCCTATGACGGCAAGGGCGCCTCCTCGGCGACGAGGAAATCGACCGCCGATGACCTGGGTGCCGATCTTGATCTGAGCGAGCTGCTCGAGCCGAGCGATCAACTCGGCGCCGAGGCGGACCTGTACGCGCGCGATGCCTACGGACAGAGCATCGCCGAGGAGGCGCCGGGCCCCGAGTCGGCGAGCGGCGGCACGCCCTGGCACATGATGACGCGGCCGCTGCGCGTTGCGACGCCAGCCCCGGCGCCCACGCCGAGCGCGGCCTCGACGCCCGGAATTCCACAGGTCTCGAGCCCGGTCACGACCGGGAGCATGCCGGCGCGGGGCTCGAACCCGATGCTTTACGACGGCGATTTCGACATCGGCCTGGCGACGCTGTGTCGCGGCGCCGGCCTCGATCCGCGCTCGATCAGCTCCGAGGCGCGCCACGCGGCGCTGCAGCTCGCCGGCCAGTTGCTTCGCGAGGCGGTGCTCGGCCTGATGGAGATCAATCAGAGCCGCAATGATTTCCGTAATCGCTTTCGCATGCCCTCGCCCACGCCCGAGGGTCCGGAGTCCCCGCTCAACCTCTCGCGCGGCGTCGACGAGGCGCTGGTGCGCCTGCTCAACACGACCTCGACTCGCGCCGGAGCCGTCGAGGCGATCCGCGATCATTTTCGCGAGATCAAGGGCCATCAGGGGGCACTGCTCGCCGCCATGCGGGCCGCGTTCGAGGATTTCCTGGGGCGTGTCGAGCCAAAGGAGCTCGAGGAGCGCTTCGAGCGCGCGAGCAAGCGCGCCATGTTCGGCAACAAGGGCAAGTACTGGGATCTGTACACCGAGATGTTCGGCGGGCTCGCGCAGCGCCCGGCCGATGGTTTTCCGCACGTCTTCATCGAGGCATTTGCGAAGGCGTACGAAGCGAAGCTGCGCACGCTGGTGCCGCCGCGCCGCGCCCCGTTTGCGGGCGATCGCGATGCAGGTCCGCCGGCCGCGCAGGGTCAGAACTAGGGCGATTCGAGCGGGGAGCTCCGATACGTGCGAGTGCTGGTCGTAGAGGACGATGACATCGTCGCCGATGCCATCGCCCGCGGCTTGAGCGCCGCGCAGTTCTCGGTGCTGCGCGTCACGAGCGCCGAGGCGGCGCAGGCCGCGATCGCGGCCGAGGAGTTCGACCTCGCGGTCATCGATGTGGGGCTGCCGGGCATCGACGGACTCACGCTCGTGCGCCGCCTGCGCAATGCCGGCCGCACGCTGCCCACGTTGATGCTCACCGCGCGTTGCACGCTCGCCGACAAGGTCAAGGCGCTCGACATCGGCGCGGATGACTTCCTGAGCAAGCCGTTCGAGCCGGCCGAGCTCGCCGCGCGCTGCCGCGCTCTCACGCGCCGCTCGAGCGGCGCATTGAACGGATTGATCCGGCTCAACCGCATGAGCGTCGATCTGCACGGCCGCCGCCTGCTCATCGATGAGGCGGAGGTGGAGCTCACGGCGCGCGAATGGCTGCTGCTCGAATGCCTGGTGCGCCGCACCGGCCAGATCGTCTCGAAGGATCGCGTGCAACAGGCGCTCGCCAGCCCCGAGCAGGACGTCACGGCGAACGCCGTCGAGGTGCACATCTCGCGTCTGCGCGCGAAGCTCGGCGATGCGGCGGTGATCCGCACGCTGCGCGGACTGGGGTACCGGCTGGAAGAAGCGAAGCCGGCGTGAGCAGCTCGATCAGCCGCCAGTTGATCTTCTGGCTGGCCGTGCCGCTGATGCTGCTCGCGCTCGGCGGCGCGCTCGTGCACTACTTCAGCAGCGTGGCACCGGGCGTGATCGGCAGCGACCGGCGCTTGCGCGAGGCGACCAACGCCCTGATGGCGCACGTCAAGATCGATGCGGGCCTTGCCGGGATCGACCTCGCCGGCACGCCGCCGTTGCCGCCGGCGGACTCGATCGCCTGGGCGGTGCGCGATACCCGCGGACGGCTCGTCGCCGGCGACGCACGGGTGCCGGGCGGGGCGCCCAACGACGCCAGCGCCGAGGTATTCGCCTTCGGCCGGTACGAGGGGCGCACGGTGCGCATGCTCACCACGCGCTTCGACACGCGTGCGGGCGTGCTCATCTTGAGCGCGGCGGACCTGCGCCCGCCGAGCGAGCCGGCGGCCCGCTTCGGATTGATGGGCACGCTCTTGTGGGACTTCGTGCAGCTCGACATAACGCTCGTGCTCGTGTGGATCGGCATCCAGCTCGGCCTTCGTCCCGTCAAGCGGTTGCGCGATGAGATCGCGCGCCGCTCGCCGCTCGATCTGCGCTCGATCGACGAGAGCTCGGTGCCGCGCGAGATCGCGCCGGTGGTGGTGACGTTGAACCGGCTGTTCTCGATGCTGCGCACCGCGGTGCAGTCGCAGCAGCAGTTCATCGCCAACACCGCCCATCAGCTGCGCACGCCGATCACCGGCATGCAGGCGCAGCTCGAGCTGCTCGCCGCCGAGCCCGCCGCCGAGCCGGTGCTGCATCGGCTCGCCACGCTCAAGGAGGCGATCCGACAGCTCGCGCACTCCGCCAATCAGCTCCTCACCCTCGCCCGCGCCGATCCGGCGGTGAACATCGCGCCCAAGAAGGAGACGGTGCAGCTCGAGGTGATCGTGCGCGAGGTGGTCGGCCGCTTCATCGACCGCGCCCTCGCCTGCGGCATCGACCTCGGCGCGGATGTGAAGCCCGTCTCGATCGAGGCTGATCCCTCGCTCATCGACGATCTGCTCTCGAACCTCGTGGACAACGCGCTCAAGTACACGCCCGCCGGCGGCAGTGTCACCGTGACCGCGGACACGCTCGACGGCAAACCCGTTCTCATCGTCGAGGACACCGGGCGCGGCATCCCGGAAGGCGAACGCGACCGGGTGCGTCAGCGATTTTACCGATTGCCGAACTCACCCGGGCACGGCAGCGGCCTGGGACTCGCGATCGTCGATGAGATCGCGCGCATCTACGGCGCGACGCTTGCGATCGACGCGGGCAAAAATGCGATCGGCACCAAGGTTTCCGTGGAATTTCCGTGAACCGCGCAACCCCTTAAAAAGCCGCCAAGCGCGACGTGCATCGCGAATTGCTCGCGCGCCGAACAACCACTTCACAGTCCGCGAATCTCGCGGTTAAAACGACAGCTTCGAGCAAGCTTGCGTTCCTAGCATGCTTGCCATGAACACGCACATTGCAGCTTCTGTCCACGGCCCCGCGCGCGCTCGCGGGTTCACGCTCGTCGAGCTTATGGTCACTTGCGCCGTCGCCGGCATCCTCACCGCGATGGCCGTGCCGGCCTTCAACAATTTCGTGCTGACCGACCGCGACGTCGGACAGCTCAACTCGTTGGTGGCGAGCTTCAACTACGCACGCAGCGAGGCCGTTAAACGTAATCTCGCAACCGGCGTCACGGTGTGCCCCTCGAACGACGCGGCGACCTGCAGCGGCGGCACCAACTGGCAGGGCGGCTGGATCGTCAGCTACACCGATCCGGTGACCGGCCAGCCGACGGTGCTGCAGACCGTGCCGGTGCTCGGCGGCTCGACCACCATCCGGTCGACCGGAAACCAGACCGGCATCACGTTCCTCTCGAGCGGCATGGTCACGCCGGCCGCCACCAGCACCTTCACCGTGTGCGACGTGCGCGGCGCGACGTACGCGCACGAGATGGAAGTGAGCTTGACGGGGCGCATCGTCGCCTCGCCGAGTACGGGCAAGACCGTCAACGGCGCCAACCTCACCTGCCCGTGAGCGCCATGAGCAGAGCCGACGTCAACGAAACAGGGGGCGCGCGGGGCCGGCGGCACGGCGCGCGGGGCCCGCGGCACGGCGCGCGCGGCTTCACCATGGTCGAGGTCCTGGTGTCGCTCATCGTTCTGTCCATCGGTCTGCTCGGCATCGGCAAGCTCGTTCTGTTCTCGGCGCGGGCCAACGACAGCGCGTACCTGCGCAGTCAGGCCACCGCGCTGGCGTACGAGATTCTCGACAACATGCGCGGCAACCTGCCGACCGCGAAGGTGCAGGGATACGACATCGCCCTCGGCACCGTGCCGAATCAACCGGCTTCCTGCCTCGCCACGGTCTGCTCCTCGACGCAGGTTGCGAACTACGATGTGTACACCTGGAAGCAGCGCCTGCAGTCATTGCCCGGCGGTCGCGGCTCGGTGGTCACCTCCGTCACCACGCCGGTAACGGCCACGATCACCGTGCAATGGGACGACGAGGCCGCGCAGTCGACCTTCTCCGGCACGCCGATCGGCGTGCAATACGAGAGCATCGTGCTCGAGACGGTGCTGCAATGAGCGCCGGCACACGCCGCTTCGCTCGCGGTTTCTCGATCGTCGAGCTGATGGTCGCGGTCACGCTCGCCCTGATCGTCATGGCCGCGGTGCTGTCGGTGTTCGTCGCCTCGCGCGCCTCCTACTCGCGCACCAGCGGCACGGCCTCGCTCTCCGACGGCGGCCGCTTCGCGCTCGACTTTCTGCAGTCGAGCGTGCGCAGCGCCGGCTACATCGCCTGCGACAACGCGGGCCGCAACCTGAGCATCCTGAATCCGGCCCAGTTCGCCACCCCGCTCCCCACCAATTTCGGCCAGGGCCTCGCAGGCTTCGAGGCAACCGGCACGGCGGCGGCGGGCGCCTATGCGGTGCCCGTGACCTCGCCCACGAGCCCGATCCCGGTGGACGGCAATCTCGGCGACTGGATCGGCGGACTCGATGCCACGCTCGCAGGCCAGGTCGTGCAGAAGAACGACGTGCTGGTCGTGTACACCACCGTTCCCAACGCGCAGACGGTCTACGTCACCGCGATCGTGGATGGCGCCTCGACGTTCTCCGTGAACGCGACGGGCTCACTCGCGCCGAACGGCCATCAGATGATTGCAATCTCGGATTGCTCGAAGTCTGCCGTCATGTGGAGCACGGCCGCCATCGTCGGCGCGGCGCCCTTTCTGACCGTGACCCACGACCTGACCGGTGGTCTCAACACGGCAACGGCGCTGCCCGCGAGCTTCTCGATCGGCTCGCAGGTCGCGCCCGTCGATGTGGTCGAGTACTACATCGGCCAGGGCGCGGACGGCGACGGCGCGCTCTTTCGCAACGATCTCAACGCGGGCGTCAACGGCACGGTCTTTCAGGCCACCGAGCTCGTGCCCGACATCGAGGCCATGCAGATTCTTTACGGCGTCGATACGACGGGCACCCAGACCGTGAGCGACTACGTCACCGCCGATCAGGTCCCCGTCATCGGCCCGAACGGCTGGGGCTCGGTGATCGGCGTGAAGATCGCGCTGCTCGCCGCGAGCCAGCTCAACGCCGTGCAGAAGCCGACGGTCGCCCAGGTCTACAACCTGCTCGGCACGAACGTGACCGCGCCGCTCGACACGCGCGCGCGCCAGGTCTTCGAAATGACGATCGGCCTTCGCAACCAGTCGCAATGAGTCAGGTGAGATCCATGCGCATCGCTCCTCTTGCTTCTCGATCCCGGCAGTCGGGCGCCGTGCTGTTCGTCGCGCTCATCCTGCTCGTGATCCTGAGCCTGCTCGGGGTCAGCGCCGCGCGCATGCAGACGACCGAGGAGCGCATGGCGCGCAACGAGGACAACCGCCAGACCGGCGCGCAGGCCGCCGAGGCGGCGCTGCGCTGGGCGGAGTCGCAGATCGCCACCGGCAACATCACCCCGACCACTTGCGATGCCAACACCAACGGCCAGTATTCGCTCACGCCGATCAACGGCAGCACCGTGTCCGCCGCGGGGGTCAACCCCAACAACACCGGTCTGGTACCGTGGTCGACGGTGACGGCGCCGAACATCATGCCCTATGCGGGCCCCGCGCTCACCGCGCTGCCGCCGAATGCGCAGGCGCCGATGGTCGTGGTCGAGAGTCTGCCGACCGTCTGTCTGCCGGGCGATCCGTGCAATCAGCCGGGCTATTCCGGCCAGGGCACGGCGCAGTACCGCGTCACCGCCTACGGCCAGGGTGGCGACGCGAGCTCCTTCACCATCCTGCAAAGCATCTTTCGCGGCGATTGAACCGACGAGGCTCTCCTATGAAACACACCATCCCTGCGTCGACCCGCTTGCGCCGCCACCTCGCGTGCGTCGCGCTCGGCGCGAGCTACACGGTGCTCGCCGGCTGGCCGCTCATCGCCACGGCCGGCGCGCCGACCGTCTCCATCTCGCAGGTGCCGATGACGGTCGCGCTGCCGGCGCACCCGCAGATCATGCTGGCCCTGGGCAATTCCCAGTCGATGGACGGCACCTTGAGCGGTGCGATCATGACCGGCTCGGGCTCGCTCGCCGCCTATCCGCTCCTCGATAACTCGAGCTCGCCCGTCAACTTCAACTACACCGTCGGCGCAGGCTTCACCCCGCCGGTGAACCTCGGCACCGTGGTCTGCGCGCCCGGCCCGTGCGCGGCCGTCACCGGCACGACGCCCGCAGGCACCGCGGCCACCGCGCCCTACACGGTCAACACGGGCGGCCACCTGGTCGACAACTCACCGAGCCGCCTCAACGTCGCGAAGGCCGGTATCGCAACGATCCTCGCCGACTACATCGACAGCGCCGACTTCGGCCTGATGAACTTCGCAACCGGCGGGCTCGGCGCTTATACCACCTGGGTGTATCAGATGAGCCCGACGGGCAGCGGCTTTCAGTTCACCAACAACCCGCCGCAGGGCAGCGAGTACGTGCCGAATCCCTGCTATCAGATCAATATCCTCGGGGCCAACCAGGTGCAGAGAGACTGCAACATCCTGAACACCTATTACGGCGCGCAGGCGATCACCTTGCAGCAGTACATGCTGGTCGGCGCGAGCAGCGATGATCCGGCGATCAACGACGTGCTCTACGCGGGCGGCGGCATCGACCCGGTGTGCGTCGTGTACGGCGGACCGAATCCCGCGAACCCCTTCCCCCCGCATTTCAGCCTCGCCAACTACGAGAACGGCGGCGTGACCGAAGGCTATACGCACCAGCAGAACCCCTGTGCCACGGTGACCGGGCCGACGAACGCCGGGTACGTGCCCTATTCGCAAGAAGTGATGTACGAGGAGCGCGGCTTCGGCTACTACACGACGAGCGAGCCCACGGGAGTCAACACCAATCCCCTCGTCCCGATGACCTCATCGGGCGCGGTGCCGACCCCGACCTCGGTCGCGAATGCGATTGCCGCCTTCACGCCCCGCCTGCTGCCTGAGACCAATTCGACGGCG
>DATGIA010000126.1:0-45197 GCA_035307465.1 Steroidobacteraceae bacterium
GGCGACCACCGAGATCAAGGCGGTGGCGACTCAATCGCCGCTCGCGACGCTGGTCGAATCGGCGGCGCAGTACTTCATTCAAAGGAATCCCGCGAGCACGAACGGCTGCAATGCCTCGCGCTACACCGTGCTGCTCACCGACGGCCTGCCCACCATGGATCTCGCGGGAAAGTCCTGGCCGCCCCTGGGCAGCACCGCCGCGACAGGCTACGGCGTCACCGCGACCTTCAACGGCGACGGCTCCCTCGGGGCCACCAACGATCAGGCGCTGCGGGACGTGATCACGCAGCTCACCAACGCGCAGACCGCCGGCATCAAGACCTACATTATCGGCTTGGGCGCGGGCGTGAGCCCGGCCTCGAACCCGCAGGCCGCCGCAACGCTCACCGCCATGGCGATCGCCGGCGGCACGGGCAACTACTTCCCGGCGTACAGTCCCCAGGACCTCGCCAACGATCTCGATGCGATCATCGTGCAGATCCTCTCGGCGACCCAGGCCACGGCCTCCGCCGCGGTGAACTCGACCGGTCTCAACACGAGCTCCGTCGTCTATCAATCGCAGTTCACGACTTCGGACCTGTACCAGGACTGGACCGGCAACCTGCTCGCCTACCAGGTGAATGCGACCAACGGCCAGGTCAACACCGCCAGTCCGCTCTGGTCCGCGCAGACGCAGCTCGATGCGCAGACTTTCATGGTGGGCGGGGCCAACCGCCTGATCGCCACCTGGGATCCGGTGGCGGGCGCGGCCATTCCGTTCGAGTGGACGCCGGGCAATCCGAACACCGGAATCGCCTCCTCCACCGCGCTCGGTCAGTCGCTGCAGACCTTTGCGGCCGATGCCAACGGCTCTCACGTGCTGCAGTTCGTGCGCGGCTCGAACGCCCTGGAAGTGCGCTATGGGGGTCAGTTCCGCAACCGCACCCACAAGCTCGGCGACATCGTCGATTCGGCGCCGCTCTACATCGGCGCACCGATCGCCTCGTATCAATCGCCCTCCTACGCCGCCTATGCGACGGCGCAGGCAAGCCGGCCGCCGATGATCTACGTGGGTGCGGATGACGGCATGCTGCACGCCTTCGATGCGGCCACCGGCAATGAGCGTTTCGCCTACATTCCGAAGGGCGGCTTTGCCAACCTGGTGAAGCTCGTGAACCCGTACTACAACGCCCAGCACCAGTTCTTCGTCAACGGCTCGCCGGTGGGCGCCGACGTGCAGTTCTCCGACCAGAGCTGGCACACGATCGTGGTCGGCACGCAGGCCCAGGGCGGCCCGAGCGTGTTCGCGCTCGATGTGACCAACCCGAGCCAGATCACGACCGAGCAGGCGCTCTCCTCCGCCGTGCTCTGGGATTTCTCGGACGTCGACATGGGCATGACCTTCAGCACGCCCGCCATCACCAACACGAGCTATGGCTGGCTGGTGTTCGTGGGCAACGGCTACAACAGCGTGAACGAGAAGCCGGTGCTCTACGCACTCAACCCGCAGACCGGGGCGATCGTCAAGAAGATCGACCTGTGCGCCGCGCTCACCGTCAACGTCTGCAACATGAATGCCTCGAACGGGCTCTCCTCGGTCGTCGCGATGAATACGAGCGGCCAGGTCACCCAGGCTGCGAACGTGGTTTACGCAGGCGATCTCGAAGGCGATCTGTGGCGCGTCGACATCTCGAATGCGAACCCGGCGAACTGGAGAGTGACCGTCCTCTTCCAGGCCACCGACTCGAACCACAACCCGCAGCCGATCACCACCGCGCCCGCGGTCACGCTCAATCCGAACTTCCCGAGGGTCACGGGCACCATGGTGTTCGTCGCGACGGGCCAGCTGCTCGGCAACCCCGATCTCACGACGACCCAGGTGCAATCGGCCTACGGGATCTTCGATCCGCAGACCGGCTTCACGCCGCCGCTGACGCGGGGCAATCCGGTCAATCAGAGCACGGTCTCGACGACCGGAATGGTCGTCCAGACGCTCTCGATCCCGGCCTCGAACGGCAGTGTGGTGGTCGATACCAGCAACCCCGTGTCCTTCCCGACCAACAAAGGATGGTACGTCGATCTCACCCAGGAGACCGGCCAGCGCGTGGTGACCAATCCGCAGCTCGAGAGCGGCGGTGCGCTCGTGTTCACGACCTACCAGCCGAACTTCAACCCCGTGCTGTGCACCGAGAACGGCGCCTCCTATCTCTATGTGCTCAACTACGCGACGGGCGGCATGTTCGGCTCCCCGCAGTTCGACATCAACAGCGACGGGCAGATCAACTCGAGCGATACCGTGCAGATCCCGAACCCGAACAACCCGCTGCAACAGATCTGGGTGCCGCCGGTGGGCTTGTCGCTCGGCAACGTGTATGCGGCCGCGCCGACCATTCGCACCGCGAACTTCACGACCGGCGCGGCCGTGAAGCTGATCACGCTCTCCTCCGATCAGATCAAGACCGTGATCGAGAAGGGCAATCAAATGAGCCGCAAGGCCTGGTGGGAGATACGTCAATGAAGCGACCACAGAGTCTGACCCTGATCGCCGCCTGCATGCTCGTGGGCGTGCTCGCCGCGAGCCCGGGCTGGGGCAGCCGCGTATTCGAGGACAAGGTCTCCGGCCAGATCACGGCCGTGCCGGTGAGCGAGGTGATCGAGGTCGATCATCACGTCTATCGCGTCAAGCCCGGAAGCAGCGCCGACGAATCGTTGCACGGCTTCTCGGAAGGCCAGAATGTCGAGCTCGTGCTCGACGGGCCGGTCGAGAACGCCGCATCGGAGGTGCTCTTCATCAACCTGCGGGGCGCGCCATGACCCCGGGCCCGGCGATGCGCACACGCGGCTTCTCGCTGATCGAGCTCGTCGTCGCCATGGGCATCATCGGCCTCCTCGCCGCCATTGCGATCCCGAGCTACTTGAGCTATACGCGCACGGCGAATCGCACCGACGCCACCCGCACGATGACGGTCGATGCCCAGGCGCTGGAGCGCTGCTACTCGCAGTCCTTCACCTATCTGGCCTGCGCCGGCGCAGCCGCGGGCACCACCCCCTCATCGCAGGGCTACTACAACGTCACGATCGCCCCCGCGGCCGCGAGCTATACGATCACCGCAGTGCCGATCAGGGCGCCCCAGACCGGCGATACCGCGTGCGCGACCTTCACGCTCAACAGCGCCGGCACCCAGGGTGCGATGACGAGCGCGAATGCGAACAACACCCAGACCTGCTGGGGCTCGACATAATTCAGCCCGGCGCGAGAAAGCGCACGCATTTACCGGATCGCGTCAAGCGGGACACGACAATTTCGCCCCATTTTGAAGAGCGCATTTCGTGACGCCGGTCTCATTTTGATCACCTGACACGTCGCAGACAGTTTCGAGCAAGTTTGCCTCTCTAAGATGCCTCGCCATGGACAGTAAAGCAGGGATTGAGCGGATGTCGGGGTTCAGCTTGACCGAGCTCGTCGTCGTCATGCTCGTGGTGGGCATCATCGCGGCGATTGGCACCCCCTCCTTCAAGTACGTCACCACTTCGAACCGCATCGCCTCCGAGATCAATGCGCTGATGGGCGATCTGCAGTACGCGCGGAGCGAGGCCATCAAGCAGGGCGAGATCGTGACGGTCTGCGCCTCGGTGAGCGGCACTCAGTGCGACGGCGGCAACAACTGGCAGGGCGGCTGGATCGTATTCCTCGATTCCGCCACCGGCGGCACGGTCGGAACCGTGGATCCCGGCGAGGTCATCGTGCGCAGCGAGCCCGCCTTCAATCCCCCCGGCGACACCCTCCAGCCCCTCGGCGGCCTCAATCTGAGCGCGGTGAGCTTCAATCGCGTGGGCTACGGCACGACCGGCAACGGAGTGCCCGTGATCCTCGCCCTGCACGACTCCTCCAACACGGCGCAGTGGACGCGCTGCCTCGCGATCTCGCCCGTCGGCATGCTGACCGTCGAGACCACGAGCCAGCCGGGCTGCACCTGAAGGATCGGCGCATGAGCACGCTTGAGCACATCCGCTGCCCGCTTCCGCGCAACCGCGGTTTCAGCCTGGTCGAGGTCATGGTGGCGCTGGTCGTTGCCTCCATCGGTCTGCTCGGTCTCGCCAAGATGGAGTCGCTCGCGCTCGCGAGCACCAGCATCGCCGGCAATCGCTCCATCGCCGCGATCCAGGCCTCGAGCCTCGCCGCCGCGATGCATGCAAACCGCGCCTACTGGGGAACGCTCGCGCCGGCCCAGACCATTGTGACGGTCAGCAACACCGGCGCCTGGGCGATCAGCGATCCAAACCTGAGCCAGGTCCCCCCGCAACCCTGCAACACCCCCGGGGCTGGCGCGTGCACGGTGGATCAGATGGCCGCGTTCGATGTGCAGAACTGGTCGGCGGCCCTCGCGGCCCTCATGAAGAACTCGATCGCCACGATTTCCTGCTCGACCACCGGGATGGTGGGCTGCAACATCCAGATCCAGTGGACGGAGAACGCGGTCGCGAGCAACGCCTCGCAGACTCCGGCGCAGCTCGCCGCGATGATCAACGCGAACTCGCCCACCTACGTGCTCTACGTGCAGCCATGAGTCGCGTTCTTCGCAGCGCCGCCCCCTGCTCGAGCGCCTCGCGCGCGGGCGGCTTCACGCTCATCGAGATCATGATTGCGATCGTCATCGGGCTGTTCCTGACGGGCGGGCTCCTCACGCTCGTGCAGACCCTGAAGCGCACCTCCGGCGCACAGACCGCGATGTCGCAGCTGCAGGACAACGAGCGCATGGCGATGACGCTCATCGCCGACGTCATCCAGTCCGCGGGCTACTGGCCGAACCCCACCACGGTGCCGGCCGCGGCGGAATTCCCGACCGTGGCCGCCTTCCCGGTGGGCTCGCAGAACGTCGCATTCACGAGCGCCGGACAGACGATCGTGGGCGCCGGCGGCTACAACGACGTGGTCCCCGACCAGGTCATCGTCGTGCGCTACGCCACGAGCGGCACCGACAACGTCATCAACTGCATGGGGAACCCCAACGCGATCGCAGCCCCGGGAGGGGTGCTGGTCAACGCCTTCAGCCTCGCGGCGGACCCGGCCGTTCCCGGCACCTACGATCTCATGTGCTCCTTCAACGGCAATGCTCCGGTCCAGCTCGTGGGCGGCATCACCAACATGCAGATCTATTACGGCGTGCAGACCAATCCAGGCGTGAGCAATAACTCCGTCGACACCTACCTCGACGGCAACGCCGTCACCGCGGGCAATTACTGGGGCAGCGTGCTGTCGGTGAAGATCAAGCTCACCTTCAAGAATCCGATGTACGGCGCGCTCACGGGCCAGGGTCAGACGCAGATCGCCAGCATGCCGCAAACCGTCAGTTTCGAGCGCGTGATCGATGTCATGAATCGCACCGGGGTGACGACCACATGAGCGGGGGAAGCTCTTCAATCGTCACCGCGGTGCGGCCGGCCCGCGCCGAGCGCGGCATGGTGCTCGTCACCGCGCTGCTCATGCTCCTCGTCGTCACCATTCTCGCGGTGGGCATGTTCAGAAGCTTCGGTCTCGATGAGAAGGTCGCGGGCAACATGCGCGAGAAGCACCGCGCGCTGAATGCCGCGGAAGGCGCCGAGCAGTATGCGGAGTACTGGCTCACCAGCAATGTCAGCACCGGGGTCGTGTGCGCACCGCCGCTCGCCGCGGCGGCCGCGCCCAAAGTGTGCTCGAATCCGATCGTCGCGGCGCCCGCGAGCGTCGCCAGCCTGCCGCTGCCCTGGTCGGTGGGTGTGCTTTACACCGCCGCCACCCCGACCGCGATGAATATCGAGGGCCAGACGGTGGGGCCGTCCTGGACCGAGTACTACGCCTCGCCCACCTTCTATATCCAGTACCTCGCACCCGCGCTCGGCGGACTGGGCGGCAGCATCTTCCAGATCGACGCGGTGGGCTATGGCGGCAGCGCCGACACCGCCGCGGTCATCGAGACCACCTATCTCGTACAAAACACGAGCAGCTGCTCGACGTGTGGACCATGAAACACTCCCATCCAGTCCTTCGCCTCTCCTGGCTGATCGTGGCCGCGCTCGCATGCACGACCGCCTCCGCGCAGGTGTACACCGAGAACTTCACCGGCACGACCACGCAGAACTCGTGGACCTTCATCAATGGCGCGTGCCTCACCGAGGGCACGGTCAACAACCCGGCGGCGCCCGGCTGCGTGGCACTGCCCTATTACAACGGCTCGCCGAATCCGCAGTTCGGCGGTGACACCGGCGTTCTGCCCGACACGACGAGCGGCGCGCTGCGCTTCACCGACTGGTACGCGCAGAACGGCGCCATCCTCTCGAACTTCAGCTTTGCCCTCACGGGGCAGGGTGCGCAGGGACTGCAGGTTTCCTTCACCACCGTCACCTACGAGGGCGATTCGGGCGGCGGCGGCTCGGATGGAGCCGACGGCATGAGCTTCTTCCTGCAGGATGCCACTTACGCCCCGGACGTGGGCGCCTGGGGCGGAAGCCTGGGCTACACCTGCACCAACGTGAACTACGCGGGCGCGATCCGCGCCGACGGACGTCCGCGCGGCTTCGACGGTCTCGGCGGCGGCTACATCGGGCTCGGGATCGACGAGTACGGCAACTTCATGAACCAGGGTGACAACACCGCCACCGGGTGGCACTACGTGCCCGGCCGGATCGGTCTGCGCGGCCCGGGGAACGTCACCTGGTCGAGCTTGAGCGCGGCCTATCCAGTGCAGTATCCGGCGACCCTCACCAACCCGCAGACCGCGCAGGCGGTGCAGTACACCTGCAGAACCGGCAAGGTATGGGACTTCAGCAATCCGGGCGCGCCCGTGAACACCGGTATCCCGGTGGCGGACTATCCGGCCATGGCTTACTCGCTGATCCCCGCCGGCAAGAAGATTGCGAACGAGGCGGCGACCACGCGCGCGCAGGCGGTGCCGATCGTCTACAACCTGTCGATCACGCCGGGCGGCCTCTTGAGCCTGCAATACAGCTACAACGGCGGTGCGTACCAGAACGTGATCACGAACCAGGACATCACGAACGGCGGCCTGTACCCGATCCCTTCGAATGTTCGCTTCGGATTCGCCGGATCGACCGGCGGCAGCCGCAACATCCATGAGATCATGTGCTTCCAGGCCACTCCGCAGAACCAGACGCAAAGCTCGGCGGGCGTGAACTCCAAGCAGACCGCCAAGGTCGACACCGGGACGCAGGTGTACTTCGCCTACTACGATCCGGTGACGCTCGCAGGCTCGGTCACCTCGCAGTACATTGGCCCGCCGGTGGGCGATCCGAATCCGAACGACCTCATCATCAGCTCGACCGTCAACTGGGACGGTGGCTGCGTGCTCACCGGCGTTCCCGCCGGCGGGCAGTGCGATGCGCCCAACGGACCCGCAGGACCGATCGCGGCGGAGGGTCCGGCGAGCCGCACCATCTTCACCTGGAGCGCCCCGGCCGCGACCGGCGGCTCCGGCATCCCGTTCGAGTGGGCGAATATCACGGGCGCGGAGCAGGCGCTGCTCGACTCCGGCGACGGCACGGCCTGGATCCCCGCGCCGCCGTTCAATTACTCGCGCCTCGATTACCTGCGCGGTGATCGCAGCAACGAGCAAACGCCCTCCTCGGCCTGGACCTACGTGGGCACGTTCCGTGATCGAACCAGCGTGCTCGGCGATGTCATCGATTCGAGCCCGACCTGGGTGGGCCCGCCGCAGTACAGCTTCCCGAATCTCTGGGCCGACCTCTATCAGGGCGCCGATCCGCTCCCCGAGAATTCCGGTCAGACCTACGGCAACTACGTGACGAGCATGCAACAGCGCACCAACGTGGTGTACGTGGGCGCCAACGACGGCATGCTGCACGCGTTTCGCTCGGGCTACTTCTCGTCGCCCACCCAGTATCAGCCGGGGTTCAACGACGGCTACGAGATGTTTGCTTACATGCCGGGCTACATCCTGGAGACCATCCAGACGGCCACCTCGGCGGCGAGCAATTTCTCCGATCCGCAATACGGCCATCATTACGACGTCGACGCCTCGCCGGGGACGGGCGATGTGTTCTACCAGGGGCAATGGCACACGTGGCTCGTCGGAGGCCTGGGGGCCGGCGGCAACGCAATCTACGCGCTCGACATCACCAACCCCGGCATGGCGGGCAGCTCGAGCGTCACCGAGGCGAACGCGACGAGCACGGTGATCGGCGAGTGGAGCACGCTCCTGGGCGCAACCAATCTCACCTGCGCCAACGACAGCGGCACGGCCTGCGGTACGCACCTCGGCAATACGTACGGTGTTCCCCAGATCCGCCGCTTCCACAACGGCAGCTGGGGCGCCGTGTTTGCCGCAGGCCCCAAGAGCGCGCAGGGGGATGCCGGCATCTTCGTGATGCTCATCGACCCGGTGAACGGCCCGGGTGCGAACGGCTCGAACCTCACCTTCTATTATTTCTCGACCGGCGTCGGCGCGCCCTTGCCCGGCGTACCCGATGCCATCTACGCGGTCTCGGCCTCCGACCTTGACGGCGATCACATCACCGATTACGTCTATGCCGGCGATTCGCTCGGGAACGTGTGGCGCTTTGACTTCACGAGCGCAAATCCCGCGCAGTGGGGCGTGATCAACGCGAATGGCGTGTCGGTCAATCAGACGCTCGCCAATGGCGGCGGCGGCGCGCCGACGCCGATCTTCACCGCGCCCGCCGGCCAGCCGATCACCACCCAGGTGGTGGGCGCGATCATCGCGAACAACGCGGGGCGCCCGCGCGTGCTGATCGAGTTCGGCACGGGCCAGCAAAAGCCCATGGGCAACACCACCCCCGCCTCGTACGCGACCGGACAGCAGGCGATCTACGGCGTGTGGGACTGGAATTACAACGCCTGGAACTCGCACTCGGCGACCCAGTTCGACAGCCTGCCGAACGGCGTCGTCGCCGCTCCGGGGACCCTGTCGGGCACCGGCAATCTCGTGCAACAGATGATCGGGGGCCCGTTTGCGGCGACGGTCGCCAACACGGGCACCGATTATCGGACCCTCACGAGCACCCCCGTGTGCTGGGCGGACACGACGGGTTGCAGCCAGTACGGCTGGTTCATCAACCTGGTCTCGGGCAACGCCTATTCTCCGGATCCGGCCGACCCGATCTCGCCGGCGGGCAGCAACCCGCAGTATGCGGCCGTGCCCGTCGTCTACGAGCAGATCACCTTCAACCCCTCGCTGATCGGCGGCGCCCTGCTCGTCAACACCACCATCCCGCCCGCCTCGGCGGCGACGATGTGCTTCTCCGCACTGCAGTCAGGCTGGACGATGGCGATCAATCCGGCGACCGGGGGTGCCTTCGTCAACTCGGTGTTCGAGACCCCGCAGGGCCACAACTATCTGAACATCGCCACCAACGTGAACGGCTCGGGCGTGCTGCCGGTGAGCGGCATCGCCTTCTCGGGCACGGGCAGCATCTCGGTGATCGCAGCATCCGGCGGGCAGCAGTACATGACCATGCAGACCATTCCGCCGAACGGCACGAAGCTGCCGCCGATCAAGCTTCCGGGCACGACGCAGGGCTCGCGCCTCACCTGGATCGAGAAGCGCTGATGAGGACGCAGTCACAAGGCTTCACGCTCATCGAGCTCATCGTCGCGCTCGTGATCGCGGCGATCCTCGCCGCCATTGCGGTGCCCTCGTACATCAGCTACTCGCGCAAGTCCCATCGCACCGAAGCGAAAACGGCGCTGCTCGACATGGCGGGCCTCGAGGAGCGCTACTTCAGCGTCAACAACACCTACAGCGCCAACCCCGCAGACTTCGGTTACCCCGGGCCGTGGCCGGTGGTCATCGGCAGCGGCTACTATCAGGTGAATGCGCCGGTGGTGACGGCGGCGACGGCGCCCACGGCGCTGTTACCGGCGGGCACTCCCGCCACCTATACGCTGACCGCGGTGCCGATCGGTGATCAGGTGAACGATGCGCAATGCACGACCTTCACCTTGACATCCGCGGGCGTGCAAGGCGCGCTGCCAGCGGGGAACGCCTTCACCTGCTGGCATTGAGCTCGGGCGGCATTGAGCTCGGGCGGCAGTGAGCTCGGGCGCCCTTGCGCGCAGGCGCTACTGCGCGCTGTAGCCGCGGCCCTCGACACAGGCGATGACCGCGCGCCGGTAATCTGAGCCACCACTCGAGCCCGCCTGCTGCGTCGCCCAGCGCTCGCACTCCTGCTTGTCGGCGGCCTGCTGCTCGGGGCCCTGGCCATTCTTCGGATATACATAGACCTCGCTGTCCGGGGCACCCGTCTCAGCTCCCGGGGGCGAGCCCGCACCGGCGACGGGCGGCGCCTCGTTGCCGGCGCCCGCCATCGGTGCTCCATTGTTGTCGGGCGGCGCTGCTGCTCCGGAATCCGGTGCCGCCTGAGGCGCGCCCGGCTCCGGAGAGCCGGAGGGCGGCACCGCCGAGCCGCCCGGATCGCTCACGGGCGGCGGATCGGTGGCGACGTAGCCGTTGTAGTCGGGGCTATAGGTGTAATAGGCGTTGTTCGCGTAGTAGTACGGGACGCCATCCCAGTAGTACGTCGCGTACGCCAGCGGCAGGACCGGCAGGAACCAGGCAAAGCCCGGGCCGTACCACGCGCGCGGCCACCAGCCGCCGCGCCACCAGCCGCCGCGCCAGTAGCCGCCCGCCGAATAGCCATGGAAGCCGTGATAGCCGTAGCCGCCCCGGTAGCCGTAGCCACCGCGGTTGTAGGCCCCACCGTAACCGCCCCGGTAGCCGCCGTAGGAGCCCCGGTAAGCGCCGACCGCGGAGCCCCCCCGATAACCGCCGCCGGCATAGCTGCGAACCGCCCCGCCATAGGCGCCATGAGGCGCCCCGGCATAGGCGTGCATGGCGCCCCCGCCGACATGCGCCCCGCCGCCGAAATGCGCCCCGCCGCCGAAATGGGCGCTCCCGCCATAGTGCGCGGCCGAGGCGAAATGCGCTCCGCCGCCGCCGTGGCCCCCGCCCCCGCCGTGGCTGAAACCGCCGCCGCCGTGTCCGGCCCCGCCATGGCCGGCGGCCCAGACCGGTGCTGCCGCGAGCAAAACGCCGGCGATCATTCCTAGTGAAATCAGCCGTTTACCCATGATGCTCTCCGCTGAGTGGGACGTTCGCCTGGAGCGCTGGAGTCCCGTTACTGAGGACAACGCGACCTGGGCCAAAGGGTGCACCGCTTTGCCGAACCTTGACGCATCTTCACCCAGGGAGCCTGCCCCGGGTAAGGGAGAAGCGCCGGTCTTGCGCGTCAGTCAGTCCGCCATGCTGCGCTGAACGTGATCAGCGCGGTGCGGCCGGGGGCGGGCTCGAAATAGCGGGCGTTGCTCTCATTGACGATCACCGAGCCCACGTAGGTGCGGTTGGTGAAATTATCCAGTCGCAGAAACTCGCGGAACTGCCAGCGGCGGGTCGCCTGGTCGAGCCCCACACGCACGTTGCTCTCCCAGTAGCCCGCAGCGGAGGCGGTGTTGCGGTCATCGGCCCAGATCCGCGCCCGACCCTGAGTCTCGAGCGTCGCGGTCAGGTGCGCGGGCGCGAGGCGCCATGTCAGGCCCGCATAGAGCGCGTTCATGGGCACCGCGGGCAGCTGGCTCCCGGATGCGACGACGGCGGGCTTGCACGGAGCGCCGAAGCAGGTGTCGTAGGGTTGCGCAACGAGTGCCCGCAGGTAGGTGTAGGCGAGGTGCGCGCTCAAATCGGCCGGCAGGTCCGCATCGAGCGCGAGCTCCACGCCGTGCCGCCGGGTCTCGCCAATGTTCTGCTCGACGGTGTGCCCGTCGAAATTCGCTTTCACGGCGAGCTCGTCCACCGTCTTGATGTAGAAGCCATCGAGCGCGGCGCGCAGCCGCGCGGTCTGCACTTTGACTCCCATCTCGTAGTTGTCGCTGCGAGCGGGTTTCAGCCCGATGTTCAGACCCGGAAGGCTCCCGTCGGTGGAGCGGTATTGCAGATCGTTGAGGGTGGGCGTCTCAAAGCCCTTGCCGTACGAGGCGTACAGGTTGAGCGAGCCGCTCAAGCGATAGAGAGCGCCGGCGACGGGATCGACCGCCGAGTATCGCACACCCGTGAGCGGATCGCTCGCGCCCGGCTGATCGTTGCGCGAGCTCACATCCACGGTGCTGTTGCGCACGCCCGCAGTGAGCCGCCAGCTCGGCGCCGGGTCCCATTGCGCCTGGACGTACTGATCGAAGTCGTAGACATGATTTGCCTCCTCGATGCGCGGCGCGCCCTCGACGCCGAGCTCGCCGTCGGCGAAGTTCAGATACGAATCGCGCGTCTCCTCGAGATCGTCGTAGGCGATGCCGGTCACGATCTGCAGCGTACCGCCGAGCACCGAGTGCACGTCGGTCTCGTGCATATCGAGGCCGTAGAAGGCGCGATCGAGATCGATCACGCCGCCGGGGTTCAACGGGTTCTTCTCGGTGAACTGCGGAATGGCCTGAAACTGCGTGGTCGCGCGGTGTCCGAGGTAGAGCGTCGTTGCAAGCTCATCGGCCTCGCTGAAGCGCGTGCGCTCGATGAGGCCGAGCTGCTCCTGATGCAGCTCCTTGCGCGTGTTGTACGGCAGCGCCCCGGTGCCCGCTTGTCGCGGATCGGCTGCGAGCTGCAGGCGGTTGAGTCCGAGCGGGTCCTGCACGAACGGCGTGAAGATCGCATTCGCCACCACGGTGAGCGTCGAGGCCGGGGTGAGATCGAGCTTCGTGACGGCATTGAGATTGTTGCGCTCCGCATGGCTGTGCGCGCGGTAGCCGTCGGTCTGAAAGTGGGCAAAATCGATCACGTAGCGCAGCGTGCCGTCGTTGCCGGTCGCCTTGAGCGCGGAGCGCTGGGTATCGAAGGTGCCGTACTCGGCCGTGCCATCGAGAAAGTACCCATCCGGCGCGTCCTCCGTGAAAAGCGCGATGACGCCGCCCGAGGCGTTGCCGTAGAGCGCCGAGAAGGGTCCCCGCAGGATCTCGATGCGACCTGCGGAGCCCAGGTCGAACTGCGAGAACTGGCCCTGGCCGTCCGGCATCGTGCCGGGAATGCCGTCCGAGTAGAGCCGCACCCCGCGCACGCCGAAGCTCGAGCGGGCACCGAAACCGCGGATCGAGAGCTGTACGTCCTGCGCGTAGTTCTGGCGATTCTCGGCGGAAACTCCGGGAACGAACAGCAGCGGCTCGGACAGGTTCACCCCGAGCTGACCCTGCTGGATCGTGCGCTGATCGACCGCATCGATGGAGGCGGGCAGCTCGAAGCTCGAAGTCGCCACGCGCGTCGCGGTGACCACCACCGGCGCGAGCATCGCATCCTGCGCCGCAGGATCCTCTGCGCGCACCGGCGCCGCGGCCACCGCGGTGACCGCAATGACGACCAGCACGGCCCGCGCAGGCACTCTCCTCCACCCTCTCATCCCCATTGGCTGCATGTTGCGCGCTCGTCCGAGAAACCATGGCGCCGCGCGCTGATCGACCCGGGCTCGAGGCGCGTGCTATGAAATCCATGTTATGTCATGCACCCCGCGATGTCATAAACCAGGGCCGCGCCGCTCTTCGGCGTCGATGCTCAAGTCCCCGGGAGGAAGGCCGTTATGTTGGACTTGACCAGACGATCTCATCGCGGATGGAGAGCGGGCCCACTGCTCGTCGGCGCGGCGCTCTGCGCCATGCCGCGTTTCGCCGCCCCTGATTCGCACCTCGTGACCGGCCCTCGCGACCAGGCATTGCGCGCGAGCGCGCACCTCGACTTCAAGATCATCATTCCGTCGGTGCTCGGACTCGATCTCGAGCCGGGGCGCGCCCGTGCGGGGGCGCTCGGCGTCGCGCTGTTCGGCAATACGCGCGGTCTCACGCTCGGCTCGAGCATCGAGGGTGCGCCCACCCCGCGCCACGGCCTCATCCTGACGGCCGTGGCACGCGGGGTGATCTCGGAGCATGCCTTCTGCGCGCTCGATGCGCCGCTCGGCCCGCGCCGAGTGCTCTGCACGGCGGCGATGCCCTGAAGGCGCCTTTCAGCTTCAGGGGCGGGCCTCGTAGACGATGTTGAAGGGCGTCTCGGCGGCCCGCCGAAAGCGGCTGAATCCGGCGGAGGTCACCACCTCGCGGATCCTCTTCTCGCCCGCCTGCGCTCCGAGGCACAAGCCCACTTCCTGCGACCTCGAGCACGGCGTGCACAGCAACGTCGAGAACGAGTAATAGACCCGGCCCACGGGATTGAGGTTGTCCTTCAACGCATCGTTCGCATAAGGCTCGACGATCATCCAGGTACCCGCTGCATCGAGCGAGGCGCGGACGTGAGCGGCGGCACCCGCGGGGTCGCCCATGTCGTGCAGGCAGTCGAACACCGCCACGAGGTCGTAGTCCTCTCCCGGAAAAGTCTTCGCGGTGGCGACCTCGAAGCTCACCCGCTCGGAGAGCCCCTCGCGGCGGGCCGATTCACGCGCCCCTTCGATGGACCGGTCGTGATAGTCGAAGCCGAAGAAACGGGATTTCGGAAATGCCTTCGCCATCAATAGCGTCGAGGCGCCCTTGCCGCATCCCACATCGGCGACGCGCGCTCCGGCCTCGAGCTTCTGCTGAACGTCGCTGAGCGATGGAATCCACGTGCTCACGAGATTCGCCGCGTAGCCCGGGCGGAAGAACTTCTCGCAGCCGTGAAACACGTCTTCCTGATGCTCGTGCCATCCCATGCCGGCACCCGTGCGAAACGACTCGGTGATCCGCGGAACCGCGGCGAGCGACCCGAGCGCGAGCTGAAAGGCGCCGGGCAGGTACGCCGGACTGTCCTCGTTCGCAAGCGCAAAGGCCTGCTCCTCGCTCAGACTGAACTTGTTGAGCCCCTCGTCGTAGGTGACGTAACCGCCGGCGGCCTGCGAGGCCAGCCACTCTCTCACATAGCGCTCATCGGTGTCGGTTTTCGCCGCGAGCTCCGCGGAGCTGAGCGGCCCTGCGGCAAGCGCCTTGTACAAGCCGAGCCGGTCTCCGATGACGACCATCCCGGTGTGAACGGCGGCTCCGAGATCGCCGACGAATCGCCCGATGAAGGCATTGAGCCTGTCCATATCAACAGCCATGATCATTCCTCCTCTTCGTGTCGCCAGTTGACTCCTCTCTTTGCATCGAATTCGGCACGCTCGCCTGGATGCTCAACGCTGCACCCAGACGCGGTTCTGCAGCACTTCGGCAATGCGGCGCGCGGCGCGCGCCGCCCCATCCGTTTCCACGGGGCGATAGCGCACCGGCTCGTGCATCGCCGCCAGTGCATGCTCGGCCAGCGACTCGGGCGTGAGTGAGGCATAGCTCAGCGAGCGATCGGCACCATAATTCGCGAGGCGCTTTCGGACATGCACGTTTTGCTCGAAGTGACGTTGCAGCGGAAAGCTGAGAAACGGCCGCCGCGTCGCGACGAGCTCCATGCAGGTGCTCAAGCCGCCCTGGACCAGCGCCAGATCGCAGCACGCCAGATGCTCGAACAGATTGTGCACATAGGAGCGGACCTCGAGTCCGGGGTGCTCCGGGAAGGCCCCGCTCGGCACCCGCGGACCCGCCACCAGGATCATGCGCAGCGCCGCCACCTCGCGCCGCATGTGGATGAACGAGCGCGCGATCTTGTCGAGCAGGTGCCGGCCGACTCCGGTGCCGCCGACCGATGCGATCACGATACGCTCATCGGCGCGGTAGCCGAGGCGCGCCCGCAGCCGCTCCGTGTCGCGAAAATCCGCCGGATCGAAAGGCAGCGTGTAGCCCGCGTAGCAGAAGTTCTGGTCGGTCCAGTCGCGGATGCTCGGCAGCCCGGGGCCGAAGGCCCGCTCGGTCACATCTTCGGGATTGCCGACGAAGATCGCGCGATCGCGCACGTAGGGATAGCGCGCCACGTGAGCGAGATCCTCGGCATTGCGCTGCGCGCACAGGAATGCCTCGCGCTCCTCGTCCCCCATGGGCAGGCAGCCGACGAAGTCGCTCAGAAAGACGAACGGCTGGCGCTTGAGCTCCGGGTTCTCGTGGTAATAGTAGTCGACATCCCACGCCTCATCGCCGACGACGAGGTCGTAATGCTCCGCCTCCATCAGATCGCTGAAGGTCATGAAATTGCCGATCATGATCTCGTCCATCGTGCGCAGCGCGAAGAACGCATGCAGGTCATGCTCGCCCGCCCCATGCTCGAAGTGGCGGCTCTCGTTGGCGAGATGCCGCGTCATCGGGTGCACGCGCTCTCCCTCGCGCTCGAGGTAACGCGCCGCCGGGTCGACGGTGAACCAGTCGATGTGCAGGTCGGCATCGAGCTTGCGCAGCTCACGGGCGATCGCCAGGTCGCGCTGCACGTGCCCGAGCCCGATGGGACTGGAGATGAACAGGGCCTTGCGGCGCCGACCCATCGCCCGTACCCAGGCTCGCTCGCGCGGCGCACCGCCGACGAACTCGCGCAACGTTCGATTGAAAGCGGCCGGGTCACGCGCGGCCGTCACATGACCGCCACCCACCACGGTCAGCATGCGTGAGCCGGGGATGAGCGCACGGATCGCCGCGCCTTTCTCATAGGGTACGCGGCCATCGGCATCGCCATGGATGACGAGGGTCGGGCAGGTCACGCGGCGCGCGAGAGGGCGCACGTCCCGGCCGGTCCAGCCGTTGCGGCACCAATCCATGACCTCCCCGCTGCTCGCCCAGCCGTAGCGCACGCCGTCCTCGAACGGCTTCGTCGAGTACGGCTCGGTGAAGATGCTCGCGATGAAGGATTCGAGGAAAGCCGGCCAGTCATTGCGCATGCGCTCGCTGTCGCGGCGCACGCGCCGTGCGGTCTGCTCGTCCTGAACGAGCGATTCGGCAAAGCCACCGGCGATCACCAGGTGGGTCACGCGCGCCGCATGCTCCGCGGCGAACCGCAGCACCGTCATCGCGGAAGCCGAGATACCGACCAGCGCCACGGGATCGCTCGTCGCGTGCTCGAGCACCGCGCAGAAGTCGGCATAGTAGTGCTCGAAGTCGTAAGCCGCCTGACCCTGGGGGCGGTCCGAGCGGCCGTTGCCCCGCCCGTCCAGGGTGATCACTCGAAAGTGCCGTGACAGCCAGGGCACCGTCGTCTTGAGCATCTGCATGTGCACGATCTGAAACGGCGGTGCGAAGGCAAGCCACGGACCGCTCTCGCCCCACACGGCGTGCCAGATCCTGACGCCGCCGCGCTCGATGTATCCCGCACGAGCTGGCCGCACCGATTCGAACGGGTATGTCTCGAGGCCGGGCAGCCGCCCGGCGGGCGGCAGATCGCCGACGACTTTGCCAAAGACTTCGGGAAGGACTTCGGGCTCGCGCGAGCTCATTTGCGCTTCCTCCGACGCGGGACTGGCGCGGCAAGGCGCGCATCGAGCCCTTCGAGGAGCCATTGCACGGCATCGAGAGCCGCTCGATGCTGCGCGTCCTCCTCCTTGGCCTCGAGCAGATCGGCAAACTCCATGCCGAGCCAGAACTCGGCGATGAAGCAGGCAATCACCTCGGCCGTGAACGGCGCCGGCAGCTTCTGGCGCCGGCCCTCGAGCGCCTCGAGAGCCTCGCGCACCGCGCCCAGAATGATTTTCTTCCAGGCGAGGACGCGCGGCAGAAACTTCTCGCGCAGCGCCCGATTGGAGAAGCTCGCCGCCCACAGCTCGGCCTGCACGCGCACGAACCCCGAGGCGAGGTCATCCTCGTAGAAGCGTCGCGCCTCCGCCCATTTCTCCGCAAAACCCACGGGTCTTTCGTACATCGCCGTCTGCCGCGCCAGCAACCTGCGATTCGCCGCGTCGAGCACCTCGATCACGAGCTGATCCTTGGAGCTGAAATGATAGTTGATCAGGGCATGGTTGACGCCCGCGTCCCTCGCAATGTCCCGCACGTTCAGCGCAGCGTATCCCTCGCTCGCCAGGCGTCGGAAGGCGGCATCGAGGATCCGGGTCTTGGTCTCGCCGAAGCCAGCATCGGCGAGCCAGGGCGGCGAGGCGGGCCTTGCCGCCCGGGCGCCATTCGCAGGAGGTTTCCCCGATCGCATTTCTTAACCACCTGGTTTAACCAGTTGTTCAAACTATAGGCCGCGAGCTGAAACCCTGTCAAGCCCGACCGTGGGTGCGAGCCGGCCGTCGGCGCGGCGCAAGCAAGAGAACTGGAGCCGGGTCCGTGATAAGGACCGAAGCCGCGCAGGCGCGGGCGTGAACCGCATCACCTTCGGCGCGGAGCGCGAACGCGGCGCGCGGCGGGAAGCGCGCGAACCAGCGCACAAAACGGGGCAGATATCGGCCTCGGCGCACTCAACTTGAGTCGGGGTTTCCCCGATTTGCGACCTGCATCAATCGCCTACAGGAATGTGTTCACTACGATCCTGCCCTGCGTGCCGGTGCCGTGGTTTGCGGTGGCGGCACGGGGGCGGTGTGATGTCGACGAGACGATCTCCGCCGATCTCACACTCAGCACAGGAAGCAGAAATGAACACATCGATGGCCTTGAAGACCCTGCTGGGCGCGGCGGCCTGCGCGCTCCCCCTGGCGGCGTTCGCCGAGTCGAACGTGCAGACCGGAGCGGCAACCTCCAACCCCGGCGCCACCGCTCACGTCGATTTCCAGATCACGATCCCGAAGATCCTGTATCTGCGGGTCGGTAACGGCTCGAGCTACACGACGGGCAACCTCTCGAGCAATGCGACGATCGACGAGATCACGTTCGCGCCGACCGCCGCGCAGCTCGGCAGCGGCCCGGTGAGCGGCCTCGGCGGCGATTTGAACAATGGCGTCGAGACGGCGGCCATCGTCAGCAACAGCGGCAACGTGACGCTGAATGCGACCACGGCGGGTGCGCTCGGCGACACCAGCGGCGACTCGATCAGCTTCTCGCAGATCACGACCACCTCGGCGACCAACACGACGGCGACTGCGTTGCCGGCGCCGGTGCTCGCGAACGGGGTGAGCGCGAACGTCGTGCTGACGGCGCCCGCGAGCAAGGTGATCGTCGAGGATGCGAAGTGGACCTTCGCCTATGCGAACAGCGCGGTGGTGCCGCAGGGTACCTACGGCGGCGTCAACACCAACAACAGCCGCGTGGTGTACACCGCGACGATGCCCTGAGCGGATCGATCCGCGCAGCGAGGCTCACCATGCCATCCGACACGCGGCCGGCGTCGCTCAACGCAGCGACGCCGGCTGCAGTCCTTCCAGGGCCGCATCGGCGCTCGACCTCGGCGGTGCATCGGCCGCGCGTCGCACTCGCCGGCCTGAGCCTCGCACTCCTCGCGAGCGGCGCCTGCGCCTTCACCGCAACGCTCAGCCCCGCCGCGCCTCTGACCGTGTATCTGCAGGTTGGCGTCGGCAGCTTCACCAATGACTACATCTACGGTGGACAGCCCGAGAACAATGCGACCGTCAACACGGTGTCGGTGGCGCTCGCTGCGACCGCGGTCGGCAATGGCACGGCGCAGACCATGACCACCAACAGCACCGCCTCGATGAGCTACTGGGACGGTTTTGCCTACTGCAACTTGCCCAATCAGCTCTACATCGGCGGGTTCTATCGCACGACCGGTGGCAAGGCGACCACCGCGCAGGTCACGGCGCAGGTGCCGGCGGCGCTCACCGATTCCGCCGGCCATTCGCTGCCCTTCTCGACGATCTCCTGGAGCTCGAGCGGTAATCTCGATACCGGCGCCGAGCCCTTCCCCGCCGGCACGTTCGCGGCGGGCGGTGCGCAGAGCGTGGGCTCGATGGCGAGCAACACCTGGAACGAGAGCTGCTGGACCTTCGCGTATGCGAACAAGACGGTCCCGGCGGCCGGCACGTTCACCGGCGTCGTGCTCTACACCTTGAGCGCGCCATGAGCCGCTCCGGGCGCATGCGACTTGCCGGAGGCATCGCGCTGATCGCGTGGCTCGTGCTGCCGGGCGCAGTCCCGGCCCGCACCGTCGTCATCGACGATGCCGGGACGAGCGTTCTCGAGCCGCTCGTCGCGCTGCGCTGGAAGAATGCCGCACCCGCGCGCGGCGCGCACAACGATCAGATGGTCGGCTTCATGACAGTACGGCTGCGGCTGAATGTCGCTCCGTGGATGCATCGCACGGCCCGCATCTACCTTTCGCTGCCGCAACAGCCGCCCGGACCGATGCAGGTCTCCTGGACCGCGCAGCAGCACCTCGCGCAAGGGGAGATGCAATCGGGCAATCGCGTGCTCGTCTATGTGGGTCCGATCATGGGCCCGATCCTCGAGGATACCGTGCGCTTCCGGCTCACCATCGAGGGCCGCTGGGTGCAGCACGCCTTTCCCGTGTCGATGCAATTCGAGATGGACGAGGCATGAGCCGGTCGCCGTGCATCTCGTGGGCGCCGCTCGCGCGACTCCCGGCGCTGCTTGCGCTGCTCGCCCTCTCGCTCGCCGCACCGGCGCACGCACAGGGCGGCTTCGCCGCGCTCGTCTCCCCTCCCCGCTTCGAGCTCAGCGCCAAGCCGGGCAAGACCCTGCGCAGCGTCATCGAGATCAGCAATCGCTCGACGGGCCCCGCGCACTACCTGCTCCATACCTCCGACTGGGACCTGTCCGAGGATTTCAACGTCAGCTTCCATGAGGACCTGCAGCCGGGCAGCTGCCGGCCCTGGGTTGCGATCGAGCGGCCCGAGGTGACGATCCCGGGCGGGGGCACGCTGCGCTATCGCTTCGAAGTCTCGGTGCCGGCCGATGCGCCGGCCGGCGAGTGCCGCTTCGCCCTCATGATCGAGGGGGCCGACCCCTCGATTGCTCACAGCAAGGGCCTCGATGTCCCGGTCACCGGCCGCATCGGCGTGATCGTGTACGTCATCGTGGGGGATGGCGCACCGCTCCTCCAGGTGCTCGGTCCCGAGGTGGTAACCCTCAACGGACAGCAATTGCCGGCGCTGCGCATCCATAACGCCGGCTCGGCGCACGGGCGCGTGGGCGGCTTTCTCACCGGCACCGATGCGAAGGGCGTGCGCTACGACTTTGCTCCCTCCGATTTTCCGATCCTGCCGCACCAGGAGCGGCGCGTCTATCTCACGCCCTCGACCGCCACGGATGATCACCCGAAGCTCAGCTTTCCGGTCACGGTCAAGGGCACGCTCGAGTGGGGCCAACAGAAAACTGAGCTCGACCAGCGGTTTGAATGAGCCCGCGCGCCAACCTTGCCGTCCGGCTCGCGTTCGGCCTGGCCGGATGGGGCGCGTTCGGCGCGCCCGATGCTCGGGCGCAGAGCGCGCCGCCGCCCGCCGCGGCGACGCCCGCGGTGTCCTTGAGCCCAGCCGATCTTCCCGCCGCTCCTTCTTATCAGGATCGTCTCATCGAGGGCGGGGCGCTTGCACCGGACATGTCGGCCGGCGAGGGCACCACGAGCGATGATTCGCAGGGACTCGCGCGCTCGCTCGAGGTCGATGGTGTGTTCTCGGTATTGAGCTCGACCGAGTCGGGATCGAGCTCGAGCGTGGTGGAGAACGGGGTCATCATCAAATCGCAGTGGGAGAGCGCGGCCTATGGTGCGTGGTCGCTCGATGGCTCGGCGCGCACCGGCGGCTCGAATCTCGGCTCATCGGTGGAGGGCCAGGGCGGGGTCATCACCTTGAGGCAGCGCGGCATGCCCTTCGATGGCGGCTGGCAAGCGGACAACACCCTGGGTGATACCAACACGCCCGATGTCGGTCTCGCGAAGCTGCAGCCGCGCTTCTTTCTACCGACGGCGCCCATGCAGGGCCTCACCACCGAATGGCGGGGACCGGAGGGGCTGCAGATCGTCGCCGGAGGAGGCGTGCCGGGACTGTATGACGGCATCGAGGTGCCCGACTTTCGCACGCTCGCCGGATCGACCGCGACGGCGGGCCTCCAATGGTCACCCGATGCGCACTGGACTCTCGGTGGCCAGCTGATCGAGGCACACGATGTCAACCTCGCCGTCGGGCCGATCGTCGACGCGGACTCGCGCATGTCCTCGGGCAGCGGGCTGTTGAGCGCCGCCTGGCAGGGCGAGGGGCGGCGGCTGCAGATGAATCTGATGGACGACGCGATCACCGGTGAGCCGAACGCGCTCGGTGCCTGGATCGATGGCACCCTCACGCAAGGCCGCTTCGTGCACAACGCGGGGCTGTTCCGTCTCGACCCGAACATGACCTGGGGCAACCAGCTCATCACCAACGACGCCGAAGGCGGCTATTACCGCTTCGGCTATCAGAGCCGCCAGTGGCTCTCGGATCTCGGCATCGACGAGGTGCACTCGGTCTCGGGACAAAGCGCCAACATGACCTTCCTCACCGGCGATACGCGCTATCAGATCTTCCGCGACTGGGGGGTCGGTGCGGTCGCGAACCTTGCGCACAACTCGGGCGGCAACGCCTGGTCGCTCGAGAGCTATCTCGATCATCCCAACCGTTTCGGCACGGGCCGCGTGCAAGCCGATTACGCGACGACTGCCGAAGGTCGCGACCTCACGCTCACGCTCGATCAGGGATGGTCGAGCTCGAGCGCGCTCAAGATCAGCACCTCCGCCTATGTCGAGCGCATCAGCGGCGCGATGTTCGACGGCTCCGAGCAGGACAGCACGCTCGTCGGACTGGGAGCGTACGGCGGCGGCGAGCTGACGGCGCGGCTCGGCGCGCAAGGCAACGTGCGCTGGGCGCACGCCGTTTCGGGACAGGCGGCGCCGGGCATCTCCGCGAATGTCTCACTGACCTATCAGGTCTCTTCGCACTGGGAGTTGCTGCTCACCTACTACGAGAGCCGGACCGGGTCCTGGACACCGCTCACGGTCACCTCGCCGTTGAGCCCTCCCGTGCCGACGGCGGTGCCGGCGATCGATGAGCGCGGGATATTTCTGACGCTGCGCTATCAGCGTGCGGCGGGACTGCACTTCGCCCCGCTCGGCGGCGCACCCGGTGCGGGCTCGGGCGCTCTCACCGGCACCGTGTATCTGGATGCCAACGCGAACGGTCAGCTGGATGCGGGCGAGTCGGGCGCCGCAAACCTCACCGTCGTGCTCGACGGGAGATTCTCCACGCAGACCGATGCCGCCGGTCGCTTCAGCTTTCCCGTGGTCGCCGCAGGCCACCACGTGCTCACGGTGAGCTCGGACAACCTGCCCCTCCCGTGGGTGCTCACCCAGGGGGGGCGCACCGAGATCGAGGTGGGTACGCGCGCACACACCGACGTCGCGATCGCCGCC
Organism: Steroidobacteraceae bacterium; assembly: GCA_035307465.1. Taxonomy (GTDB): domain Bacteria; phylum Pseudomonadota; class Gammaproteobacteria; order Steroidobacterales; family Steroidobacteraceae; genus Bog-1198. The sequence goes on from DATGIA010000126.1 coordinate 23,142, forward strand.
GAGCGCCCGCGCTGAGGCGCGCACGCGGCTTCCGGGGCCTCAGCGGCTCGCGCCCGCCCGAAGCGCCGCATCCTCGTACACGACGCGGCCGCCGACGACGGTCTGCAGCACGTGGAGGTGCGCGATGTCCTCGGCCGGGATCTCGAGCAGATTGCGATCGAGCACGATCAGGTCGGCCAGCTTGCCGATCTCGAGTGATCCGAGGAGGGCGTCCTGATGCAGCTCGTAGGAGGAGTTCATGGTGATCGCGCGCACCACTTGGGCGCGCGTCAGGCCGGGATCGACACTGAGACGCCGGCCCCGATAGTCGAGTGCGGTCGGCGCATTGGTGCGCGTGATGCCCACCTTGAGCGCAAACCACTCATCGAGCGCATCGACCGGCCAGTCGCTGCCGAAGGCAATGCGCGCGCCGGCTGCGGCGAGAAAGCCGGCCGGCTCGATGTACTTGAAGCGGGCCGGACCGAGATAGTTTTGCGCGTGCTCGATGGTATCGGGCGCCGGCTTCTCCCACTGGAAGGACAGCACCGGGATCACGTTGAGCGCTCGATAACGCGGAAAATCCCTCGGATCGACGATCTCATCGTGGGCGATGGCGGCCCGAATGTCGCGCCCGGGAAAGCGCCTGCGCAGGGCCTCGATCCCATCGAGCCCCTCGTGCACGGCGCGGTCCCCATCGGCATGCATGTGCGGCTCGAACCCCGCCGAGGCCGCGTCGATGAGCACCTCGCGCAGCACGGGCGCCGGAAAGTAGACCTCCGGGCCGCGGCTCGTGCTCGCCACCCAGGCGCCGGGACCGCCGTCGGCGGGCGGCTTGAGATAGGGCTCGAGCATCGCCCCGGTGAGTGCGGGGGCCGCGATCACCCCGTCGAGGAAGAGCTTGATGTTGCGCACCGTGAGACCGGGACGCGGCTCGATCGGTCCCCGATCGAAGCGATCGGCCAGCGCGCGCACGCGAGCCACCGCCTTCTCGGGCTCGCGCCCCTCGGGCGGCTCGATGAGCAGCGCAAAATGGGCACGCGCCGTGAGCCCGCCCTCGCGCTCGACGGCGGCGAATGCCGCAAGCGCCGACGGCACGGCTCGCGCATCGAGAAACGTGGTGATGCCCTGCCGCCTCATGGCCTCGAGCGCGGCCCGCGCCGATTTGACGTCATCGGCCGCCGTCGGCTCGGGCAGCAGCTTCGTGAGCATCTCCTGCGCGGCATCCTCCAGCAGTCCATTGGGCTCGCCGGCGGCGTCGTGACCGATGTGACCCCCGAGCGGATCGGGCGTGTGCGCCGTGATGCCGCCGAGCGTGAGCGCGCGCGAATTGGCGAGCACCGTGTGCCCGAAGGAGGACATGACGTAGATCGGGCGATGCGTGGGGAGCGAATCGAGCACCGCACGCGTCGCCACGGTGCCGGGTGGAAGCATCGCCTCCTGAAACCAGCCCACCGCCTCGAGCCAACCGTCGGGCTCGCGACCGCGGCTCGCTTCGAGACAGGACTGGATGCGGCGCCTGAGCTGCTCGAGGGTCAAAGGCTCATAGTTGAGGTTGCACTTGAGGAGATTGGCACCGCCCTCGAGAGGATGCATGTGGCCGTCGACGAGGCCCGGCATGAGCGTGCGCCCGCTGAGGTCGATCACGTGGGTCGACGGCCCGAGATAAGGCGCAAGTCCTGCCTCATCGCCGACGTAGACGATGCGCCCGTCACGCACCGCCAGCGCCTGCCGCACCCGGTCGTGCGCATCGACCGTGTAGACGACGCCATGACGGTAGGCGAGCTGCGCCGGGGCGGGCGCACTGCCGGGCTCGGGGGTCGCCGGGGCACCTTGTGCGAACGCGGGCCCGAGGAGCGCACAGCCGAGCAGGAGCGAGCCGCGACGCAGGACCGAGCCGCGACGCAGGATCGAGGCGCGAGCCGGCAGCACGCCGCGCCGGCGCGGGGGGAACTCAGACCGCATGAAGCGCGTGCTTGAGGTCGGCAATGAGATCGTCCGGATCCTCGATACCGACCGAGATGCGGATGAGCGCGTCGGTGATCCCGATGCGCTCACGGGTCTCGCGCGGGACACCCGAGTGCGTCGTGCTCGCCGGGTGCGAGATCAGCGTCTCGGTGCCGCCCAGGCTCACCGCGAGCTTGATCACCTGCAGCGCATCGAGCAGGCGAAATGCCTCCGCCTCGCCGCCGTGCACCTTGAAGCCGAAGGTGGAACCGGCGCTGCCGCACTGGCGGGCATAGACCGGACGCCGCGGGTCGTCCGCGGCGAGGAAGCCGAGATAATTGACGTCGGCGATCTTCGGATGCTCTTTGAGGAAATGCGCAACGCGCGCCGCGTTCTCGACCGCCCGATGCATGCGCAGCGAGAGCGTCTCCATCGAGCGCATGATCATCCAGGCGGAGTTTGGATCGAGCTGCGTGCCGAGAGCGCCGCGCAGCCGCTTGATCGGCGCCACCAGCTCGCGCGCCCCGACCACGCCGCCCGCGACCAGGTCGGAATGGCCACCCACGTACTTGGTGAGCGAGTACACGACGAGGTCGGCGCCGAGCCCGAGCGGTCGCTGGAACACCGGGCCGAGAAACGTGTTGTCGACGACCACGGGCGGGCGCGCGCCGGGTTGCTGCGCGCCGAGCTGCTCGGAGATCTCGCGCATCAGCGCGAGGTCGACCAGGCTGTTGGTCGGATTCGCCGGGGTCTCCGTCATGATGAGCGACACCCGCCCGCCGTGGGTGCGTGCGAGGGTATGCGCCTGATCGGCGGCCTGGCGTACGGCGTGTCGATCGTGGCCGCTCGAGAAGCCGACCGCGTGCACGCCGAATCCGGGCAAGGTCTTGTCGATCAGCGTCTCGGTGCCGCCGTACAGGGGCTGGCTCATCAAGATCACATCGCCCGGGCGCACGTAGTTCCAGAGCGCCGTCGAGATGGCTGCCATGCCGCTCGAGAACACCGCCGCCGCCTCGCCCTGCTCCCAGAGCGCGAGGCGATCCTCGAGCACCTCGAGATTCGGATTGTTGAAGCGCGAGTACACGAGGCCTGCGGATTGCCCCGCCTTCGGCTCGCGGCGCCCCGAGGTGTAGTCGAAGAAATCCTTGCCGTCCTGCGCGGTCTTGAAGACGAAGGTGGAGGTGAGAAAGATCGGCGGCTTGAGCGCGCCCTCCGAGAGCGCCGGGTCGTAGCCGAAACCCATCATCTGGGTCTCGGGCTTGAGCAGGTGCTCGCCGATTTTACGTTTATGATAGGCCTCGTAGCTCACGTCGAGCTCCCATATGAAGTCGATGAGCCAATATACCCCGCAGTCTCCGGCGTGGGAATTCGCGCGGCGCCGCGCACACGGACGCCCGGCGCGCGCGATGCGTGCATGCTGCTGATCGTCATCGCCGCGGCCGCCTTCGCGTGCACGCTCATGGGCGGCCTGTTCGCGCTCGCACTGCGCGACAAGCTGCATCTCGTGCTCGGCTTCAGCGCCGGCGCCGTATTCGGAGTCGCCTTCTTCGATCTGCTGCCCGAGGCGATCCGCGCGAGCTCAACGACGAGCGGTCCGCACTCGGTGCTCGCCTGGGCAGCCGTGGGCTTCCTTCTCTACCTGATCCTCGACCGCGCGATCACACCGCATGCCGATCCCGTCACGCGCGGCGGGATGGCCGCCGCGGTGCTGTGCCTGCACAGCGTGCTCGACGGCATCGCGATCGGTCTCGCGTTTCACGTCTCGCGCAGCGTCGGACTCGTCCTCACGCTCGCGGTCCTCACCCATGATTTCTCCGACGGGATCAACACCATGAACGTCGTGCTCGTCAAGGGCGCGGAGCGCTCGCGGGCCCTGCTCTGGCTCGTGCTCGATGCCTGCGCACCGGCCATCGGCATCGGCCTCACGGGCTTGATGGCCGCTCCAGCGGCCAGTCTCGGCCCGATTCTCGCGCTGTTCGGCGGATTCTTCGTCTATCTCGGGGCGAGCGATCTCATTCCCGAGAGCTATCACGCGCATCCGAAGACCTACACGACCGTGATGACGCTGGCGGGAGCGGCGGTCATCTATCTGGCGGTGCGGCTTGTTTGACGCTCCGGATGGCTCGCCGTTTGGCTAACCGCTTGGGGCTAACCGCTTGGGCTCGCCGCTGAGGCCGCTGCTCACTCGGGCAGCGGCGTCGCTCGCACCGCAGGACCGGTGGCCGCGACCCCGCAGCTCGCGAGCATGATGCAGGCGATTGCCAGCCACTGCAGCACCGTCAAGTGCTCGCCGAGGAACACGAGCCCGGACAGCGCGCCCAGCGCCGGGGCGAGGCTCATCAGCACCCCATAGGTTTTGGTGGGCATGCGCGTGAGGGCAAACATCTCGAGCGTGTAGGGGAGCGCGGTCGAGAGCAGCGCGACGAGCGCGGCGAGCGGTAAGAGCTGCGCTTGAAACAGCCCAGGCCCCGCCTGCGCGAGGCCGACCGGCACGATCAGCGCCGCGCCCACGAGCGTGCCGAGCGCTGCGGTCTGCCCCGCATGGGTGCCCCCGGTGCGCTGTCCGAACACGATGTAAAGGGCCCAGCACACACCCGCCGCGAGCGCATAGGCGACCCCGTCGGGCGCGAGCGGCGCGGCGCTCCCGCCCAAGGGCATGAGCGCCCACACGCCCAGCCCGGCGAGCGCGACCCAGAGGACATCGAGAGCGCGGTGCGAGGCGAGCAGCGCGACCAAAAGCGGCCCCGTGAACTCGAGCGCGACCGTGATACCGAGCGGGATGCGTGTGAGCGCGAGATAGAAACACGTGTTCATCGTGCCCATCGCGACTCCGTAGAGCACGATGCTGCGCACGATGCGCCCGCTCGAGCGCAACCGCCAGGGCCTGAATACAACGAGCATCATCGCGCTGCCGAGCGCAAGCCGCAGCGCCGCCGTACCGAGGGCGCCCACCTCGGGGAACAAGCCCTTCGCCAAGGCGGCGCCGCACTGGGTGCTCACCATGTCAATGAGCAGCGCGCCCATGGGCAGAGCCAGCGTGGACTTGAAGGGGCTTCGCGGGGTCACAATAATCGTGGAATGATGAGACGCGAGCGTAGCATGCACACCGCCGTGAATCCGCACCCGCTCGGCGCACTCGAGCCGCTCGTCCGCGAGCGTGTGCCGCGCTCGACGGTCGACCTCGCGCGCCACTTGCTCGGCAAGGTGCTGGTCCGCGAGCTCCCCGAGGGCGTTCTCCTCGCCCGGGTGGTCGAGACCGAGGCCTATCTCGAGGACGATCCCGCCTGCCATGCCTACCGGGGCATCACGCCGCGCAACCGCTCGCTGTTTCTCGATGTAGGGCATGCCTACGTCTATCTGTGCTATGGCGTTTCCTACATGCTCAACGTCGCGAGCGAGCATCCGGGCACGGGCGCGGGTGTGCTCGTGCGGGCGCTCGAGCCGCTCCACGGTCTCGATCTCATGCAACGCGCCCGTCCCGAGGTCGCGGCTCGCGATTTGCTGCGCGGGCCCGGCCGCCTCACCGCCGCGCTCTCGATCGACCGGCGTCTCGATGGAATCGACTTGTTCCAGCGCGGCGAGCTGTGGATTGCCGGGGACCGCCGGCACCGCGCAGCGATTGGCGAGAGCGTACGCATCGGGCTCAGGCGCGCCGCCGAGGCGCGCTTGCGCTTCTTCGTGAAGGGGAGCGAGTGGCTGAGCGGGACGCGGCGCCTCAATGCCTGAGCCCGGCCCGATCGAGCGTCGACTCGCCCGCGAAGCGGTGCTCATTCTCGATGGGGCGCTCGCGACCGAGCTCGAGCGGCGCGGCGCCGATCTCGCCGATCCGCTCTGGTCGGCGCGCTGTCTCATCGAGCACCCGGCGCTCATCCGTGCGGTGCATCTCGATTATCTGCGCGCCGGCGCCGACATCCTCACCACCGCCACCTATCAGGCGACCTTCGAGGGGTTCGCACGGCGGGGTCTCGATCACTCGGCGGCCGAGCGGCTGATGCGCGCCGCGGTCACGCTGGCGCGCGACGCGCGCGATGAGTTCGCATCCGGGCACGCGCGCGGGGCACCGCGCGCGCCTGCGCTCATTGCAGGGTCGGTCGGACCCTACGGGGCGCTGCTTGCCGACGGGTCCGAATACCGCGGCCACTACGGTTTGAGCGATGCGGCGCTCGCGGCCTTCCATCGGCCGCGCCTCGAAGTACTCATCGAGGCGGGGGTCGATCTCATCGCTTGTGAGACCTTGCCGAGCCGTCAGGAGGCCGAGGTGCTCGCGCGGCTGCTCGAGGACCTTGCGCCCATCACCGGCTGGATCAGCTTCTCGTGCCGCGACGGCGCGCATGACTCGGAAGGCGAGGACATCGCGCGCTGCGCACAGGTGCTCGAGCACAGCAAGCCGGTGAGCGCCGTCGGGATCAACTGCACCCGGCCCGAGTTTCTCGATGAGCTGCTCGAGCGCATGGCCGGCGAGACGACGAAGCCGCTGGTCGCTTATCCCAACTCGGGCGAGCGCTACGATGCGCGCACCAAGTGCTGGAGCGATGTGCCCTCCGAGCAGTCCCTCGCCTCAGCGGCGGGCGGCTGGTATCGCGCCGGTGCGCGGCTGATCGGTGGGTGCTGTCGAACCCGACCCGCCGACATCGCTGCGTTGCGCGCGGCGCTCGAGGGGTCGTCGAGGCGGGCCGGCGGCCCTAATGCTCGGTGAAGTGCGGCTCGCGCTTCTCGAAGAAGGCGCGCACCCCCTCGACGCAGTCCTGCGTCTCGAGGGTCATCTCCTGGGCGCTGCGCTCGGCCTTGAGCTGCTCCTGCAACGAGTGATCGAAAGTGGAGGCGTGCAGGGAGCGGATCTGGCCAAGCACTGCACAAGGCCCGCTCGCGAGACGGTGGGCGAGCGCCTGCGCGCGCGCGAGCACCTCGCCGTGCGGGGCCACCTCGTAGGCGAGTCCCCACTCGAGCGCGGTTTTCGCCGGGATCTTTTCGGCCAGCAGGAGCGCGGCCAGCGAGCGGCCGCCGCCGATGCGGCGCGCGAGATGGAAGGTGATGCCGGCGTCCGGCACCAGACCGAGGCGCGCGAAGGACGGACAGAAGTAGGCCTGCTCATCGACCACGATGAGATCGCTCGCGAGCGCGAGACTCATGCCGCCCCCGACGGCAGCGCCGTTGACGGCCGCGACGATCGGGAAGCGAAAGCCGCTCAAGCGCAGGATGAGCGGATCCATGAAGCGGCGCATCTCGAAATGCGCACGCTGGCGCGCCTCGCGGGTCTTCAAGTCGACCGAGTGCAGATCAAGCCCGCTGCAGAACACCCCGCCGCTGCCCGTGATCACCACGGCGCGCGCCCCGCTGTCGCCCTTCTGGATCTGATCGAGCGCCAGGTGCATCGCGCGGATGATGCTGATGTCGATGGCGTTGCTCACCGCCGGGCGCTCGATGCTGAGGGTGGCGACGTGGTCGGCCACGTGCACGTGCAGCGGATGGGAATGCGGATTCATGGTGCACCCTCCTTGAAAGGGTGCCTCGACATCCTCAAAGGATGCCGCGGCATCCTCGATGTATTGTCAATTCGCGAACGTTCCCACAGATCGATGATGCGCCAACCCCGATAGCGTCGCAAGGATGCGCCGGCCCGCGAGTCCGACGGCCGATTTGAGCGTGCCGCAGCCGCCGCCTGCGGGGGCGTTGCTGCGATCCGCACCGTTGCAGCGCCACAGCCCGATCCCGCACACTGCGCGATTTCCAGAGGCTCGCGCCGGAGGCGCTCATGCTCAGCCCATCTTCCGCCCGGACTCCCCTGTTGCGAAGCATCGCCCGGGCGGTGCCGCTGCTCGCGCTCTTTTCGCCCGTCCGCGCCGATGCGCCGCCCGGCTCGGAAATACCTGCACGCTTCGTCCCGCGCGAGGAGAGCTTCGACTACACCCGACGCGTGGTCGAGATCGCCATGCGTGATGGGGTGCGACTGCATACGGTGATCCTCATTCCGCGCGGCGCACACCGCGCGCCGATCCTGCTCACCCGCACCCCCTACGGCGCCGATCAGCGTGCGGGGGATGCGCCGAGCGCTCATCTCGATGCCCGGCTCGACTCGCTCGATGTCGCCTCGGAAGCCGTGCTCGAAGGCGGCTACATTCGCGTCCACCAGGACGTACGCGGCAAGCACGACTCGCAGGGCGATTACTTCATGACGCGCCCGCTGGTCGGGCCCTTGAACTCGAGCGGCATCGATCACTCGACCGACACCTTCGACACCATCGACTGGCTGGTGAAGAATCTTCCCGAGAGCAACGGCCGGGTCGGCATCCTCGGCATCTCATATGACGGCTTCACCTCGCTCATGGCGCTGGTGCATCCGCACCCCGCCCTGCGCGCCGCGGTGCCGATCAATGCCATGGTGGATGGCTGGATCGGCGATGACTGGTTTCACAACGGCGCGTTCCGCCAGGATACCTTCACCTACGTGCACGATCAGGAAGCGACGCGCAAGAGCGAGGTGAAGTGGTGGACCGACGACTACGATGATTATGCGAGCTGGCTCGCCGCCGGCTCCGCGGGCCACATGGCGGCGCTGCACGGGCTCGAGCAGACCGGCTTTGCCGGCAAGCTCATGGCCCACCCGAGCTACGATGAGTTCTGGCAGGGTCAGGCGCTCGATCGGATTCTCGCTGCGCAGGGCGTGAGCGTTCCGACCCTGCTGGTGCACAGCCTGTGGGATCAGGAGGACATCTACGGGAACATCGCCGTGTGGCGCGCTCTGCAGGCGAAGCAAGCGCGCGATCCAAACCTGTTTCTGGTGCTGGGCCCCTGGTTTCATCATCAGGCACGGCTCGACGGCAGCCGCATCGGCGCCATCGAGTTCGGCAGCGACACCGCGCTCTACTTTCGCAAGCATCTGCTGCGCCCCTTTCTCGATCACTTCCTGAAGGACGAGGCACCGCCGCTCGAGATGGCCCCGGTGAACGCGTTCGAGACCGGCACCAATCGCTGGCTCGCACTGCCGACCTGGCCCGCGGGTTGCGCGCGGGACTGCGCGATCGGGACCCAGCGCCTGTACCTCGGGCAGAAAGGCGCGCTCACCTTCACCCCGCCGCGCGAGAGCACGGCCGACGTCTACGTCTCGGATCCGGCAAAACCGGTGCCCTACCTGCCCCGTCCGATTCACATCGAGGGCGGCGAAAGCGAGTCATGGCAGACCTGGCTCGTGAGCGATCAGCGGCCGGCGGCCGCGCGCACCGATGTGCTCACCTTCGAGACCGCCCCGCTCTCGACGCCGGTGAAGATCAGCGGGCAGCCGATCGCGAACCTCATCGCCTCGACCACCGGAACGGACGGCGACTTCGTCGTGAAGCTGATCGATGAGTATCCGCCGGAAGTCGGCCGCGAGCCCGCACTCGGCGGCTATCAGCTGATGGTTTCGGCCGACATTCTGCGCGGGCGCTATCGCAATTCTGCAAGCGCGCCGCAACCGATTCCCGCCGGCAAGCCGCAGACCTATCGCTTCACGCTGCCCACGGCCAATCACGTCTTCCTGCCGGGGCATCGCATCATGGTGCAGGTGCAATCGAGCTGGTTCCCGCTCTACGACCGCAACCCCCAGACCTACGTCGCCAACATCTTCGAGGCGCAGCCCGGGGATTACCGCGCGGCGACGATCCGGGTGCTCGAGGGTGCCGAGCGCGGCAGCTTCGTCGAGCTGCCGGTGGTGAGTGAGCGCGCGGGCGAGCGCTGAAGCGCTCGCCCGCGATCAGGGGCCTGGACGATCTGAAAGCTCAGTTACGCTCGCCCTCGCGACGCTTCTCGGCGGGCGGCGGCTTCGGCTGGGGCTGCGGCTTGGCCGCGGGCGGCCTCGGCGATGCCGGGCGCGCTGCGGGCTGTCCCGAAGGTTGTGCATGCGGGGGCTGCGCACGCAGCGGCTGAGCATGCGCGGTCTGGGGCACGGTCCCCGCAGGATGCGCGGTGTTGCGATTCACCGCCGCCGCGTTCGCCGGCGTATTGCCGGGATGAGCCGGCGCGCCGCCCCCGGCCGCCGCCGGGGCATGGCTCATCGCAGGAGTCGGATGGGCCGGTGCGCCGTGCGCCGGCACGACGCTCGGTCCGCTGAATACTGCCGGACGCGCCGTCGCCGCGATCGTCGGATGACCCCCATTGGCCTTGGCGGAAAGCGCCGGATTCTTCACCGCCTCGGTGAAGTGCTGGCGCTGCACCGGGGTGGGCGGCACATGCGCCTCATGCATCGCCGCGCGCTCGGTCGCGGTCGGCTGTGCGGGTACGCCGCCCGCACCCCCGTTGTAGCTCACGCGATTCACCGTGACGTTGTTGATCACGGTGTTGTTCACGTACGTGTTGTGGACCACGGTCGTGTTCACGCGCACGACGGCGGTGTTGTAGGCGAAGGCACCGCCCCGCCACTCGCCGCCGACGAAGCCGACGCCGCCATAGCCGAAGCCATAGTTCACACCACCGTAGAAGCCGACGTGCGGGCCCCAGTAGCCGGCATGAAACAGATACACGCCGCCGACGAACCCCCAGTAACCGGGCGTCCAGAGCACACCGACGCGCGGGGGCGCCACCCAGGTGCCGGGCACCCAGTAATAGCCGCCGTTCCACGCCCAGTAGCCCGGGGTCCACAGCCAGCCATCTTCCGGACAGGGCGGCTGCTCGTATTCCGGGAGCGGCGGGGGCGGCTCGCTCGCCTGCACCTCGGCATCGATCGCGGGCGCGTTGTATTCGGCGGCCGCGGCCGGCGGCGGGGGTGGGGGCGGCGGCGGAGGTGGCGGCGCGCTATAGACGACGCGCGGCGGGGGCGCCGATACGACGCATCCGGCGAGCGCGGCAAGCGCGCTCACGGCGATGAGGATCAGGGGTCGGGCGATGCGAAGTCTCATGAACATTGCTCCCAGGAGTTGAACCGGTGGATCGCCGAAGTGGTGAACATAAGCCGGCAGCGTACAAAAGTCCCCACTCCTTCACGGGTATAACGTCACAGTTCCGCGAACGGACAAGCGGGTGAAGGAAATGTAACCTCGGCGCGGGGCACGCCGGGGCGGCAGCGTCCGCTGCCGCCCCGCCCCTTCCGAGTGCGAGCCTTAGTGCACGGTCCGGCCGCGCGTCTCCGGCAGGAAGAACACACCGATCACGAAGGTGACGAGAGCAACGACGATCGGGTACCACAGTCCGTAGTAGATGTCGCCGGTCGCCGCCACCATGGCAAAGGCGGTCGCGGGCAGGAACCCGCCGAACCAGCCATTGCCGATGTGATAGGGGAGCGACAAGGCGGAGTAGCGGATGCGCGCCTCGAACAGCTCGACGAGCAGCGCCGCGATCGGTCCGTAGACCATCGTCACGTAGAGAACGAGGATCCAGAGGACGAGCACCACCATCGGCTTGTTGATCGTCGCGGGGTTTGCCTTGTCGGGATAGCCGACCCCGGCGAGCGCCTTCTTTCCCTCCGCCTGGAACGCGGTGATCGCCGCCTTGCGCTCGGCGCCCTTGAGCACCGTGGGATCCGGTGCCGTGAGCGTGGTGCTGCCGGCATGGATCTGGGCAACCGTCCCGGGCGGAGCGCTCATGCGCTGATAGGACACACCCGCCTTGGCGAGAAAGCTCTGCGCGATGTCGCAGGAGGTCGAGTCGAATTTGCTCTTGCCGATCGGGTCGAACTGGAACGAGCAGCTTTTCGGATCCGCGGCGACGCTGACCGGAGCGCTGGCGAGCGCCTGAGAAAGCGCCGGGTTGGCATAGCGCGTGAGCGCGTGAAACAGCGGAAAATACGTGAGCACCGCGAGCAGGCACCCCGTCATGATGATCGGCTTGCGGCCGATGCGGTCCGACAGCCAGCCGAAGAACAGGAAGAAGGGCGTGCCGAGGGCAAGGGCGATCGCGATCAAAATGTTGGTGGTCTCCCCGTCGACCCGCAGCGTGCGCTCGAGGAAGAAGAGCGCGTAGAACTGTCCCGTGTACCAGAGCACCGCCTGCCCCATGACCGCGCCGAACAGCGCGATCAGCACGACCTTGAGATTCTTCCACTGTCCGAAGGCCTCGGTGAGAGGCGCCTTGGAGGTCGTGCCCTTGAGCTTCATCGCCGCAAATACCGGACTTTCGGCGAGCTGCAACCGGATCCACATGGAGATCATCAGCAGGATGAGCGAGGCCAGGAAGGGAATGCGCCATCCCCACTCCTTGAAGGCCGCCTCGCCGGTCGCCGTGCGGGTGCCGATCACGACCAGCAGGGCGAGGAACAGGCCGAGCGTGGCGGTCGTCTGGATCCAGCTCGTATAGAGGCCGCGTTTGCCCGGCGGGGCATGCTCGGCGACGTAGGTCGCAGCCCCACCGTACTGGCCGCCGAGCGCCAGGCCCTGGAGCAGTCTCAACCCGATGAGGGCGATCGGCGCGGCGACGCCGGCCTTCACGTAGTTCGGCAGCAGACCGACGCAAAAGGTCGCCCCACCCATGATGCTCATCGTGATGAGGAAGGTGCGCTTGCGGCCGACCAGATCACCGAGCCGCCCGAACACGAGCGCGCCGAAAGGCCGCACGGCGAAGCCCGCCGCGAAGGCGGCCAGCGCGAAGATGAAGCCCGTCGTTTCGTTGACGCCCGAGAAGAACTGGGCGGTGATCACGCTTGCGAGCAGTCCGTAGAGATAGAAGTCGTACCACTCGAACACGGTGCCGAGCGATGAGGCGCCGATGATGAGCCATTGGTTCGGTGCCTTGATGGTCTCCACGGTCTCCGACGCTGGGATTGCCTGAGCCATGCGGTTCCCCCTGATTGTACGACTTATGCTACTCGATCAGTGCTTCGACGGTGGCGCTGCCGTGATGATCGCCCGCAGCTCGGTGAGCTTTTCCTTGATCACCGCCGCATTCTGCGGCCCCATGCGCAGCAGCAGTTTCTGCCCCGCGGGTCGCGACTCGAGCGCGGGGTCGGCGAACACGTACATCACGTTCGGGCGCGTGAGAGCGATCGGGCCCTTGATCTGCGGGGTCGCCAGGAGCGAATCGATCACCTGCACCAGCCGGTCGTTGAAATAGCCGTTCGGATAGCCGAGATTCTGATAAACGCCCTGAAAAAGCGGGTAGTAGTGCAGGTACACGTCGGCGAGGCGTTGCACGTCGAGCTTGCGCACCACGGCCACCATGGGCTCGTAGCGCTCGTAGTTGCGCGGGTCGAGCGTTGCGTGCAGCTCATCGCCCTGGACCATGAAGGCGCCGGGAGCGCTCACGACCGGCCGCATGGCCACCGCGACCTTCTGCCGCGGCAGGTTGTCGATGGTCACGACCAAATGTCGCACGATGCTCTCCGGCACCAGATAGTGCGACACCGCCTCGCTCCCCGCGACCTGCCCAAGGGCATCGCGCATGACGGGATCGCTGTCCGAAAGCGCGGGCACGGGCCCGAGGGCCGCGCCCGCGGGCGCGGGCGCCGGATGCTCGATGGCGGTCTCGGCGGGCGCGGGCGCCGGTGCGGTCGGGACGGGCGCCGGCACGTGCGGCAGCTGTCCGGTGCGCGTATGGAAGTACCAGGCGAGCAGGATGCCCGCAGCGACGACCACGGCCGCAATCGCGATCATCGGCTTGTTCACGGTCTCACTCCTGCGCGCGTGGACAACGGGAGGTCTCGATTCTGGCGCAATCGCACAAAAAAAGCAGCGACCGGGTGGAGCGGGGCTAGCCGCGGCTCATCTTGAGCTGCAGCTCGTGGCGGCGATAGTCGATGATGAATGTGTCGAGCGTGCCGAGCGCGTCCATGCCGATCAAGATCGCAGGCTCGGCCGTCATTTTCCACTGCTTGAAGATGTAGAGATCGGCGTAGGTCACGCCGTAGTCGAGGATTTGCACCGGCCCGAACTGGATGGGCGGCGTGCGGAGGAGCTCGCCCGGCTCGATGTCGAGCGTCGCTCCCTGAATCACGTCGGGTTTGCCGCGAAAGCCGAAGGTGGCGCTCGTGGCGGAGAGTGCGCGGCGCAGCGCCAGATTGCCGATCGTCGTCTGCCCACCCGTATCGATGATCCCCTTGCAGTGGACACGACCCACCATCGCATCGACGACGATCAGCTGCCCTTTGATCGAGCGAAACGGCACATCGACGAAGCCGTAGCCGGCGCGCTCGCCGCGCGAGTAGGTGATCTTGATCTGATCGTGTCGAAAATCGATGAAGATGCGCTTGTTCGCCAGCCCCTCGGACCCCAGCACGCCCTGCGCTCCGCCGAGCGCGTCCGGAACGATCGGCAGCACCTCCGGGGCGACATCGAGATCGCCGAAGCTGAGCGAGTCGACGTGGATCGCCGGTACGGTCGCCTGCCCGGTCACCCCATGCAGCAACATCGCCGGCGCCTGATCGGTCGGGATGCCGAGCGCGAGAGCGACCATCGCCGTCACGCCCGAATGGCTCGCCCCCGTGTCGAGCACGAGGCGGAAAGGCCCGCGACCATTGATGAAGACGGGCGCCCAGATGCGCCCGATCTGATCGCGCAGGGTCGGCGCGACGAAGCGCGGCTCGCGGGTCTCCACCATGATTTCGGCGAGCTCGTCCGCCGCCGCCTCCGGATGCACGGCGGGCGTGATCTCGCTGTTCTGAACGAGCGCGCCCGACCCGGTCGGTACGAAAGCCATGAGCGTTGCGAGGAGAAGGACGACGAACGGGGACCCGGCACCTGAGACCGGGAGGCGCCGAGCATCGAAGCCAAGTGCGCTGTCCATACCGGATCGTCTCCGCCGAGGAGCATAGCACCGTTCGGCGTTAGGGGGCGTGTGAGGCCGCTCCTAGCGCGTCGCCGCCTCGAGCTCGACGGCGGGCATTTGACCGAATCTGCCCGCCTGGACGTCGGCCACGGCCTCCTGGATCTCGGCGACCGAGGTCATCACGAAGGGGCCGTAGCCCACCACGGGCTGCTCGAGCGGTACGCCCGAGAGGAGCAGCAAGCTTGCACCCTCGCCCCCGCCCTCGAGCGCCACCTCCGCACCCTCGCGGCTCAGCACGGCGATCTCATCGCCCGCGAGCCGCTCGCCGTCATGGATGCGTACGCCGCCCCGCAACACCACCACGATGGTGTTATGTCCCTCGGGCACCGGCAGCGCGCTGCGCGCCCCGGCCGCAAGATGCACGTCCCACACGTTGAGCTCGCTGAAGGTCGCGGCGGCGCCGCGCGTCCCGTCGAGAGCCCCGGCGACGATACGCACCTCGACCCCCGGGCCGGGCGCGACGCGCGGAATGCGCGCGCTCGCGAGGGTCTGATAGCGCGGCGCGGTCAGCTTCTCTCGCATCGGCAGGTCCACCCACAGCTGCGCCGCCTCGAGACGGCCGCCGCGGCGCGTGAACTCCTGCGAGTGAAACTCCTCGTGAAGGATGCCGCCGCCCGCGGTCATCCACTGCACATCGCCCGCCCCGATGAGACCGCCATGCCCGGCGGAGTCGCGATGCGCGACCTCCCCCTCATACACGAGGGTCACCGTCTCGAAGCCCCGGTGAGGATGCGTTCCCACGCCGCGCGGAGCCGCGGCGGGCGCAAAATGCGCGGGTCCCGCATGATCCAGCAGCAGGAAGGGACTGAACTCCTGCGGCGCGTCCTGATAGCTGAAGAGACTGCGCACCGGGAAGCCGTCGCCGACCCAGTGGCCGGACGGCCCTGAGCGGGTCCTCAAGATTTTCTTTCTCATCGCTCGAAGGTGGGATCGGCGCGCACGCTTTTCAAGAGAGCGCGCTCCGGTGGTCGGCATTTCATTCGTCGGCGAGCGCGCGCACGTGAGCGACTGCGCTGCGCCCGAGGGCGGCGAGGTTGTAGCCGCCCTCGAGCATCGACACGATCCGACCATTCGCATGCCGTTCCGCGACCTCGGTGAGCGCGCGGGTCATCCACGCATAGTCGCTCTCGACCAGCGCGAGGCCGCCGAGAAGATCCTCCTCGTGTGCATCGAATCCGGCGGATATGAAAATGATCTGCGGCCGGAACCCCTCGAGCGCAGGCAGCACGTGGCGCTCGAAGGTCTCCCGAGCCGCCGCTCCGCCGCTGCCGGCGGCGAGCGGAATGTTCACCATGTTGGGCGCCGGATCCTCGGTGCCGCTGTAGGGATAGAAGGGATGCTGGAAAAATCCGCTCATGAGCACCCGCTCGCGCCACGCGGGCTCGCTGAAAATGTCCTCGGTGCCGTTGCCGTGATGCACGTCGAAGTCGACGATGGCGACCCGCTCGAGCCCCCGTTGCTCAAGAGCATGGGCGGCCGCGACCGCCACGTTGTTGAATATGCAAAACCCCATGGGCCGGTTGCGGGTAGCGTGATGCCCGCAGGGCCGCACGGCGCAAAACGCGTTGCGGGCCCCTCCCTCCATGAGCTCATCGACGGCGAGGATGCCCGCGCCGGCGGCGCGGCGAGCCGCCGCGAGGCTGAAAGGATTCATCGTGGTGTCGGGATCGAGGCGCAGATAGCCGCTTTGGGGGGCGTTCTCGAAGATGAGATCCACATAGCTCGGGGTGTGCACGCGCGCGAGCTGCGCAGCCTCCGCGAGCGGCGCCTCGAGCGTGCGCAGGCCCTCGATCGTGTCCGAGGAAAGAACGGACTCGTTCACCGACTTCAGACGTTCGGGGTTCTCGGGATGCCCGGCGCCCATCTCGTGTCGCTGGCAGTCCGGATGCGTGATGTAGACGGTGCTCATAGGATCTCTTCCCGGGGAGTGCCCTCCCACGAGTGCGGTAAGATCCGGCCAGTATCCCTAAACTTCGATGAGATCACTACCGCCTCCGCGCGGGGTTCCTGGAGGAAGGTCCGCATGTCGCTACCGCAGAGCATGACCGTCGTCGAGATTGCCGCCCCGGGCGGCCCCGAGCAGCTGCACAGCGCGCAGCGTCCCTTGCCCGCACTGCGCGATGAAGAGGTGCTCATCAAGGTGGCCGCGGCGGGCATCAACCGGCCGGACGTCATGCAGCGTCAGGGAAAGTACCCACCCCCGCCCGGCGCCTCCGACATCCCGGGCCTCGAGGTGGCCGGCGAGGTCGTCGCGCTCGGTCCCGGCGCGAGCGGCGTCGCCGTCGGCGAGCGCGTCACGGCGCTCATCTCGGGCGGCGGCTACGCGCAGTATGCTGCGGCGCCCGCGGCGCTCTGCCTGCCGGTGCCGGAAGGCCTCTCCATGATCGAGGCCGCGGCGCTGCCCGAGACCTTCTTCACCGTCTGGGACAACCTCTTCACGCGCGGCGGGCTTGCGGCGGATGAGAGCGTCCTCGTACACGGCGGCACGAGCGGCATCGGCACCACGGCGATCCAGCTCGCCGCGGCGCGGGGCGCGCGCGTGTTCGCAACCGCGGGCAGCGCGGAGAAGGCGCGCATCTGCGAGCGACTCGGGGCCGCGCGCGGCATCGATTACAAGAGCGAGGATTTCGTCGAGGTCGTCAAGCAGTCGACGCACGGCAAAGGCGTCGATGTGATTCTCGACATGATCGGCGGCAGCTACCTCGCCCGCAATCTCGAGGCTCTCGCGCTCGAGGGCCGGCTGGTGCTCATCTCGAGCATGGGCGGCGCACGGGCCGAGATCAATCTCGGCCTGGTGATGATGAAGCGCCTGAAGATCATGGGCTCGACGCTGCGCGCCCGCAGCGTCGCGCAGAAGGCACAGGTCGCCGAGGCGGTCCGGCGCAACGCCTGGCCGCTGATCGCCGCGGGGCGCGTGCGCCCGGTGATTCATCGGACTTTCCCGCTCGCCCAGGCGAGCGAGGCGCATCGCCTCATGGAGTCCTCGCAGCACGTCGGCAAGATCGTGCTGACCGCATAAGCGTGCAGACCGCAAAAGCGTACAGACTGCAGCGGGGCTAGCGCCTCGCGAGCCGCGCACCCCGCGTCCCCGAGCGCGGCCGCCGCGCGTGCTATAGTGCGCGCCCCGAAAAACCACACAAACTGGAGCTTTCCGCCGTGCGTTCCGACATCGAGATTGCCCAAAGCGCGACTTTGAAGCCGATTTCCGAGATTGCCGCCCGCCTCGGCATTCCCGCGGCGAGCGTCGAGAATTATGGCCATTACAAGGCGAAGATCGCGCTCGACTACATCGACAGTCTCAAGGACCGGCCCGACGGCAAGCTGATCCTCGTCACCGCGCTCTCCCCCACCCCCGCGGGCGAGGGCAAGACCACCACCACGGTGGGCCTGGGGGATGCGCTCAACAAGATCGGCAAGAAGACGGTCATCTGCCTGCGCGAGCCCTCGCTCGGGCCGGTGTTCGGCATGAAGGGCGGCGCGGCCGGCGGCGGCATGGCGCAGGTCGTTCCGATGGAGGACATCAACCTGCACTTCACCGGTGACTTCGGTGCGATCGGACTTGCGCACAATCTGCTCTCGGCGCTCATCGACAATCACGTGTACCACGGCAACGAGCTCGGCTTCGACGTGCGGCGCATCGGCTGGAAGCGGGTCGTCGACATGAACGATCGCGCCTTGCGCGAGATCGTCGTCGGTCTGGGCGGCACGGCGAACGGCTATCCGCGGCAGGACGGCTTCGATATCGTGGTCGCCTCCGAAGTGATGGCGATCTTCTGTCTCTCGAAGAGCCTCGCCGACCTCAAGCAGCGCCTCGGCAACATCGTGGTCGGCTACCGCCGCGACCAAACCCCGATCCGCGCCCGCGACCTCAATGCTCAGGGCGCGATGACGGTGCTGCTGAAGGAGGCGCTCAAGCCGAACCTCGTGCAGACGCTCGAAAACAATCCGGCGTTCATTCACGGCGGCCCGTTTGCGAACATCGCGCACGGCTGCAATTCCGTGCTGGCGACCTCGACCGCGCTCAAGCTCGCCGACTACGTCGTCACCGAGGCGGGCTTCGGCGCGGATCTCGGCGCCGAGAAATTCATCGACATCAAGTGCCGCAAGTCGGGGCTGCGACCCGCGGCGGTGGTGCTGGTCGCCACCATCCGTGCGCTCAAGTATCACGGCGGTGCCGACCTCAAGCAGATCAACAACGAGAACCTCACCGCTCTCGAGAAGGGCATCGCGAACCTCGAGCGCCACGTCAACAACGTGCGCAACCACTACGGCCTTCCCTGCGTGGTCTCGGTGAACCACTTCACCGCCGACACCGATGCCGAGCACGCGCTGCTCGCCAGGAGCATGTCGCGCCTGGGCGCCCCGCTTGTGCTGGCGCGGCACTGGGCGCAGGGCGGCGCCGGCGCGACCGACGTCGCGCGCAAGGTCGTCGAGATCATCGGCGAGGGAAAATCCAACTTTCGCTTCGTCTACGAGGAGCAGCAAACGCTCTGGGACAAGGTGAAGACGATCGCGACCAAGATCTACGGCGCGGCGGACATCAGCGCCGACGCCAAGGTGCGCACGCAGATCGACAAGCTCCAGGCGGACGGCTACGGACACTACCCCGTGTGCATCGCGAAGACGCAGTACTCCTTCTCGACCGACGCCGCGGCGCGCGGTGCGCCGAGCGGCCACATTCTCAACATTCGCGAGGTGCGCCTGGCGGCGGGCGCCGAGTTCATCGTCGCGGTGTGCGGCGACGTCATGACGATGCCCGGGTTGCCGAAGGTGCCCTCGGCGGACAAGATCGACATCGACGAGAGGGGCCGCATCGTCGGGCTGTTTTAACGAAGCCGCCGTCAGGCACCGAGCAGCCGTCAGGCGCCGAGCAGCGTGCCAACGGTGAGACCGAGTGCCGCGGCGCAGGCCGCGGCCGGCATCTTTTTCGCATCGGCCGCCTTCACGCTCTTGAGCTCGATCTCGCCGCCCTGCGCAGCGACGAACACGCTCTCGCCCTCGATCGCGGTGACGCAGCCGATCTTGCCGCGCACCGCTCCGTAGGTGCGCGTGCGGTGCTTGCGCGCCTCGAACAGCTGCAGTTTCTTGCCCTGAAAGAGCGTCCACGCGCCGGGCGCCGGATTGCAGCCGCGAATCAGGTCGTAGAGCTGATCGACGTGCGTGTGCCAGTGGACCCGTGCCTCGGCCTCGCGGCACCAGCCCTCGTAGCTCGCGTGTGACTCGTCCTGCGCGCGCTCCTCGGCGCGGCCGCTGACGACGAGGTCCGCCGCCTCGATGAGCGCCTCGACACCCAAGGGGTATAGCCGATCGAAATAGACGCTCCCCAGCGTGTCGTCGGGCCCAATGGGCGTGCGCTTCTGCAGGATCACCGGCCCCTCATCCAGCCCCTCCGTCGGCCGGAAGATGCTGAGGCCAGTCTCGGTTCGCCCTTGAATGATCGGCCAGTTGATCGAGCTCGGCCCGCGGTAGTGGGGCAGGAGCGAGGGGTGATACTGGATCATGCCGTGCGTCGGCACCGCGGTGAACTCCGGCGGCGCAAACTGCAGCACGTAGGCCATCACCCCGAGGTCGACCGCCAGGCGGCTCAAGGTCGCGCTGGCCTCGCCGCCGCGCAGCGAGCTCAGCTGAAATAGAGGCAAACCGCGCTGCTCGGCCTCCGCGCGCAGCGGATCCGCGGCCGTGCCGGGCTTTTCGGGCGCGCAAAAGACGCCCGCAACCGTGTCGCCGCGCGCGAGGAAGGCCTCGAGGACGGATTTGCCGAACTTCTGCTGTCCGATGAGGGCAATACGCACGGTTTCCTGACTCCGATGTAACTTCGTATCTCATATATCATAGGTCAAAATCTGCGGGTACAATCGGGCAAAAACGCGCTTCCGATCGAAGCGCGACCTCTTCGTTCGCCCTCCATGCTGCAAGGAGTCCTTTATGGCTGGTCGTAATTTCCTCTTCGTGCCCGGACCCACCAATGTGCCCGACCGGGTCATGCGCGCGATGGTGGTCGGCATGGAGGATCACCGCTCTCCGGTGTTCCCGGAGCTCGCGCTCGCCTGCATCCGGGCGCTGAAGCCGATCTTCAAGACGACGACCGGCACGCCCATCCTGTTCCCCTCCTCGGGCACCGGGTGCTGGGAAGCCGCGCTCACCAACTGCTTGAACACGGGCGACAAGGTGCTCGCCTCGCGCTTCGGGCAGTTCAGTCATCTGTGGATCGATATGTGTCAGCGGCTCGGCTACGAGGTCGAGATTCTGGAGACGCCCTGGGGTGAGGGCGCCCCCGTCGATCGCTATCTCGCGAGCCTGAGCGCCGACAAGCAGCACAAGATCAAGGCCGTGCTCGTGTGCCAGAACGAGACCGCGACGGGCGTGACCAGCGACGTGGCAGCGGTGCGCCAGGCAATGAACAGCGTCAAGCATCCGGCGCTGCTGTTCGTCGATTCGGTGAGCGCGCTGGCGAGCATCGACTTTCGCATGGACGAGTGGGGCGTCGATGTGTGCATCAGCGGCTCGCAGAAGGGGCTGATGCTGCCCGCGGGCCTCGGCGTCACGTGCGTGAGCCCGAAGGCGCTCGAGGCGACCAAGACCGCGACCTCCAAGCGCTGCTATTTCGACTACATGGACATGGTGAAGGCGAACGCGACGGGCTACTTCCCCTACACCCCCTCGATTCCGATGCTCTACGGGCTCAAGGAAGCGCTCGCGATGCTCAACGAGGAAGGGCTCGAGAACGTCTTCCACCGCCACACCTACCTCGCCTCGGGCGTGCGCGCGGCGGTGCTTCAGGGCTGGAAGCTCAAGCTCTGCGCGACCGAGCCCAAGTGGTACTCCGACACCGTCTCCGCGATCATGGTGCCCGAGGGCATCAATGGCGCGGACGTCATCGCGCATGCCTTCAATCGCTACGACCTCGCGCTCGGCGCGGGGCTCTCCAAGGTCGCGGGCAAGCTGTTCCGCATCGGCCATCTGGGCGATCTCAACGAGCTCATGCTGCTCGGCGCGCTCGCGGGCGCCGAGATGGCAATGCTCGATGTGGGCGTCAAGATCGAGCCGGGGAGCGGCGTCGCGGCGGCCCAGAGCTACTGGCGCAGCCATCCCGCCGTACGCAAGGCAGGCAGAACCCCGGCGGGCATCGCTGCATGAAGCATCGGGTGGTCTTCCTCGACCGCGCCTCGCTCAAGGCGCGGGTCCGCACGCCCGCGAGCGCCTCGGACTACGTTGAGCACGAGAAGACCGACCTCGAGCAGATCGTTCCGCGCCTCAAAGGGGCGGGCGTCGCGATCGTCAACAAGGTGCCGATGCGCGCGGCGACGCTCGATCAGCTGCCCGAGCTCAAGATGATCGCGGTCGCCGCCACCGGTTACGACTGCGTCGATGTCGCGCACTGCCGCGAGCGCGGCATCGCGGTCGCGA
>DATGIA010000127.1:0-40954 GCA_035307465.1 Steroidobacteraceae bacterium
TGCGGCACCTCGCGCCCGCGGGTGCGGTTGTACTCGATGACCTCCGGCATATCGTCGGTCACGAGATACATGTGCTCCATCGCGAGCACCGGAAGCTCGAGGCCGACCATGCGACCGACCTCGCGAGCCCATAGGCCGCCCGCATTGACGACGTGCTCGGCATTGAGGGTGCCTGCGGTCGTGGCGACATCCCAGGTGCCGTCGGTGCGCCGGGTCACCGCGGTGACTCGGGTCTGCAGGTAGATCTCGGCCCCGCCGATACGCGCGGACTTGGCGTAGGCATGGGTCGTGCCGTACGGGTCGAGGTTGCCGTCCGCCGCATCGAGCATGGCGCCCACGAAATACTTCTCCTCGATGAGCGGCAGGAGTTCCTTTGCCTCGCGCGGGCTCAACAGCGAGGTCTCGAGCCCGAGGTAGCGCGCCCGGCCATGCGCCATCTTGAGCCACTCCATGCGCTCGGGCGTATCCGCGAGGAGCAGTCCGCCCGACCGATGGAGCCCGCACGACTGTCCGGAGATGCGCTCGAGCTCGTCGTACAGAGCGATCGTGTAGCCCTGGAGCTTCGCGACGTTCGGATCGCCGTTGAGCGTGTGAAAGCCCCCCGCCGCATGCCAGGTGGATCCGGCGGTGAGTTGATCACGCTCGATCAGCACGACGTCCTTCCAGCCGGCCTTGGTGAGGTGGTAGAGCGCGCTGCAGCCGACGACACCGCCGCCGATCACGGCGACCCGGGTATGTGATTTCATGATCGAGCTCCAGAGAAGAAAGTCATGGCGAGGTGATGCCGACGGCCTCGATGCCGAGCTCATAGCCGTACGGCAGCGCGGTATCGATGAGCACGTCGAAGGTGGAGGCGGCAAAGGTGCGAAGGACGAAGAGCTCGAAGCGATCGCGCCCGCGCCGCTCGAGGAGCACGCCCGCATGATCGATGCCGCTTTGCGCGAAGCGTCCCTCCGGGAATTGCGATTCATCGAGATCGAGCGCCACGTGATGCGCGAGCACCGCCTGCGCGGCCGCACCTTCGAGGCCTATACGTATGCGCGCGCTGGATAGCACTGTGACGCTCGCGGCGTCGGCGGGGATCTTGCGCTCGAGCGCCTGCGCGAGCGCCGCATCGTCCGACACGATCCAGTACTGATCGACGGCGATGCGGTAGAGCCGATGCGCGCCGCTCACCGTCACCTCGCTGCTCGCGAGGGGGAGCGGTGCGCCGGTCAGCGCCTCGACGATCGGCGCAATGACGCCCGCGCCGCCTGCAAACACCCCGAGCTGCACGAGATGTCCGTCGCGAATCTCCGTGAGGCGCAGCGTGCGCCGGCCGTCGGCGCCGTCGCGCCCGCCGCCGGCGAGCCGCGCATCGAGCGGCGAGCTCACCTCAAGCATGCAGCCGCTCCCCGGCCGCATCGACGAACACCGGCGAGACGATGCGCGCGCGCACCGTCTCGCCCTTCAACGGGTACGCGCAGAGGATCTCCTCGCCGACGTGCCGCACGCCGCCCTGATAGAGCGCGAGCGCGATGTATTTCTCGAGCACGGTCGACCAGGTGACCGAGGTCACGTAGCCGCGGCCGTGGCCTTTGATCTCATCGTCCTTCGCGAACAGGATGGCCCCGCCGCGCAGCCGAGACTGCGGCTCGAGACACTCGAGCCCGATGAGGCTCCAGCGATCCGGGGCGCGCAGGCCCGGGCGCTCGCGCAGCGCCCGTCCGACGAAGGGCTTGGCGCTCGACGCCATCTTGCCGAGGCCGAGATCATCGAGCGTGTTGCGGTGATCGAGCTCGAGTCCCGCGACATGGCCCTTCTCGATGCGCAGCGAGGCGAGGGCCTCGAGACCGTAGGGCTTGAGGCCCAGCGGGGCCGCCCGCTCGAGCAGACGCTCCCAGAGCGCAATACCCCGCTCGGCAGGCACGTAGAGCTCATAGGCGAGCTCGCCCGAGAAGCTCAGGCGCAGGAGCCGCAGCGGCACCCCCTCGAGCTCGACCTCGCGCACCCCCATGTGCGGCAAGGCGGCCTCCGAGACATCAACGCCCGGCAACGCGAGCTCGAGCGCCGCGCGCGCACGCGGGCCCGCGATCGACATGCCGGCCCATCGATCGGTGACCGAGACGACGTGCACCCGCAAGTGATTCCAAGCAGTTTGCAACAGAAACTCGAGCCAGCTCATGACCTCGCCCGCCTGGGCGGTGGTGGTCGTCATGAAGTAGCGCGTCTCGCCGAAGCGCGCCGTCGTGCCGTCATCGAGCACCGTCGCATCATCGTTCAGCATGACGCCATAGCGCGCCTTGCCCACCGGGAGCTTGGCGAAACCGTTCACATAGACTCGGTTCAAGAACTCGGCCGCATCCGGCCCCTGCACGTCGATCTTGCCGAGCGATGACACGTCGGAGATGCCGACGCCGCTGCGCACGAGGCGCATCTCCTCGATGTACGCCGAGGCCACCTCCTCGCCCGCCCAGCGGTAATACCACGGGCGCAGCCAGGGCCCCGCCTCGATCATCGTCGCGCCGTGAGCCAGGTGCCAGTCATGGAGCGGGGAGCGCCGCGTGGGTCGGAAGTGCGCGCCGATCTGCCGTCCCGCGAGCGCGCCGATCGACACCGGCGTGTAGGGCGGCCGGTAGGTCGTGGTACCCGCCGCGGGCAGCTCGACCCCGCGCAGCGCCGCCATCAAGCGCGCGGCATTCACATTGCTCGTCTTGCCCTGGTCGGTCCCCATGCCGAGCGTCGTGTAGCGCTTCAAGTGCTCGACCGACACATAGCCCTCCTCGTGCGCGAGCGCGACGTCGGCGGTCGTCACATCGTTCTGGAAGTCGACGAACGCCTTGCCGCCGCGCTTGAGCGCGCGTGCGGGCGAGGGCTCGAATCCGGCCAGCTCATCGAGCGCGGGGATCGATGCAGGCGCCACCGCGCGCGTGTAGCCGGCGTGCGCCGCCGCGGCCACACCCGCCCCGGCCCCCTCGGCGAGCGCCGCACCGAGCGTGAGCGACCCGGTGAGCGCGCCTGCGCCGAAGTGCCCGGGCGCGTAGCCGCCCGGCACGAACGCATCGAGCGCCGCCGAGTAGCGCGGCTTGATTCCCGTGTGAGACGTCAGATGCACGATGGGCGAGAAGCCGCCCGACACCGCGAGCAGATCGGCCTCCAGGCGCTCGATCCGCCCATCCGGCTCCGCCGCCGTGAACTCGACGCCGCGCACCGTGCGACCGCCGAGCGCGCGCTCGACGCGCACGCCGGAGCGCACCTCGATGCTCGCCCCGCGGGCCGATTCCAGCAAGGAGGACGCGGGGCGCGCCCGCTCATCGAGCACCGTGACCTCGACGCCGGCGGCGGCGAGATCGAGTGCGGTCGCATAGGCGCTGTCGTTGTTGGTTGCAACGAGTGCACGCCGGCCCGCCGCCACCGCGAAGCGGTTCAGGTAGGCCCGCACCGCCGCGGCCAGCATGATGCCCGGCCGGTCGTTGTCGGCAAAGATGAGCGGCCGCTCCGCAGCGCCCGTCGCGTAGACGATCGCCCGCGCCCGCACGGTGATGATGCTCTCGCGCGCCCGGCCCCGGTGAGCATCGGGCTCCGCATGATCGTGGCGCTCGAGGAGCGCGACCGTGTTGCCGTCGTAGACCCCGAGCGCGGTCGTGCGCAGGCCGATCGAGAGATTCGGCGCGGCCCGCAGCTCCGCCTCGAGCGTGCAGCGCCAGGACTCGATCCGACCCTGCACGGGCGCCGCAAGCAGGCTCCCCCCGAGGCCGAAGTCCTGATCGATCAGCATCACGCGCGCTCCCGCCCCCGCGGCGGCGCGCGCCGCGGCGAGACCGGCGGGCCCGGCCCCGATGATGAGCACGTCGGTGAAGGCGTGGCGCGTCTCGTAGCGATCCGGATCCGGCAGGTGCAGCGCCTGCCCCAGTCCGGCGGCGCGGCGAATGAAGGGCTCGTAGAACATCCACGAGCCGCGGCGCGGACCCATGAAAGTCTTGTAGTAGAACCCGGCGCCGAGGAGCGGGGCGGCGAGCGAGGTCATCAGCGCCATGAGATCGACATCGACCGAGGGCCAGCCGTTCTGGCGGCTGGCACTGAGGCCCTCGTAGAGCTCGACGGTCGTTGCCGGCACATTGGGCGTGCGCCGCCCGCCCGCACCGAGCGTGACGAGCCCGTTGGGCTCCTCGACCCCCGCAGCCATGAAGCCGCGCGGCCGGTGATACTTGAAGCTGCGCCCGACGAGCGTGATGCCTTCCGCGAGCAGCGCCGAGGCGAGCGTGTCGCCGCCCAGGCCGCGCAAGGGTCGGCCCTCGAGCGTGAAGTTGAGGAGGCGTGCGCGATCGATCCGACCGCCGCTCGCGAGCCGATACGGACCACTAGCCATGCCCGGCCTCGCCGGCGCTCTCGCGCGCCAGCCACGAGCGGCCGACCGTATTGGTCGCGGTGTCGCGCTCGAGCACGAGCCACTGCCGGCATCCGAGCACGTGCTGCCAGTACTCGCGATGCGGACCCTTCGGGTTGTCGAACAGGAATACATGATCGATCCAGGCGCGCACATCGGTGCTGTCGTGCGCGGGGCGCACCTTGCTCGCATCGCCGCCATAGCGAAACTCGGTGTAGTCACGCTCCCCGCAATGGGGACAGGAAATTCTCAGCATGACTTGAATGCCCCGCGCGTCATGTGATCACTGCTTGTAGGTCCAGAGTCCCAAACCATACTCATCGAAGCCGTTGGACTGCTCGAAGCGATCGAGCGCAAGGTGGCGATTCAGGGGATGCTCGGCATCGTGCGCGATCGTGTGTGCCAGGCACCAGCCCGCGGCGGGCGTCGCCTTGAACCCCTGATAGCACCAGCCGCCGTTCAGGTACAGGTTCGTGAGCGGCGTGCGTCCGATGAAGGGACTGCCGTCGGGCGTCATGTCCTGGATTCCCGCCCAATGCCGCAGCAGCCGCAGGCGGGAGATGGACGGGATCAGCGCGACCGCGCACTCGGCGACGGTCTGCACCTTGGGGAACTGTCCGCGCTGCGTATAGGAATTGAAGCCATCGATGTGGCCGCCGAACACCAGGCCGCCCTTGTCGGACTGCGAGATGTAGAAGAGCTCGGCGCCGAAGGAGACCACATGGTCCAGGAACGGCTTGATCGGCTCGGAGACGAAGGCCTGCAGCAGGTGGCTCTCGACCGGCAGGCGCAGACCCGCCAGCGCCGCGACCTGGGAGGAATGTCCGGCGACCGAGATGGCGGTCTTGCCGGCGCTGATCCGCCCCCGGGTGGTCTCCACCCCGGTGATGCGCTCACCGTCGCGCACGAAACCCGTCACCTCGCACTGCTCGATGATGTCGACCCCGAGTCGATCCGCGGCGCGCGCATAGCCCCAGGCGACCGCATCGTGGCGCACGGTGCCGGCGCGACGTTGCAGCACACCGCCGTAGATCGGAAAGCGCGAGCTCGGCGAGTAATCGAGAAACGGCAGCATGCGCATCACATCCGCGCGGTCGAGCAGCTCCGCATCGATGCCGTTCAAACGCATGATGTTGCCCTTGCGGGCGAGCACGTCGAGCTGCGAGGGGCCGTGCGCGAGCACGATCTGGCCTCGTTGCGAGAGCATGATGTTGTAGTTGAGCTCGTGCGACAGACCCTCCCAGAGCTTGAGCGAATGCTCGAAGAACTGGGTGTTGCCGTCCATCAGGTAGTTCGAGCGCACCAGCGTCGTGTTGCGCCCGACATTGCCCGATCCGAGATAGCCGCGCTCGAGCACGGCGACGTTGTGGATGCCGTGGTTTCTCGCCAGGTAGTAGGCGGTCGCGAGCCCATGACCGCCGCCGCCGATGACGATCACATCGTAGCTGGGCTTCGGGTCGGCGGCGCGCCAGGCGCGTTGCCATCGGTCGCCGGTCAGGGCACGCCTCACGAGGGCGAGGGCCGAATAGCGGGAGATCACGGAGTGTCGGGTTCGCTTAAACCTTGGGGCATTGCTCGGCCCGCTCATGCCGCAGGCGGGCGCAGCATGGTAAACACTTGGGCTCCCGGCGACAACCGCACCGAATTTGCGATGCCCTTATCCAGGAAAGGCATCGGGCGCAGCCCGCCCGCCGGTTGCCGCCCTACAGACCGATCGTCTGGCGCAAAAAAGCGTCGCTCCTCCGCAGCATCCGCGTGCGTGCCTGCGAATCCTCGAGCTGATGATCTCCGAGCCGAGGGGCCGCCGGCGGCATGACCACCGCGGGCAGTCCCTCCGCATGGTCCTTGCCCGGGGGTAGCGCCAGGGAGGCCGGAATCAGCGTCCCGTCCGCAGGGTACTGCATGGGCTTGACCGTCGCGAGCTCGACACCGTCGAGCGGCTCGCGCAGCGCGAGCAAGGGCCGGAGCTGCTTCGCCTTGCGATCGAAGAGATAGTACTCGCCAGCTACCGATGAATACCGTGCCCGGCGGTTGCGAAGGGTCTAACTCCGCAAGTAATTTCGTGATATTGGGTCGCACCGTTGAGAGATCGCAACAGCGGGGCCGAGGACGTGGTTAGGAAGAGGACGTGAATCGAAAGCCGGGACTCCCTAGCGACAGCGTCATCTTGAGGGCCATCTTCCTTCTCACGCTCCTTCGTTGGTGCGCCGCTGCGGAAGCAGACTCGAGTGTGAACAATCTTCCCCAAGTCGATGTGTTCGGAGCGCAAATATCCGTGGCGGCGCCCAGTGAGGCCGTCGGCGACCAAGGATCCCCGCAGTCGGTCGTGATCGCGGATGCGATACGCCAGCTCGCCTTGCCGACGGGAGACTTCGGAACGGTCGCCAACTTGACGCCGAGCTACGTGAGCTCCTCGCCCAATGGGCCGGGATTCGATGCCGCAAAGAACCAAAGCTTGAGAGGATTCATTGACGGACAGTTCAACGTCACGATGGACGGGATCCCGTTTGCCGACCCCGACAACTTCGGGCATCACACGACCTCTTATTTCCCGGTCACCATGCTCGATCACCTAGTGGTGGATCGCAGCCCGGGTAGTGCCGGTGACTTGGGCTACGCCTCCTTTGGAGGCGCGATCAACCTGTACTCTGAAGCACTTCCCGATCGGGCAGCCGCACGGCTCTATGCAAGCTATGGCTCCTTCGTTACCGATCTCTACGGGGTGACCTTCAACAGCGCTGCACCCCACGCCCCTGGGGACACTGGAGCCCTGGTGGCCGCTCAGCACGCACAGTCCGATGGCGCCATGAGCAACTCGCCGGGATACAAGGAGGACATCCTTTTGAAGATGGAGTCTTTGGTGGGAGATGCGCGCCTGACGGCGCTCTACACCTATGATTCCTACCATTTCTACAATGCCGGAAGCATCACGACCACGGATCTCGCACTCTACGGTCCCTCCTACGGCTATAACACCGATCCTTCGAGTCCCAACTACTACGGCAATTCGAGCACGAACCGAAGCGCAGATTTTGGGTATCTCAAGCTGCAGGACAGCCTCGGTGGATGGCCTCTGGCTGAAACCCTGTATGGCTATTCGTACCGCAACTCAGGATTGGGTCTGAAGGGCGATCAAACCTCATCCGCCATCGGCCCGGGATCCGAGGGGACGGCGCCCTCGGACATCGCCGGAAGATCCACGCGTGAGCACTACCGCATCATCGGAAACGATGCGCGTATCCGCCATCAAGACCCGTACGGCGCGCTCCTGCTGGGATTCTGGGCAGAGCATGGCTGGCAGAGCGAAGCGCGAACCGGCCTGGATCTGACCACGCGATTACCCTATGACGTCAACAAAAAGCAGGGCTCGCCGGTCTACTTTGATTTCGACGCCCACATCGACACCGTCCAGCCTTATGCAGAGTATTCCTGGCAGCTAACCGAAGTCTGGAAGCTCGATGCGGGCGTGAGATATCGGAGCGTCACGAGAGACTTTGAGGCCGCCGTGATTCCGAATTTCCTGCCGGGCAATGACGCGTCGCGGACGGTGCGGAGCACGCTGCCCAGCCTCGATACGTCCTACAAACTCGGCAATCACTCGAATATCTACGTCCAGGTATCCAAAGGCGCACTCGTTCCCAGCCAATCCTTCTTCTACACAGCGCATCCGGCTGCGGGCAATCTCGCAGAGCCCGAAACCACGGTCGCGACCCAGCTCGGGGTCGCGAGCCGCTCGGCTCGCTATGGCGTCGCGGCTGATGTGTACAACATCACCTTCAATAACTACGTGTCTACCATCAGCCAAAATGGGGACATTCTCTATGTCAATGCGGGTCGCGTGCGTTACCGCGGCCTCGAGGCCGAGGGGCATTTGGACCTGGGCGGCGGGTTCCATGCCGTGGTCAATGCAAGTCTGCTGCGCGCCGCATTTCAAGACTCAAGCATCACCTCGTCCATCCAGAGGGCGGGAGATACCATCCCGTTCGCTCCAGCCTACACGGGCCTCATCGGGTTGCTCTATGGTCAAGGAAGATGGTCCGCAAGCCTCCTCAGCAAATTTGTAGGCAGGGAGTATCAGGGGAAAAACGGCAGTGCCGATGGCTCCGCCTACCAGGTGAATGCCCATTCGTACACCGACCTCACGGTGACCCACGTTTTCGGCCCTATGCTGAACCTGCCGAATATGCGGCTCACCTTCTCGATCAATAACCTCTGGAACTCAGAGGCAATCACCGATAATGCGGGGCCATCCATCGCCGGACCAGACCTCGTCAATGTCCTTCCGCGCCGGAACTATATGCTCTCGGCGGTGGTTGACCTGTGACCGCCTGGGAAAAGTCCTGCGGGCGACGGTACGGCTGCGACGGCGATCAGAACGAGTAATTCGCGCTCACCCCCACGGTCCGGGGCCGCACCGTCACACCGTACTCGACGAGCGCGATGTTCGGCCGCTGGATGACTTTGTGCTGATCCAACAGGTTCGTGACGAAGAGCGCGAGATCGACGCGCTGCCACTGCATCCCGGCGCTGCCGCCCATGACGAAGTACGCGGGACGGGAGAAGTCGGGATCGGAGTGAAAGATCGTGCCCTGGCTGGGGCCGACCCACTGGGCGTTGAGATTTATTTTGCCTCTCGCCTCTGCGGGCAGTGGATACGCATAGTCGACCGCGCTCGAGAACTGGTAGCGCGGCACGCCGGGCACGTGATCGCCGCGTTCGACCCCGAGGATGGTCACGGGCTGGGTGATGCGCGCATCGGTGAAGTTGCCGCCGACGCTGAGCCGCAAATCCGGGGTCACTCGCGCCGCGAGCTCCAGCTCCGCACCCCGGTTCTCGGCGCTGCCGATGTTGTCCTTGATGTCGAAGGTGCAGGTGGGCAGGACGATGTCCGTCTGGATGTTGTTCCAGCGGATGTCAAACAGTGAGCCCGACAGCGACACCGTATCGGCGAGCGCATGGCTCTTCGCGCCGAGCTCGTAGCTCCAGAGCGAGTCCGCCTTGTAGGCGGGCGGCGCCTGAGTGAGCCCGAGGCTCGCCAGGTCTGCCGAGCACAGCGGAAGCGGCACCGGGCGGTTGACGCCGCCGTCGCGAAAGCCCTCGGCCGCCGAGGCGTAGATCAAGGTCTTCTCCATCTCGTAGGAGATCACGGCCTTCGGAGTCGTCTTGTAGCCCTTGGCCGCGCCCTGGTAGGGCGCGCCGCTCGCGAAATAGCCGAGCGAGTTGAACGACAGATCCTCGGTCGCCCTCTCGTAGCGAGCGCCTGCCGTGACCTTGAGTCCCGGCACGATCTGATAGGTCGCCTGGCCGAACACCGCCTCCTGCGAATTGACGAACTCGGTGAACGCGTTGTAGACGAGGTCATTCGGAAACGCCGCGCCGAGGATCGTGAGCGGCGTTGCATGGTAGAGCGACTCGAAGGTCGAGTTGAAGCCCGGAATGTACTCATTGTCGAGAAGCCCGGTGCGCGCCCGTGAATAGTAGAGCCCACCGAGCCAGGACCAGTGATCATCCGGCCCTGCCGGCTTGCTCGCGAGACGAATCTCCTCGTGGAACTGGTTGACGTTGGTATTGAACTGCACCGGCGCCGGGAGCGCGGAGATCTCCGCCCCACCGTACCCCTCGATGCTCTGCAGGTAGCCGCCGATGAAGGCGCTGTCATAGAAGGTGCCGTCGATCTTGCGGTCATTGACGCGCCAGAAATAGCCCGTCACGGCCGTGAGGTCAGACCCGCCGAAGTCGTACTTCACGGTAACGCTCGAGATCGCGTACTGATCACTCTCCTTCTCGGGAAGGAGCGTCGGTGACTCGAACTCGGGCAGCGATAGACCGAAGGTGTCCTGGCCTCCGGTGCGTATGCGTTGCAGGAACACCGAGGGCTCGACCGAGAGTCCCTCGAGGGGATGCCAGTCGAGGGTTGCGCGCACCACGGCGGTGTTCACCTCGTTGATCTTGGTCGCCACGATGGTGCCCGCGGCATTGCGGTCGATCCAGCCGCTCTCGTGATCGAGCAGTGTGCCGACGCGCAGCGCCGCCACGCCCTCTATGATCGGCAGGTTCACGGCCGAGTCCGCCTCGCCGTTGATGCTGCCGCCTTGTGTGCTGCTCACCCAGCCGTGCGCGCTCCCGGAGAAGGCGCGCAGGTCGGGCGCGTTGCTCACGAAGTGGAGGGTGCCGCCCATCGAGCTCGACCCGTAGAGGGTGCCCTGCGGGCCGCGCAGCACCTCGATGCGCTCGACGTCGAAGAACCGTGGCTCCGTCGCCCCCGAGGTGTAGATGTTGAGGATGTTGATCGGCACCTCATCGAGATAGATGCCGGTCGTCGGGGAGCCGGCCTGTGAGGCGACCCCACGGATCTCGATGTTGGCCTGGCCGGGACCGCCAAAGCTCGAGTAGGAAAGGTTGGGCACGGCGCGGGACAGCTCTTCGTAGTCCGTGATGTGCTCCTCCTGGAGCGTGCCTGAGGAGATGGCCGAGATGCTGATCGGCGTCTTGCTCAAGGGCTCGCTCGTCTTCTCGGCGGTGACGAGGATCTCGCCCAGCTCGGTCCCCGAATCGCCCGGGACGGCGGGATCCGCCGCGAGTGCTGCACCTGAGGCGCAGCCCAGGGCGGCGGTAACCAGATAAACCGTCGAAGCTCTCATGTGGCACTCTCCCCGATCGGTCGCGGCAAGGGTTGATACTCGGCGTGCCCCAAGCCGAATGCTTTCGGTCCCACCACCGCAAGCGCCTCCGGCGTACGCAGCAGCGGATGACAGGGCAAGGCGAGGACCGAGATGCGCTGGCCATAGCGCAGCACGTCGGTGGTGATGGCGTGTCCGCTGTCGATGTCCAGCACGACGATGAGATCGGGGACGCAGACTTCGATGCGGCCCGCACGCTCGAAGGTGAGGAATTCGTTTTGAAAGTCGATGCGTGCACTCGTGCCGGCGTGCGCATCGATGCCCTCGATGAGCAGCGTCCCGACCGAGAATCCGCCGCGCAAATGGCGCTTGAGATCGACGATCTTGGCATCGATCAAGTGAGCCCCGTGCTCCTCGGCACAGATCCTCGGCAGGGCACTCACGTGCGTCCGGTTCGCCTCGAGCACCAGGTGCCCCAGACGAATGGCCTTGCTGACCGTGCCGGGCACGCCGGCGCGCTTGACGTAAGCGCCGCGCATCGGGGCTTCGGCCCCAATTGCAGTGCCTCCCATCGACACGACGCTCGCGCGGGCGAGGCGCTCGAACCAGAGCTCGGACACGGCCTCCCGGAACACCACAAGGTTGCCGTGCTCGTCGCAGATGACCGCCGGAGTCGAGCGGTGGCCGTAGATCGAGAAGGTCGTCATCTGCATCTCGGGAAATGCCCGGCCCATCCCGTCCGCGTCGACGACGGGCAGACCGAGCGGCGCGGCGGTCATGAGCGGCTCGAGCCCGTTGCCGCCGCCGATTTCGGCGGAGATGAGCGCATCGATCCTGACGCCGAGCAGCTGCTCGAGGCAGCGCAGTGCCTTGATGCCCTCGTTCCCCTCCTCGAGCTTCTCGATCGACACGGCCGGCGCACCGATCCCGCCGATCGACAGGACCATCGCGTCATCCGCGAGCTCATCGACTCCCATCAACCGGATCTCATGGCCGCGCTTGAGCTCCTCGAGCGCGCGCAGCTTTGCGATGTAGGGATTGCCACCGCCGCCCGTGCCGAGGATGGCGGCGCCGATTGCGAGCGCCTCGATGTCGAGTGCAGTGAGGGTGCGCATGGAGTGAGAACAGCCCCCTAGATTTCCAGATCGCCCACGACCTTCACGCGCACCCGCGTCGCGTCGCCGCGCAGATAGGCGAGCGGCACGTCCTCGCGCTCGGTCACGACGATCGATTCGGCCAGTGCGCCGCTCTGCATGGCTTGCGCGCGCGCTTCGCTCTCCGCCGCGGCGAGCGCCGACTCGCGCGTGAGCGAGCCAAGCGAGTAAATTCGATCGACCTCGCCGCTCGTCTGCGCGATCGCCGCCCCGATGGCATTCGCGGCAGCGAAGTACGGCGGTCGAATCACCTCGAGCCCGGCGAGCTGATCCGGCATCATGATGCTGCCGCCGCCGACGGCGATCAGCGGAATGGGGGCGGCCGAGATGCGCGTGCGATCGACGGCGATCGCCAGCTGCGAGTCGATGTTCTGAACGCAACGCCCGACGAGCGCGCGGTCGAGCGCGGCGACCCGTGCGGCGTCACCGATGCGGGCGCGCCCCGCGGCGACCGCGATGTCGGTGGCCGTCAGGGTATCGCCGCCGAACACGAGCGCACGGCGTGTGACCTCGTAACCGACGCTGCGGGGGCCGACCTGTGCGCGACCGAGCCCATCACGCACCAGCGAGCCGCCGCCGAGGCCGATGCTGAAAACATCCGGCATGCGGAAGTTGGTGCGTACCCCGCCGACATCGACCGTGGTCGATGCCTGGCGCGGGAAGCCCTTCTGCAGCAAACCCACATCGGTCGTGGTGCCGCCGATGTCGAGCACGATGGCCTCCGGCCGCCCCGACAGAAACGCCGCGCCGCGCATCGAATTGGTGGGGCCGCTCGCGAAGGTGAGCACCGGAAAGCGCGCTGCGGTCGCGGCATCCATGAGCGTGCCATCGTTCTGCGAGAGGAACACGGGACAGCACAGGCCGCAGCGTGCGACGCCGTCCTGCAAGCCCGCCACCGTTCGCTGCGCGAGCGAGCGCAACGAGGCATTCAAGATGCTTGCGTTCTCGCGCTCCAGAAACCCGAGCTGGCCGATGTCGCTCGAGCAGGTGATGGATGCGCCGGGGCAGATCTCACCGATGAGCCGCGCGGCCTCGCGCTCGGCCTCATCGCGCACCGGCGCGAACACGCCGACAATGGCAACGCTGTTGATTCCTCGGGCGCCGATGTCGCGACCGATGCGGCGAATCTCCCCATCGTCGAGCGCGGTGATGAGGCTGCCATCGAAGTTGAAGCCGCCCGCTGCGAGGTAGGCATGCTCGCCGACCGCCGCGCGCAGATCGGCCGGCCAGTCCACCATCGGCGGGAGGCACTGATTCGCGGGCAGACACAGCCGCACGACGGCCGTTCTCTCGAGGTGGCGCCTCTCGATGACGGCGTTGGTGAAGTGCGTCGTGCCGATGACAAGAAGCCCCACCTGCTCGGGCGCGAGCTCAGCCGTCTCGAGGACCCCTTGCAGGGCCGCCATGAGCCCGCTCGTCACGTCGGGCGTGGTCGGCACCTTGATGACGGCGCGCACCGCCCTGCGCTCCATCACGACGGCATCGGTATTGGTGCCGCCCACGTCCACCCCGATTCGAAACATCCCGGGACCTCCGCTCGATAGGAGAGGATGCTAGCGAGCGCGAGAGGATGGGTTTTTGGGCAAATCGGTCAGGTCACGATGCCGCGGGCGCGCGCGACCTCGCCGAGCAATGCTCGCGAGCGCACGCCGAGCTTGCCGAACACCGCACGCAGATGGAATTTCACGGTGCTTTCCGCAAGGCCGAGGGCGCGCGCGATCTGCTTGTTGGTGTAGCCGTCCGCGACATAGGCAAGCACCCGATGCTCCTGCCGTGATAGCCCCGCGACGTCCTTCGAGTGCATGGGCACGGCCGGCAGGCTTTTCAGACGCCTGAGGACGGTGGCGGCGAAGGTGGCGAGGCCCGTATTACCCGGTCCCGGATCCTCGATGAACGCGGGCAGCAGGTGCTCCAGGCACTCGCCCTCCTCGATCAGCACGGCGATCAGTCCATGCGCAGCCGCCTCGCGCAGCGCGACCCGCAGGTGGCGCCGCGCCACCGCCGGGGCGCCCTCGCGGTGCTCGGCCAACGCCTGCAGCAGCGCGAGCGAGATGCGCTGTCGGTTCTCGAGGGCGGGATGCTGTGCGAGCGTCGCGCTCAGCCGCACCCGCTCGGCCCGCGAGCGCTCGTGCACGGCGTGGCGCAGCCGCGCCAGATCGCTCTCCACCTCGAGCGCCGGCGTCGGGCCTGCCGCGAGCTCGAGCTCCTCGAGGAGCATGCCCGCCTCCGCGTGCCGCCGCGCCGCCTGCAGCAGGCGGATGCGCAACAGTCGCAACCGCACATTCGCGGTCACCCCGTGACGCCGGCTTTGCGCCAGCGCGCAGCGATCGAGCTGCTCGACGGCCGCTTTGAGTCCACGCCGACAGAACGCGGCGAGAACCACCTGCCGGGCGACTGCGGGGATGAGGTCCGGCCAGCTGTCCCCCGAGGCGAGCGCCGCGAGCAGCGGCTCGATCTCATCGGCGCAATCATCAAAGCGGCCCTCCTCGAAGGCGAGACGCGACTTCAGCGACTCGACGATGGCCTGCTCGGAATTGAACGCCTGCTTCGAGGCGCGCAGCTGCTCATCCGCACACCGCACCTGCTTCGCGGCCTCGGCACACCGACCCTGACGCAGAGCGATCTCGGCCAGGTGCACGTGCATGAAATGCATCAGATAAGGCATGCGCGCGGTCTGGTAGGCGGCAAGCGCCTCCTCGGCGAGCGTGAGGGCCTCGACGAGCGCGTCGGCCTGCAGATAGCCGATGGCCATCGAGTTGTAGAGCAAGCCGCGGGAGAGGTGATCGTCCGGCGCCATGAAGGCCTGCAACCGGGCCCAGCTGCCGATCACCTCGAGCGGCGGAGTGCCATCGAGATCGAGCGACATGTCGGCGCGCAGCAGCAAGAGCTCCGGACGATAGGAGAGGCGCAGATTGCGCAGATCCACCGGCAAGCCCGGATGGCGCGCCTCCAGACGCAGCAGCGCCTCGCGGGTGCGGCCGGTCTTCACCAGCATCCAGAGACGGGCGAGGAATAGCTCCTCCGAGCGGCGCTCGAAGTTCGGCGCGAACAGCCCGAGAACCCGCTCGAGCGCGTGATAGCCCTGGGTGTAGCCGTAATAGGGACCGCCCGCGCGGCAAAACACCTCGAGCGCCGCGCTGTGCTCGCCGATCTCCAGCAGCGCCTTGATGGCGCACTGCGGCTGAGGAAGGCTCGCGTAGTAGCCGAGCAACCGCTCGCGCACACCTCGGGTGCGAGTTGCGGGACTGGCGCGCAGGCTGAGCAGAGCTGCTCGAAGCCACTCGCCGTTGATTCGGGTCCCCGTGTCGTCGGTGGCGAGGAAGGGATGCTCGCAGCGCGCGGCGCCAAGCCGCTCGAGTGCCGAGCGCGGCAGCGGCATCGTGCTCGAGGCCGCGGCAAAGAGCGCGGCCAGCAGGTCTTCGGGCAGATGCCGCAAGACCTCGCGCTCGAGGAATGCCGGCAGCAGCGCCTGCGCCTGCGCGGCACGACCTTCCAGTGCCGCCGCCACCAGCCAAGGCCAGCCGCCGGTGCTCGCCAGCAGCTCCGCCTCCCCGGGGGAGGCCTCCTGGGGCCGCACGAACAGCTCCGCCTCATCGATGCGATCCACGAGACCGTATGCGCGCGCTTTGAGCAATTGCTGCGAGGTCGCTGACTCGGGTCTCGAGGCGAGGAGCAGCCGACCCGAGCGCGCGGCGCGCGCAGGCGCGGGGGAGCCGGGGCGATGCGTCAGTGCCTTGAGCGCATTCTCGAGCGCCTCGGCATCCGGATCATCGAGCACCGTCCAGCCCCGCTCGCCCAGGCTCACTTGCAGGGACTCGAGCAGCCGGGTCTTGCCACTGCCCGCGCCCCCGCACAGCCACACGACGGATGTGCGCGCTTTGCGCACCCGCTGCTCGAGGCGCACCTGTCGACGCTCCAGAGCATCGCTCGCCGCTGCGAGCCGGCGCCGACCGCGATCGATCGGGGTGATCTCAGCCATCGACGTGAGAGACCGCGGTGCGATAGGCGGGCAGGTAGCGCCGCAGGATCACGTACAGAAGTCCCGTGACCATGAGGGCATCGAGAGCGGCCACGCCGGTCAGGCGTATGAAACCCTTCGAGCCCGCGAGCGCGACGGCGGCGCCGGTGGCCCAGGCGGCGAGTGCAGGCGGCTCAAAGGCATGGCTCGTTCCCTCGCCGAGCACATAGTCGGCGCGGCGCAGCCAGAAGACATCGATGAGAATGATGCTCGCCACGGGGACGAAGACGATGGAGAGATAGAAAAGAAAGCTCAAAAGATGATCGAGGATGTTGAGGAACGCCGCGAGGGTTCCGAGCGTGCCGCACAGAAGGGTGGTCGCCCGGCGCGACAAGCGCGGCAGGGCGGCATCGACGCTCAAGGCGGCGCTGTACAGATTGAGCGCATTCAGGAGCCAGCTGCTGCCGATCACGATCGCAAACGCGGCGGCCCCCAATCCCATCGCGAGCATGAGATCGAGCATGTCGGTGCGCTTGAGCGCAAGCGCGGCGAAGCCGCCGATGAGCATGATGCCGGCATTGCTCAAGGAATAGGTGAGCACGGCGGTCCAGACAGCGCCGTACGCGGGCTCGATGAAACGGCAGGTATCGGGCATGATGACTGCACCGACGATGTAGCCGCCGACGATCGCGGACACGGCATCGCCGAAGGGGATGCCCGCCGTGGGGGCCTGGGCGAGTATGTGCATCACCGAGCCCCGCGCAAGGGACTTCACCAGCAGCATCGCGCACACCCCGAGCAGCACCGGCACGATCAGCATCGAGAGGCGATTGATCGCCTTCAGGCCCACGAGCGTGGTACCGATGATGAGAATCCCTGCGCCGAGCTCCGCGGGCCAGCGAGCCGGGCGGTAGCCGAGCTGCGCCTCGAAGAGCCGCGCCATCGAATCGCCGAACAGGTTGAGGTTCAATCCGAACCAGCCGATCAGGGAGAGCGCGAACGCGAGATTCAGCAGCGTGGAGCCGCTCGCACCGAACGCGATGCGCGCCAGCATATAGGAGGAGAAGCGCGTCCGGCATCCCACCAGGCTGGTCGGTATGCCGATGAGCGTGAGAATGCATGAGCCCACCAGGGTGCTCGTGAGGAAGATCACCCAGGTCGTCTGGTTTGCGAGATCCATCCCGGTGATCAGCGTGGGCAGCGACACACTGAACAGCACGTTGATCATGGCGATGCGCCACCAGGCGATCGAGCGGTCGCGAGGCACGCGGCGGGTGGAGAACTCGTCCGAATCCGCATTCATCGGCCAGAGGCTAACAGCTCCAGCCCTGATGTCCCAAACACCGTGATCCGGCCACCGGCACCCTGGAGTCCTTCGAGATGCGGACGGGTACTACGTTATGGTCAGTGCGCTGCGCACGGCGTCGTCGAATCAGCGCCTGAGCGGTACAAGTGCGTATGGCGCATCCTGCCCTTCCGCCTTATCGTTCATGAGGGTTCGTAGCCAAGGGGCCCGCATGTACGGTCCATCGCCTGCGCTGCATTTCCTGTGCGGCGGTCTGCTGCTGGCGCTCTGCGCCTGCAGCGGCACGACCTCCTCGGTCGTCGCTCCTGAGCCCGCAAGCTCGCACGACACGGTCGCCCGCTCGGCTGCGGCGGGCACGACGATCGATCTCAGCGCCGTCGACAATGTGGTGGCCCTCGCCCATACGGGCGTCCCCGTGCCGCAGGGCGGGCTCGACGGGCGAGGCGATGCCTATGCCGCCGCATTGACCGGCACCTCCCTCGACTGGAACGCTGAGACCTTCGCGCTCGGTGCGCCCGAAGTGTTTGATGCCGTCTCGAATACCGGCATTGCGCTCCCCTCGGTGAGCGGCTCGAGCCTTGCGCTGCTCGCGACCGGCGTCAACGGCAACCAGGCCAACCAGGTCTTCATCCTGCACTACACCGATGGCACCACGGTGCGGCTCACGCAGAGCCTGAGCGATTGGCATACGCCGCAAAGCTACCCCGGCGAGTCCATCGCGGCGACCTTCGCGTACCGGTTGACTGCGTCGGGCAGCGTCGATGCGCGGTCTTTCCAGCTCTACGGCTATCAATTTCCGATCGATCCCACGAAGACGCTCGAGAGCC
The DNA here is from genome assembly GCA_035307465.1 of Steroidobacteraceae bacterium. Lineage (GTDB taxonomy): Bacteria > Pseudomonadota > Gammaproteobacteria > Steroidobacterales > Steroidobacteraceae > Bog-1198. Next base: position 18,232 of record DATGIA010000127.1, read on the forward strand.
TGACGCTGCCCAGCAACCGCAACGTCGTCGTGCTGTCGCTCAACGTGGCGGCGGCCCTCGCAACGACCGCCACCCCCACTTTTTCGCCCCTCCCCGGGACGTTCGCGCTCCCGCAATCGGTCACCGTGAGCGACAGCACGCCCGGAGCGGCCATCTACTACACCCGCGATGGTACGACACCGACCGCCGCCTCGACGCCTTACACCGGTCCGATCAGCGTGGGCGTCACGACCACCTTGAAGGCCATCGCCCTCGCGAGCGGTTATTCCCCGAGCGCCCTCGCCGTGGCCACCTTCACGATCAACGGGGCCGCAGTCGACGTTGCGCTCGGCACTGCGGCAAGCGTGGTGGGCTTGGGAAATGCCGGCAGCGCAGTCCCCCAAGGGGGCCTTGACACGCGGGGCAACGCCTACGCGGCCGCCCTGCTCGGCAGCTCGGTCAACTGGAACGGCGTGCTCTTCACGCTGGGCTCCGCCGGGAAGAGCGATGCGGCAACCGGTACCGTCATCGCGTTGCCCGCCGGCGCCTACTCGAAGCTCCTGGTGCTCGCCACGGCGGTCAACGGCAATCAACTCGCACAGCAATTCGTCGTGACCTACGTGGATGGCACGACGTCGAGCTTCACGCGAAGCCTGAGCGACTGGCACACGCCGCAGCAGTATGCGGGCGAGTCGATCGTCTCGAGCATGCCCTATCGCATCACGGCGAGCGGAGCCATCGACTCGAGGGGCTTCGATCTCTACGGCTATGTCTTCTCGCTGAACGCGACCCAGCGTGTCAAGAGCCTGACGCTGCCGAACAACCGCAACGTCGTGGTGCTCGCGATCGCCCTCACGACGGCCACCCAGCTGTCCTGCGATCCGCTGACCTACGGCGCCGTCGGTGACGGCAAGACCGACAACACGCTCGCGATCCAGAGCGCGATCAATGCCTGTGCGGCTCTCGGCGGAGGCGTCGTACCCCTCCAGGTCGTCGGCAGCCAGTCCGTCTACCTCTCGGGACCCATCACCTTGCTGAGCCACGTGCACCTCAACATCGGCGCGGGCGCGACCCTCCAGGCCACCAATGATCACACTCGCTACGTCCCGGCCTACATCAACTGGGTGTATCAGGCGAACGAGGCGCTGATCTCGGCTCAAGGACAAAGCGATGTCGCCATCACGGGAAGCGGGATCATTGACGGTGCCGGCGGTCAGCTGCAACCCGACGGCGGTCCCAGCTGGTGGTCGCTCACGGGGAGCCAGCCGAACCGTCCCTGGTTGATCGAGTTCTATCAATGCGATGGCGTGACCCTCAGCGGGATCACGCTGCAGAACTCGCCCATGTGGACCCAGGCGCTGCGTTTCAGCAACGCCATCACCGAAACGGGCGTCACGGTGACCGCACCCGATACCTCACCGAATACCGACGGGGTCGACGTGGTCGGCTCGAGCAACGTGACGCTCACGAATCTCGTGATCAACGTGGGCGATGACAACATCGCGATCAAGTCGGGCCTGCCCGTCGATCCGACCGATCCGAAGCAGCAGGGCATTCCGCGTATGGCCGCCTCGCAGATCCAGATCAGTGCGATCACCGCCGGCAGCGGGCACGGCATCTCGATCGGCAGCGAGGCGGCCAACGGTGTCAACCACGTGACGATCCAGAATGTGCAGTTCACCTACACGGGCAACGGCTTCCGGCTCAAGACCGCGCGCGACCGCGGCAGCGAGATCTATGCGATCAGCATCCAGGGCCTCGTCATGAAGGGCGTTGCGCTTCCGCTCTCGATCAACGACTACTACCCCGCCCTCGGGGGTCCACAGGAGCCGCCCTACCAGGCGGCCCGGCCGGTCACGGCGACGACCCCTCACGTTCACGACATCAGCATCACGGACCTCACTGCGACGGGTGCGAACGTGCAGAGCTTCATCGAGGGGCTGCCCGAATCCTGCATCGACCATGTCACGCTCAGCAACGTGAGCATCCAGACGAGCACGCCGGGTCTCGCGTTGCGCCACGTGACGGGCGGCTTCTATAACGTCACGGTCACGCCGCCGAGCGGCGATGCGCCCTTCGGTGTGCAGGAGAACGTGAGCGTGACGGCCACCGGTACGACGGCGCCCATCGCGACGACCCTGCCGCAGGCGGGGCAGATCGCCTGCAGCGCGCAAAGTCCCTGAGGACGCTCCGGCGATGAAGCGATGGTGAACATGATAGGGACCGGACCGCGAGCAGCAGGGTGAGCACTCCCGCGGCGATCAAGACCTTCGCGTAAGGCACCTCCTGTCGGGGTGCCCGCGCTTTTTTCTGGCGGAGAGGGCGAGATTCGAACTCGCGAGCCCCTTGCGAGACTGCCGGTTTTCAAGACCGGTGCATTCAACCGCTCTGCCACCTCTCCGTTTGCATCGAAATCAAACGCTTAGCTCTATTATCTCATGTCGCGGTGATCTATCCAGCCTGCGATGTTTCCATGTCGTTTCCGGGTTGTCTCGAATTTTCGGATCCGCACCGCGTAGGACTCCGCTGCTGGATAAGCCTGGCCTGCATGGCTATTGTGACCTATGCCAGGAACGACCCGCCCGATCAACGAATAGTCAACGGAAGGGATCTCTATGAAGCGTGCGAACCCTGCGAGCATGATGCTACTGATTCTCGGCACGGCCGGTGCGAGCTGGTGCTGGGCCGAACAACCGATCGCCTGGGGCGCTCCGGCCGGTGCGAAGGGATGCGTGGTCTTTCGGGAATACGAGAAGATCGACGTGAGCACCTCGGACTCGGAGATGAAGACGACGGCGAAATCGCACTTCGAGCTCGAAGTGGCGAACTCGCAGGGTTACACCTTGCCGAAGACGGTGTGGCCCGACGACCAAGCGACGATGGATGAGCTTCAGCGGATCGCGACCTCGGACCGGATCGCTTTCGTGAAACTCAAGGACCACTACTCGCCGGCTGATCTCGACGCCGCCCAAGCGCGCTGTCGGCAAGCGATGACCCCGGTGCAATAACCTCGCCGGGCGCCCCTGCGCTAAGGTATTGGATTCCCGGGAGTTTGAGTCCACCGGCGGCGCATTGAACTCGCGCCGCCCGACCCCATCAAAGAGGCTGCGCAGGCCCGCCGCCGGGCCGCGCACGGAAACCCGAGGTTCCCGGGTGCTACCATAGCGCCCGTTCGATAGTCGCGAGGACGCAAGACAATGGCGAATTTTCCGAGTAATAACGCGGCCTTCCCGCGCATGGGCGCCGACAGCCGTGCCGTATTCATCACCCGCACCTACACCCACGTGGTGGGCGGGATCCTGGCCTTCATTCTCATCGAGATGGGGATCTTCGAGTCCGGTCTCGCCGACACCATCACGAGCTACATGACGCACGGCGTGCCCTGGATGCTGATCCTCGGCGCCTTCATGCTGACAGGCTGGCTCGCAACCCGCACCGCGCAGACGAGCACCTCGGTGCCGATGCAGTACTTCGCCTACGGCATGTACATCGTCGCCGAAGCGCTCATCTTCGTGCCGATGCTCTGGCTTGCGAACCTCAAGGCGCCCGGGGCCATCGACAGTGCAGTGCTCGTGACCGCACTCGGCGCGGGTGGCCTGATGGTCGTCGCTCATCGCACGCGCAAGGACTTCTCCTTCCTGCGCGCGATCCTGATGTGGGGCTTCTGGATCGCTCTCGTTGCGATCATCGGCGGCCTGGTGTTCGGCTTTCATCTCGGCACCTGGTTCTCAGTTGCGATGATCGCCTTCGCAGGCGCCGCGGTGCTCTACGACACCTCGAATGTGATCCACTACTACCCCGAGGATCGCTACGTCGCAGCGGCACTGCAGCTGTTCGCCTCGATTGCTCTCATGTTCTGGTACGTGCTACGCCTGATGATCGGCAGCCGCAGCAGCTGAGCAAGCCCGACGATACGGCCTGGGCGCGGCCGCACGCCGCGCACCGTACACTCGACAAGCAGCCCCGGGGATGACCCGGGGCTTTTTTTTTAAGGGGTCAGCACAAGGCCATTCTCGCCGCCGAGATACGGCGCGAGCGCCGCCGGCAGCACCACCTGGCCGTCCTTCCTCTGGCCGTTCTCGAGCAGCGCCACCAGAGCCCGCCCCACGGCGACTCCCGAGCCGTTGAGCGTATGCAGCAGCTCCGGCTTCCCGGAGTCGGGATTGCGCCAGCGCGCCTGCATGCGACGCGCCTGGAAGGCCTCACAATTGCTGCACGAGGAGATCTCGCGATAGCGTTGCTGCGAAGGCAACCACACCTCGAGATCGTAGGTCTTCGCGCTCGCGAATCCGACATCGCCCGCACACAGCGCCACGACCCGATACGGGAGCTCGAGCGCCTTGAGCACGGCCTCGGCATGGCCCGTGAGCTCTTCGAGCGCCGCGTAGGAGTGCTCGGGGCGCACGATGTGCACGAGCTCGACCTTCTCGAACTGGTGCTGGCGGATCATGCCGCGCGTGTCTCGTCCCGCCGCGCCCGCCTCGGAGCGAAAGCAGGGACTGTGCGCCGTGTACTTCAGCGGCAACCGATGGGCCTCGACGATCTCGTCGCGCACCAGATTCGTGACCGGCACTTCCGCGGTGGGAATCAGGAAGTAGCCCGGGTCTCCGCGCACGGCGAACAGATCCTGCTCGAACTTCGGCAGCTGACCCGTCCCCTCGAGCGCATCGGCGTGCACGAGGTAGGGCACGTACACCTCACGATAGCCGTGCTCGCGGGTGTGCAGATCGAGCATGAACTGGATGAGGGCACGGTGCAGTCGTGCAAGCGCCCCCTTCAGCACGACGAAGCGTGCGCCCGAGATGCGCCCGGCCGCCTCGAAATCCATGCCGAGGCGCTCTCCGAGCGCCACATGGTCCTTCGGCTCAAAGTCGAATGGCCTGGGCTCGCCCCAGCGGCGCACCTCGACGTTCGACGTCTCATCGCGCCCGTCCGGCACGCTCGGATGCAAGAGGTTCGGCAGCTCGAGCTGCAATCGCATGAGCGCGGCCTGGATGTCGATGAGCCGGCCCTCGAGGGCGGAGAGCTTCTCGGCGAGGGCCTCGCCCTGGGCGATCAATCCTGCGACATCACCGCCTGCGCTCTTGGCCTTCCCGACCGCGCGTGCCTGGGCGTTGCGCTCGGCGCGCAATCGGTCGGCCTCGATCTGCAGGGCTTTGCGCTGCTCCTCGAGTGCGCCGATCCGATCGGTGTCGAGCACGAAGCCGCGGCGGGCCAGCTGGGCGGCAACGCCCGACAGATCGGTGCGCAGAAGCTTGGGATCGAGCACGGAACCTCCAAAGTGACCTGCGGCTCATTCTAGGCGAGGCTTTGCGATTTAGCCGTCGCCGCTGCGCTCCGAGGGCGCCGCGCGCGCATCGCGTGCCCGCCGTGCCGCCAGCGCCTCACCGATCTTGATCTCGAGCCCGCGCGGAGCCGGCACGTAATAGCGCCGCTCGGGCATCTCCTCGGGAAAGTAGCGCTCGCCCGCCGCGTAGGCTTCCGGCTCATCGTGCGCGTAGCGATAGCCCTTCGCATAGCCGAGCTCCTTCATGAGCCGCGTCGGCGCATTGCGCAGGTGCAGCGGCACGGGCAGGCTTCCCATCGACTCGGCATCGGCACGCGCCGCGTTGTAGGCGCTGTAGACCGCATTGCTCTTCGCGGCGCAGGCCATGAAAACGATCGCCTGCGCGATGGCGAGCTCGCCCTCGGGAGAGCCGAGCCGCTCGTACACCGCGCACGCCTCGAGCGCGAGGGTGAGCGCGCGCGGATCGGCATTGCCAATGTCCTCGCTCGCCATGCGCACCGCGCGCCGTGCGACGTAGAGTGGATCGCAGCCCCCCGCGAGCATGCGGCACAACCAGTAAAGCGAGGCATCGGGGTCGCTCCCGCGCACCGCCTTGTGCAGCGCCGAGATCTGGTCGTAGAAATTCTCGCCACCTTTGTCGAAGCGCACGTAGGTGCTGCCGATGACGGCGCGCAGGGTATCCACCCCGAGCCGGCGCACGCCCGCCTCGGCGCTCTCCGCCAGATCGGCTGCGGTCTCGAGGAGATTCAGCATGCGCCGCGCATCGCCATCGGCGGCCGCGATCAAGAGCTCGCGCGCCTGCGGCTCGAGCGTGAGCGGCTGCGCGCCGAGGCCGCGCTCGGGCTGCGCGAGCGCTCGATCGAGGAGCTTGCCGAGGTCCTCGGCGGTGAGCGGCTTGAGCACGTAGACCCGGGCCCGCGAGAGCAGCGCGTTGTTCACCTCGAAGGACGGGTTCTCGGTGGTCGCGCCGATGAAGATCAGCGTTCCATCCTCGACGTAGGGCAGGAAGGTGTCCTGCTGGGACTTGTTGAACCGGTGCACCTCGTCGAGAAACAACACCGTATCGCGCGTGCCGCGAGAGGCCCGGGCGCGCTCGATGACCGCACGGATGTCCTTGACGCCCGCGAGGACTGCGGAGAGCGCGATGAATTCCGCACGCGCGCTCGCCGCAATGAGGCGCGCGAGCGTGGTCTTGCCCGTGCCCGGAGGACCCCAGAGGATCATCGAGTGCGGATGCCCCGATTCGAGCGCGCGGCGCAGCGGCGCGTTCGGCCCGAGCAGGTGCGCCTGACCGACGAACTCATCGAGTGTCTGCGGCCGCAGTCGATCGGCGAGTGGTCGATAGGCGCCCGCACCGACGGCGCTCACGGGCCCTCGCGCCCGATCACATCGACCCCGGGCGGGGGCGTGAAGGAGAACATGTCCGCGATCAGCTTCGGATTCTTGACCGGATTGGAGAAGCTCACCTGCGTGATCTGATTGAGCTTGTCGGCAAGGAACATTTGCACGAGCTCGCCGTCGCGGTCGAAGCCGATACGCACCAGCTGAAAGTCGGTGTCGGAGCGCTTGGGCGTGAGCTGATACCACTTGAGGCCCCCCTCGTCGGGTCGCGCCTTGATGTCGAATTCGCTGCTCACCGTACCCTCGCCCGAGAGGAGCGAGGCGGGTGTGCTGGCCAGCGTCGTGTCCATCGCCCGTACGTTGGCCTGCGCGAGCTCCTGATCATAGAACCAGACCTGCTTGCCGTCCGAGACCACCACCTGCTCGGAGGGCTCGCGGTAATCCCAGCGAAATTTGCCCGGGCGCTGCAGGTAGAACTTGCCCGAGGCCGTGCGCAGAACGTGCCCCTGGCTGTCCTCGATCGTTTGCTTGAAATCCGCCGACCAGCTCGAGAGGCCCGCCAGGTAATGCTCGACCTCGCTCGCAGGCGAGGCCGACACCCGCAGCGGCGCGAGGAGCGCCAGGAGCAGAGCGGACAGAGCGGCCCGCTGAAAGGCGCGCACCTCAATCCTCCGGCGGCGGCGCGCCGAGGATTTCGCGCGCGCCGTTCGACTGCAAGGGCCCGACGAGTCCGGCCGCCTCCATCGCCTCGACCAGGCGCGCGGCGCGGTTGTAGCCGATCTTGAGCCGGCGCTGCACGCCCGAGATCGAGGCCTTGCGCGTCTCGGTGACGATGCGCACCGCCTCGTCGTAGAGCGGATCGGCCTCGGCATCGCCGACGCCCAGCTCCCCGCTCTCGCCCTCCTCGTCCTCATCGGCAAAACCGGGAATTGGAGTGCGCGGCCCCTCGAGAATCTCCTCGATATAGACCGGCGGCGCGGCGCTCTTCAGGCCCGCGACCACGCGGTGCACTTCCTGGTCGGATACGAATGCGCCGTGCACGCGCGTCGGGATGGAGGTCCCGGGCGGTAGATACAGCATGTCGCCGTGCCCCAAGAGCGATTCGGCGCCCATCTGATCGAGGATGGTGCGCGAATCGACGCGGGCGGAGACCTGGAAGGCGATCCGCGTCGGGATGTTCGCCTTGATGAGACCGGTGATCACATCCACCGAGGGGCGCTGAGTGGCGAGAATCAAGTGCACACCCGCGGCGCGCGCCTTCTGGGCAAGCCGCGCGATCAGCTCCTCGACCTTCTTGCCAACGATCATCATGAGATCGGCCAGCTCATCGATGATGACGACGATGAAGGGGAGCGGTGTGAGATCAGGCACATCCTCGACGACCACCCCCGGCACGCCCTGGGCGATCTTCTGCAGGCGGATCGGGTCCTTGATCGGCTTGCCCGCCTCGGCCGCTTCCTTCACCTTGCGATTGAAGCCGCCGATGTTGCGTACCCCGAGCGCCGACATGAGCTGATAGCGCCGCTCCATCTCCGCAACGCACCAGCGCAGAGCATTCGCGGCCTGTTTCATGTCGGTGACGACGGGTGAAAGCAGGTGCGGGATACCCTCGTAGACGGAGAGCTCGAGCATCTTCGGGTCGATCATGATCATGCGCACGTGCTCGGGCGTCGCCTTGTACACCAGGCTCAACACCATGGCATTGATGCCGACCGACTTGCCCGATCCGGTGGTACCGGCGATGAGCAGATGTGGCATGCGCGCAAGATCTGCGACCACCGGTATCCCGCCGATGTCCTTGCCCAGGGCGAGCGCCAGGGGTGAGGCCATCTCATCGTAGGGCTTCGATTTGATGATCTCGCCCAAGGTCACGAGCTCGCGCTTCTCGTTCGGAATCTCGAGTCCCACCACCGATTTGCCGGGAATGATCTCCACCACGCGCACGCTCACGGCGGAGAGCGCGCGAGCGAGGTCCTTGGCGAGATTACTGATCTGGCTCACCTTGACGCCCGGGGCGGGCCGGAGCTCGAAGCGCGTGATGACCGGGCCCGGTTGCACTGCGACCACCTCGGCCTCGACGCCGAAATCCTTGAGCTTGAGCTCGACCAGGCGCGACATCGCCTCGAGCGCCTCCTCGGAGTAGGACGGCTCGCGCGCGCCCGGCTCATCGAGCAGCGAGAGCGCCGGCAGCTCGCTCGACTTCGGAGCCTCGAACAGGTTCACCTGACGCTCACGCTCGACCCGCTCGCTCTTCTCGACGGCGGGCGGCAGGGGCTCGATCTTCGGCGGCGGGCGGCTCGCGACTTTCTTCTGCTCCTCGCGCACGACTTCCTGGCGCGCCTGCTTGCGCTGCTGACCGCTCGCGATCTCGCGCTTCTGCTCGAGCCGGGTGCGCGCCCAGTCGAGGGCGCCGAGCACCGCAGCCCCGATCCTGTCCATGACCTCGAACCAGGACACCCCGACGAAGAGCGCGACACCGCCCAGCCAGCACCCGATGAGCAGGAGCGTTGCGCCCATCTCCGAGAGGCCACGCGCACTGTCGACGCCGATCAAGTTCCCGAGACCTCCACCGGCGCTGTTCGGCAGCTGCGACCCGTCCCAGTGAAGCGAGGCAAGCCCGCAGCTCGAGAGGAGCGTCAGCACGAAACCCGCGGCGCGCAGCAGCGAGTTGAGGCGCGAATGCGGCTCCGGGCGCAGCGCATTCTTGTGCACGAGCCAGCCCGCATAGCCGAGCATCAGCGGGAACAGGTACGCGGGGCGGCCGAACATGAACAGGAAGAAACCGGCCGTCCAGGCGCCGATCGGTCCGACCCAGTTGTGCACCGGTCCGCCCTCGCCCGTGTCGGCAAAGCCCGGGTCGTGCGGGTAATAGGAAAGCAGTGCGAGCAGCACCAGGAGCGCAAGCGCCGCGAGCAACCAGAAGGTGCTCTCGCGCAGCGACCTGGCCACACTTGTGGAGAGCTTCACACTCGTCTTCGGCTTCTTCAGGGCGGCGGCTTCAGACACTCTCGACCTTCAATGATGTTTAGCCCTTAAATCCTTGAATAATATGTCATAGTAACCGAGCAGCGCGGCTCCATCCAAGCGCTGGGATCGAGGTGGAATTCCGTGCACCAGACGCTGGCTGAGGCGAGCGGATTTACTTACCATGACCCGGCGGTGCTGCCTCGCGCCGGTCAGAGATGAGAGGACTCGAGTATACATGAGCGTCGCGATGCATCGCCCCCTGGTGATCCTGGGCTCGGGCCCCGCGGGCTATTCGGCCGCGGTGTACGCCGCCCGCGCCAATCGAGCTCCGATGCTCATCACCGGGCTCGAGCAGGGCGGCCAGCTCATGACGACCACGGATGTCGACAACTGGCCGGGCGACGTCGAGCACCTGCAGGGGCCTGCCCTCATGGAGCGCATGCGGCGCCATGCGGAGCGCTTCAACACCGAGATCGTGGTCGATCACATCAACTTGGCCGAGCTCACGAAGCGTCCCTTCCGCCTGAAGGGCGACAACGGCGAGTACACCTGTGATGCCCTCATCATCGCAACGGGCGCCTCGGCCAAGTATCTGGGGATTCCTTCCGAGGAGGCATTTCGCGGCCGAGGCGTGTCGGCGTGCGCGACCTGCGACGGATTCTTCTATCGCGGCAAAGCGGTCGCCGTGATTGGCGGCGGCAACACCGCGGTCGAGGAGGCGCTCTATCTCGCGAACATCGCCTCGCACGTCACGCTCGTGCACCGCCGCGACAAGCTCAAGGCGGAGCGCATCTTGCAGGATCGGCTGTTCGCGCTCGAGCACGGCGGCAAGGTGAGCCTTGCGTGGAATCACACGGTCGACGAGATCATCGGAGATGAGGCGGGTGTCACCGGCGTGCGGCTGCGCGCTCACGTGGGCGCACCGCGCACTCTCAACGTCGACGGCGTGTTCATCGCCGTCGGCCACCAGCCGAACACGCAGCTGTTCGAGCGGCAGCTCGACATGCGCGGCGGCTACATCGTGGTCAAGGGCGGCAGCGACGGTGATGCCACCGCGACCAGCATCCCGGGCGTATTCGCCGCCGGGGATGTGGCGGATCATATCTACCGGCAGGCCGTCACTTCCGCGGGCACGGGCTGCATGGCGGCACTCGATGCCGATCGGTACCTGGAGAGAATGGAGGCCGAGTCCCAGCGCACCGCCCGCGCCGCCCGCGCGTGAGCTCCCTCAAGACGCGCACCCTGGAGAGCATCGCGCAGATCGATGCAAGGCGCTGGAATGCGCTGCTCGGCGAGACCTCGAGCGCCCCGGGCGTGCCGGGTACCGCGATCGTGCCGGGTACCGCGAGCGCGCCGGGCGCTGCACCCTTCTTGCGGCACGAATTCCTTCTCGCGCTCGAGGAGTCGGGGTGCGCCACGGCGCGCACCGGCTGGGCGCCACGCCACCTGACGCTCGAGGATCGAGACGGCGCGCTGAAGGCCGCGCTGCCGCTTTACCTGAAGAGCCACTCGCGCGGCGAATTCGTGTTCGATTTCTCCTGGGCGAATGCCTACCTGCAGCATGGGCTGCGCTACTACCCCAAGCTCGTCTCCGCCGTGCCCTTCACGCCCGTCACGGGCCCGCGCCTGCTCATCGACCCGCGGGCCGCGGCGGCGGAAAGGCGCGCGCTCGAGCGCGCGCTCCTCACGGCGGCGATGGAATACGCGCGAACGCAGCGTGTGTCCTCCTGGCACGTGCTCTTCCCGGATGAGGAGAGCCTGGGCGCGTTGCGCCGCGCCGACCTCATCGAGCGGCGCGATTGCCAGTTTCACTGGCATAACCGCGGCTACGGGTCGTTCGAGGCGTTCCTTGCGACCTTCACCGCGGAGAAGCGCAAGAAGGCGAAGCGCGAGCGACGCCGCGTCGCGGAAGCGGGCATCGAGTTCGAAACACGCTTCGCAGACGAGATCGACGAGGCGACCTGGAGCACTCTTTACGAGTTCTACGCCGACACCTTTTACAGGCACGGTCACGAGCCCTACCTCAACCTGCGCTTCTTCAAGCTGATCACGGCACGCATGCCGGAGCGGCTCATGCTCAAGATCGCGCGCCTCGGGAGCCAGCCGATCGCGGTGGCGATCTTCTTCGTCGGTGATGAGGCGCTCTATGGCCGCTACTGGGGCGCGGCCGGCCACTACCACAGCCTGCACTTCGAGACCTGCTACTACCAGGGCATCGATTTCTGCATCGAGCGGGGCCTGAAGCGCTTCGAGCCCGGCACCCAGGGCGAGCACAAGGTGCCCCGCGGTTTCGTCCCCGTGATCACCGCCTCGGCGCACGACGTCGTCGATCCGCGCTTCGCCGCCGCCATTCGCGACTACGCGGCACGCGAGTCGCGCGGGGTGGACCGCTACGCCGCCGCGGTCAATGAGCACGTGCCCTACCACCGCCCGAGCGATGAGGAGTTGACGCTCTGAGCCGCCTCGTCTGGCTCGGCGAGCACGCCGACCCGAACTGGTTTCCGCCCCTCGAGCAGGCGCTGCGCGAGCCACCGGGGCTGCTCGCCGCCGGAGGCGATTTGCAGCCCACGCGGCTCATCGCGGCCTACGAGCGCGGGGTCTTCCCCTGGTACTCCGCCCAGCAGCCGATTCTGTGGTGGTCGCCGGATCCGCGCATGGTGCTCTTCCCCGAGGAGTTCAAGATCTCACGCAGCCTCGGCAGGACGCTGCGCGCCGCGCGCTTCGAGCTTGCGCTCGATCGCGATTTCGCCGGCGTGATTCGCGCCTGCGCAGCCCCGCGGCGCTCGGGCCCGGAGACCTGGCTGCAACCGGAGATGATCAGCGCCTACGGGGAGCTGCACCGCATGGGTTTCGCGCACTCGGTCGAGACGTGGCGGGCGGGCAGTCTCGTGGGCGGCCTGTACGGCATTCACCTCGGGGGTGTGTTCTTCGGCGAGTCGATGTTCAGCGTCGAGCGCGACGCCTCCAAGGTCGCCCTCGCCCGGCTCGTCGAGGAATGTCGCCGGCGCGAGATCGCCTTGATCGACTGTCAGGTGGCGAGCGAGCACCTGGCGAGCCTGGGAGCGCGCGAGATTGCGCGCAGCGAGTTCGCCGCGATGCTGCGACGCCTCGCGCGCCGCGCGCCGCGGGGGAGCTGGGCGGCCCCGTCGTGAAGGCGTGTAAAATTGCAATGCCCCGGCCGCTTATGCACAATGCGCGCGGCTCATCGGCCACAACGAAGGATGCATGTCGAAAGAAGAGGCCATTCAATTCGAAGGCGAGGTCGTCGAGACCCTGCCGAACACGACGTTCCGCGTGAAGCTCAAGACCGGACACGTGGTGACTGCCCATATTTCGGGCAAGATGCGCAAGAACTACATCCGCATTCTGACGGGCGATCAGGTCACCGTGGAGATGACCCCGTACGATCTGACCAAAGGCCGCATCGTCTACCGCGGCCGCTGAGCATTTCGCGCCTGCTCGGGCGCGACCGGGCGCTGCGCGCCCAGCCCCACCCCGCCTCCACTAGCTCTCGTGCGACAGCAGCGCCGGCTCATTCGCCGAGCGCGAGTCGAGCTTGAGCTTCTCGCCGTCCTCGCTGATCGTCACCTCGACGTGGCCGCCGTTCACGAGCTTGCCGAACAGCAGCTCCTCGGCGAGCGGGCGCTTGATGTGCTCCTGGATGAGTCGCGCCATGGGCCGGGCGCCCATCTTGGGGTCGTAGCCGTGCTTGGCGATCCAGCGCCGCGCCTTGTCGTCCACGGAGATCGTGACCCGCTTCTGCTCGAGCGCCGCCTCGGCCTCGACCAGCAGCTTGTCGACCACCCGCTCGATGGTGTCCGGGTCGAGGGCGCCGAACTGGATCACCGCGTCGAGGCGGTTGCGGAATTCGGGCGAGAACAGCCGGCGGATTGCCTCCATGCCGTCGGAGGCGTTGTCCGACTGGGTGAATCCGATCGAGGGGCGGCTCATCTCGTAGGCCCCCGCATTGGTGGTCATGATGATGATGACGTGGCGGAAGTCCGCCTTGCGCCCGTTGTTGTCGGTGAGCGTGCCGTGATCCATCACCTGCAGCAGCAAGTTGAACACATCCGGATGCGCCTTCTCGATCTCATCGAGGAGCAGCACGCAGTGCGGATGCTTGGAGATCGCCTCGGTGAGCAGGCCTCCCTGGTCGAAGCCGACGTAGCCCGGGGGCGCGCCGATCAAGCGCGATACCGTGTGCCGCTCCATGTACTCCGACATGTCAAAGCGAACGAACTCGACCCCCAGGGCGATCGCGAGCTGGCGCGTGACCTCGGTCTTGCCGACGCCGGTGGGACCTGAGAACAGGAACGAGCCCACGGGCTTGCGCTGGTCGCCGAGGCCCGAGCGCGACATCTTGATGGCAGCCGAAAGCGCCTCGATCGCCTTGTCCTGGCCGAAGATCGTGAGCTTCAGATTGCGCTCGAGGTTCTTGAGAACGTCACGGTCGGAGAGCGAGACGTTCTTCGGCGGGATGCGCGCGATGCGCGCGACCACGTTCTCGATCTGCGTCACCGTGACCGAGGTCTCGCGCTTCTCCACCGGCTGCAGGCGCAGATTCGCGCCCGCCTCATCCACCACGTCGATCGCCTTGTCGGGCATGTGCCGATCGTTGATGTGACGCGCGGCGAGCTCGGCGGCGGCCCGCAGCGCATCGTCCTCGTACTTGATGCCGTGGTGCTCCTCGTAGCGCGACTTCAGGCCTCGCAGGATGTCGACCGTGTCCTGCACGGAGGGCTCGGTGATGTCGATCTTCTGGAAGCGCCGCGCGAGCGCGTGGTCCTTCTCGAAAATGCCGCGATACTCGTTGTAGGTGGTCGAGCCGATGCAACGCAGCTCGCCGTTCGCGAGCGCCGGCTTGATGAGGTTCGAGGCGTCCATGACGCCTCCCGAGGCCGCGCCGGCACCGATGACGGTGTGGATCTCGTCGATGAACAGCACCGCGCCGGGCTGCTTCTTCACCTCGGCGAGCACCGCCTTCAGTCGCTTCTCGAAGTCGCCCCGGTACTTGGTGCCGGCGACGAGGGAGCCCATGTCGAGCGAATAGATGGTCGCATCGAGGAGCACGTCCGGCACCTGGCTCTCGACGATCATGCGCGCCAGGCCTTCGGCGATCGCCGTCTTGCCGACGCCCGCCTCGCCCACGTACAGGGGATTGTTCTTGCGGCGCCGGCAGAGGATCTCGATCGTGCGCTCGACCTCGAGCTTGCGGCCGATCAGAGGATCGATCTTGCCCTTGCGGGCCGCCTCGTTGAGATTGGTGGCGTATTTCTCGAGCGCGCTGCCGCTGCCCTCGCCGTCACGCTCCGCATCGGCCGAGGAGCTGCCCTCCTCGCGCTCGGTGCGCTCCTCGCCACCGGCCTTGGAGAGCCCGTGCGCGATGAAGTTGACGACATCGAGGCGCGAGACGTCCTGCATCGACAGCAGGTAGGCGGCATGCGACTGCTTCTCGCTGAAAATCGCCACCAGCACGTTCGAGACGGTGACCTCTTTCTTGCCGCTCGATTGCACGTGGAACACGGCCCGCTGCAGCACGCGCTGGAATCCGAGCGTCGGTTGCACGTCCCGGTCCTCGCCGGTCGGCAGGCGCGGGGTGGTTTGATCGATGAACTGTTTCAGCTCGCTCTTGAGCTTGGTGGTGTCCGCCCCGCAGGACTTGAGGATTTCCCGCACCTTGGGCGTGTCCACGATCGCGAGCAGGAGATGCTCGACGGTCATGAACTCGTGGCGCGCCTCACGGGCACCCGCGAACGCATCGTTCAAGCAAAATTCAAGTTCTTGACTTAGCACTGGTTACGCCTCTTCTAGCGTTGCCATCAGGGGATGCTGATGTTGCCGCGCGTACGCGATCACTTGAGCTACCTTCGTCTCCGCAATCTCATAAGTAAAGACTCCGCACACACCCTTGCCCTTGGTGTGGACCTCGAGCATGACGCGGGTCGCTTTGGTGCGGTCCATCGAAAAGAAGCGCTGCAGAATATCGACGACGAACTCCATCGGGGTATAGTCGTCGTTAATCAGCACGACTTGATAGAGCGGCGGGCGTTTGAGCTTGGGCTTCGCCTCTTCGACGACCAAGCCTGTGCCTTCTCGACCGCGCTCACTCTCACTCATGGATGACTAGTTTATAGGGTGGGATTTGACCGTTTACAAGACGGCCTAAGCAAAAGCGCGCGCTGCGCGCCACTGTCGCAAAAGAGTGTCACTCTACTTTAACAAGCAAAAACAAATGCTTGAGGAGGCTATGCCGGAGGCCCTATGATGGATGGCCTTTAAGGCTCGAGGGCGTACGGTGCGCCCCGCTCAATCCGCGACGTCGCGCACACTCTACCCATGCAGGTTACGCATTCGAATGAATGGCTCGCCCGTCTGCAAAGCAACGGTCCGACCTATGTCTCGCTCGTGCTGGCCGCGCTCGTGGCGGTCGAGCTCGCGCGCATCGCGATGACGCTCCTGTCCCCTGCCGTCAAGTCGCCCCAGCCGACGATTGCCCGGGGGGTGGCCCCGAGCAATCGCTCGATGGCCGACGTCCAGGCCGTGGTATCGGCCCACCTGTTCGGGATGGCGGTCGCCGACGCCTCGACGCAGGACCCCTCGCAGGCGCCGCTCTCGAGCGCCAACCTGATCCTCGCCGGGACGATCGCAACCGACGACCCGAAGCGCGGCATCGCCATCATCAGCGACGGCGGTCCCTCCAAGGTCTATGCGGTGGGTGAGAACGTGAGCGGCGCCACACTGCACTCGGTGTACCTGGATCACGTCATTCTCGATCGTGGCGGCACTCTCGAGACATTGCTGCTGCCGCGGCAGGTGCTCGAGACGGGTGCGCCGCGCGCTGCAATGCGCCGCGGGGCCAATCCCAACACCGCGGCGGCGGTCGAGACCATCCGGCATATGGTCGAGAAGGACCCAGGGCTCCTCGACCAGGTGATGCGCACGGTCCCCTCCTACGACAATCAGGCCGGCAAGCTGCGCGGCTTTCGCGCCTACCCGGGCCGCAATCGGGCCATCTTCGCAAAGCTCGGCCTGAAGCCGGGCGACCTCGTGACGGCGATCAACGGCCAACCGCTCGATGATCCGCAGCACAGTCAGGATGTCTTCAATACGATTCAGTCCTCGGACAGCGTCACCGTCACCATCGAGCGCGGCGGTCAAAGGGAGGACATCAGCTTGAACATCGCCCAGGTCGCCGGAGAGGCATCCCGTGATCTGGAGGGCGCGGGCGGCTCGGGTGCGGCGCCGGGGGCTCCCGGCACGCCGGCCGCCGGAATGCGAGGGGCGTTCGCCCCCCCCGTCGCCCCACCGCCGACCGCCCCCGGCAACACCAACCAGACTGCAAACGAATGACGTGCGTCGTGGTCGAAAGCGGCGCATGGGCTTATACCGTGACCCCAGGATGCCGATGATGCCCAATCTGCCGATGCTGCGATCGTTCGCCGGGGCCACGCCCAGGCAAGGGCGCTTGTGCGGCGGTGGAGCGGGCGAGGCGCGGCTCGCAAGGGTTAATAAGCCCGCGGTGGCCCTCGCCGGGGCCCTCGTCGTGGTCCTGGCCGCCGGCGCACCGCTCGCCCGTGCCGCCAACGCGCCGACCACGCAGCATCATGAGCAGGGCGCAACCATCACGCCCAATTACAAGGACGCGGATCTCTCGCAGATCATCCAGGCGGTGAGCGAGGTCACCGGCAAGAACTTCATCATCGATCCGCGCGTGAATGCCAAGGTGACGATGCTCTCATCGACACCGATGTCGGCGGATGCCTTCTACGAGGCCTTTCTATCCGTTCTGCAGGTCTACGGCTACGTCGCGGTACCCGCCGGCAAGGTCATCAAGATCGTGCCAAACACCGATGAGCGCCAGCTGCCTTCGGTCGATCTGCCGAACAACATCAACCCCAACTCCGATGAGATGGTGACGCAGATAATCACCATGAAGAACGTGAGCGCCGGCCAGCTCGTTCCTCTGCTGCGGCCTCTGATCCCGCAGCAGGGACACCTGGCCGCGTACGCTCCGGGCAACATGCTCATCATCTCGGACCGCGCGAGCAACGTCGCGCGTCTGATGAAGATCGTCGAGCGCATGGATGAGAGCGGCGATGAGCCGATCGACGTGGTGCCGCTGCACAACGCGAGCGCCACCGAGCTCGTGCGCACCGTCACGGCGCTCACCAAGGGACAGGGGGCCGGTGGCGAGGGCGGCGGCTCCGCGGTGAACGTGGTGGCCGATGAGCGCACCAACAGCGTGCTCATCAGCGGCGAGAAGTCCTTGAAGCTCAAGATGAAGGCCCTGGTGCTGAGCCTCGACACGCCGGGCTCGCGCGGCGCCGGTGATACCGAGGTGCGCTACCTCCTCTATGCCGATGCGGAGAAGCTCGCCGAGAAGCTCAAAGGACAGGCCTCCGCCACCGCCAAGGCGCAAGCCGGTCCGCAGGCGGGCGCCGGCGCTGTCGCCCCCGGTGGGGGCGGCGGTGGTACGCCCAATGTCGATGCCAGCGTGACCATCTGGGCCGACGTGCCGACCAACGCACTCATCATGACCGCGCCGCCCAAGATCATGAAGAACCTGATGGCGGTCATCGACAAGCTCGACATCCGCCGCGCACAGGTGGAAGTCGAGGCGCTGATCGTCGAGGTCGCAGTCAACAAGAGCTCGAACCTCGGCGTGCAGTGGATCCTCGACGGCGGCAACAACTACGGCTACGGCATCACCAATCTGCCCGGCTCCGGCTCCTCGATCGTCGATCTCGCCTCCGCGGCCCTGGGGACCGTGTCCGGAATCAGCGGCGTCAATGGTGTCACCGGCGTCAACGGCGTCACCTCGACCTCGACCTCGGCCCTGTCGGGCGTGGGCGGCTCGGCCTCGACGCTCACCTCGGTCATCCCGAACGGGGCAACCTTCGCGCTCGGCCGCTACAACTCGAACACCAAGGAGGGCTTCGCCGCGGTCATCCAGGCGCTGCGCAGCGACGGCACGAGCAACATCATCTCGACCCCCCGCGTGATCACGATGAACAACGAGGAGGCCGAGGTGAAGGTGACGCAGGAGATCCCGCTGGTCACCGGTCAATACACGGCAACCCAGGCGAGCGTCAACGGCACCACGAGCCCGTTCGAGACCATCCAGCGCGAGGAGGTCGGCACCATTCTCAAGGTGACCCCGCACATCAGCGAGGGCGATGCCATCCAGCTCAAGATCGAGCAAGAGGACTCCTCCCCGGGCGCGAAGCTTCAGGACTCGGCCGACATCTCGACCAACAAGCGCTCGATCAAGACGACGATCCTGATCGAGGACGGCGGCATCATCGTGCTCGGCGGCCTGATGCAGGACACGGTCACGGAGAGCGAGGATCGCGTGCCCGTCCTCGGCGCGATCCCGCTGCTCGGAAACCTCTTCAGGTCACGTTCGGGCTCGCGGCAGAAGAGCAACTTGCTCGTGTTCCTGCGGCCGAAGATCCTGCGCGACCAGGCCGCCACCGAGGCGACCAGCGCGGCGAAGTACAACGCGATTCGCGATGACGAGAAGAATCTGCACAAGGGCAAGATCACGCTGCTGCCGGGTGAGCATCAGCCCTCGATTCCGCCCTACACCGAGCCGGTGCCGAGCACGCGCCGCTCGATACCCGGTTCGGCGCCCGGCGCCGGTGGCACCTTGGTCGCGCCCGCGCCGCAGCCGGCCCCGGGCCCGCAGCCCGCGCCGGGGCCGCAAGTCGCGCCCCCGACGACGCAGCCCGCGCCCGCACCGCAGCCGGCTCCGCCGCTCACGCAGCCGGCACCCGGCCCGCAAGTGGCGCCGAGCGCGCAGCCGGCCCCCCAACCGCAACCGACGGGACAGCACTGATGGCCGCCGAGCTAGAAGAGCGCACCGACGCACTGCAACCGCGCAAGCTTTCCTTTCAATTCGCGAAGCGCCACGGGGTGCTGGTGCGAGGCATCGCGGGGAACGTCGCCGACACGGTGTGCCGCCCCGGCGTCACGCCGCAGGCGCTCGCCGAGGTGCGCCGCTTCTGCGGCGTGCCGCTGAGGATCGAGCGCGTCGCGCCCGAGACCTTCGACTCGATGCTGCGCATCGCCTACGAGGCGGGCTCGGGCGCGGCCATGCAGATGCTCGAGGGGCTCGACGACAACACCGATCTTGCGCATCTCGCCGAGGACATTCCGGAGTCCTCCGACTTGCTCGAGAGCGATGATGAGGCGCCGATCATCCGCCTCATCAATGCGCTGCTCACCCAGGCGGTGAAGGAGAACGCCTCGGACATCCACATCGAGCCGTACGAGAATCGTCTCGTGATCCGCTTCCGCGTCGACGGGGTGCTGCGCGAGGTGCTGCAGACCAAGCGCGCGGTGGCTCCGCTCGTGGTCTCGCGCATCAAGGTCATGTCGAAGCTCGACATCGCCGAGCGCCGCCTGCCGCAGGACGGGCGCATCTCGCTGCGCGTCGCCGGCCGGGCGGTCGACGTGCGCGTCTCGACGCTGCCCTCCGGTCACGGCGAGCGCGTCGTGCTGCGGCTCCTCGACAAGCAGGCCGGGCGCATCGAGCTCACCGCCCTGGGAATGGATCCTCGGACCCAGGAGACGATGGACGAGATCATCCACAAGCCTCACGGCATCATCCTCGTGACCGGCCCGACGGGCTCGGGCAAGACGACGACGCTCTATGCGGCGCTCGAGCGCATCAACGACAACACGCGCAACGTCATGACGGTCGAGGATCCGATCGAGTACTACATCGACGGCATCGGCCAGACACAGGTGAACACCAAGGTCGAGATGACCTTCGCACGCGGCCTGCGCGCGATCCTGCGCCAGGATCCCGACGTCGTCATGGTCGGCGAGATCCGCGACCTCGAGACCGCACAGATCGCCGTGCAGGCGAGCTTGACCGGTCACCTCGTGCTCTCGACGCTGCACACGAACACTGCGGTGGGCGCGGTGACGCGCCTCAGGGACATGGGCATCGAGCCCTTCCTCCTGTCCTCGAGCTTGATCGGCGTGCTCGCGCAGCGCCTCGTGCGGGTCCTGAACCCGGCGAGCCGCGAGCCCTTCCTCGCCGGCGAGTACGAGCGGCGGCTGTTGAATCTCGATGCGCACGGCTCTCCCGTGACGCTCTATCGACCGAGCAGCGAGCCCGGCATGGGGTATCGCGGGCGCACCGGCATCTACGAGCTGATTGCGGTCGACGATCACATGCGCACGATGATCCACGACGGCTCCTCGGAGCAGGAGCTCGAGCGCTACGCGCGCACCGCGAGCCCGGGTATTCGCGACGATGGCCGGCGCAAGGTGCTCGCCGGCGAGACGACCCTCGAAGAAGTACTGCGAGTCACGCGCGAGGATTGAAGGCGGCACGGTCGCTAGCTCCCCATGGGCGCCTTCGAATACACCGCCCTCGATGCCGCCGGACGCGAGCGCCGCGGCCTCATCGAGGGCGATACGGCGAAACATGTGCGCCAGCTCCTGCGCGATCGCCAGCTCCTGCCCGTCGATATCCAGGAGGCGGCCAAGCGCGAGGCGCGACAGAGCCAGCGGCGCGGCTTTCATCTGCGCCGCGGCCTCTCGATCCTCGACTTGGCCCTCCTCACCCGCCAGCTCGCAACGCTGCTGCGCTCGGGTCTGCCGCTCGAGGAGACGCTGCAGGCGGTCGCCGAGCAGACCGAGAAGCCCCGGGTGCAGCGCATCGTGCTCGGCGTGCGCTCCAAGGTGGTCGAGGGCCACCCGCTCGCCGACGGGCTCAAGGACTTTCCTCAGGCTTTCCCCGAGATCTATCGCGCCACGGTATCGGCAGGCGAGCAGTCGGGGAAGCTCGATTCGGTGCTCGAGCGGCTCGCCGATTACACCGAGTCGCGCCAGGCCATGGGTCAGACCGTGAGCAACGCGCTCGTCTACCCCATCGTGCTGATGGTGCTCTCCTTCGCCATCGTCTCCTTCCTGCTGGCGTACGTCGTGCCGCAGGTGGTCGCGGTCTTCGAGTCGGGGCACCAGGAGCTGCCGCTCGCGACGCGCTTCCTCATCGGCATGAGCGATTTCATCCGCCACTACTGGTTTTACGGGCTCCTTCTCATCGGCGCGGTGGTGTGGGGGTTTCTGCGCTGGCTGAGGTCGCCGGAGTCGCGGCTGCGATTCGATCGCTTCCTGCTGCGGGTTCCGCTCCTCGGCAAGGTGATCCGCGGCCTCAACACGGCGCGCTTCTCGCGCACCTTGAGCATCCTGACCGCGAGCGCGGTGCCGGTGCTCGATGCACTGCGCATCGCGGGCGAGGTGGTCAACAACCTCCCCATGCGCCGGGCGGTCGAGGAGGCGGCGCTGCGGGTGCGTGAGGGAGCGCCGATCGGCAGGTCGCTTGCCGCACGCAAGCTCTTCCCGCCGATGATGATCCACCTCATCTCGAGCGGCGAGTCGAGCGGGGAGCTCGAGAAGATGCTGGAACGCGCGGCGAGCAATCAGGAACGCGAGATGGACGGCCTGCTCGCGACCCTGACGAACCTGCTCGGGCCCGCCATGATCGTTTTCATGGGCGGGGTGGTGATGTTCATCGTGATCGCCCTGCTGCTGCCCATCTTTCAGCTCAACGATCTCGTCAAGTGAGCGCCGGAGCGCGACGCAGCTCGCGAAACGCCCAGCTGGCCCAGGGTGGGTATTGCGCCTCAGCCGGCTTTCCGTTTATAAACCGCGCGTAACGATGCACTGGTGAGCACTCCTCGCGACGCATGAACGAGAAGCCCGAATCCGACGAGTTCGAGGAAGAGGACGCCGAGGACACCGCCCCGGTCGAGGATGTCGATGTCGATCACATCATGCGCGATGTCGAGTCGCAGCGGCGGCGTGCGCCGAAGGGCGCCGAGCCCGCGTGGCGGCGCCTCGAGCGGGTGATGGAGGAGCGGCGCACGGCCGAGCTGCTGAGCGATTTCGATGACTACGAGATCGGCGATCCCGAGGATGAAGGCGAGCATGGCGAGAAAGCCAAGGCCAAGAAGAAAAAGCACCGCTAGAGTTCCCTACCCGAGAGGCCTCAACGGCGGCTCGTGATCACCGTCTACTCACCCGACCACCGACTGCGAGATGCGCGCACCGAGCTCTACGGCGGTGAGCTCGTGCGCCCGTTCGAATGTCCGGAGCGCGCCGAGATCGTGCTCGAGCGGGTGCGCACGGTTG
>DATGIA010000128.1:0-42413 GCA_035307465.1 Steroidobacteraceae bacterium
GCGTGTGCGAGTACGCCGCGCTCGTGATGCGCCCGGCAATGCGCCCTTCCTCGATCACGAGCTGACTCTCGCGCGGCGCCGGATCCGGGCGTAGGAACTCGACGCCGACGAGCCTTTGTCGCGGACCGCGCGCCTTCAGGATCTTGAGACTGCGCTGACCGACGAAGAAAGGCTTGCCGAGCGCAACCGCCCAGCCCGCATTCGCCTCGAAGGGATCGGTGAGGCCGTCGGTGTCCTGGCTGACGATGAAGTGACCCTTCTCCAGACGCAGGAGGCGCTGCGCCTCGACCCCGAAGGGGCGAATCTGCGCATCGCGTCCGGCCTCGAGCAGCGCGCGCCACACCCGCCGTGCAGCCCCTGCCGGCACGTGGATCTCGTAGCCGAGCTCGCCCACGAAGCCGACCCTCAGCAACAGGGCATCGCTGCCCGAGACCACCGCGCGGCGCGCGCCGAGAAAAGGGAAGGCGCTCTCATCGAGCGCCAGCGGCGTGAGCCGCGCGAGCACCTCGCGGCTCGCGGGTCCCGCGAGATTGAACGCCGCGCGATGGCCCGTGACATTGACGAGGGAGCACTCGAGCCCCCACAGGGCATTCAGGCGGGTCAGCTCGCGATACACGCCCGCCGAGCCCGAGGTCGTCGTGGTGAAGTAGAACGCCTCGGGAGCGAGACGCGCGATCACTCCATCATCGATGATGACTCCGCTCTCATCGAGCATCAGCCCGTAGCGCGTCGTGCCGACCTTCATCTCGGCGAAACGGCCGGCATAGGCACGATCGAGGAACTCACCCGCGTGCGGACCGTAGATCTCGATCTTGCCGAGCGTGCCGACATCGATGAGGCCGACCTGGGTGCGCACCGCGTCGACCTCGGCGGCGATGCACGCTGCGCGGCTCATACTGCTGCGCGCGTAATACTCCGGCCTGCGCCAGTTGCCCGCCGGCATGAACACCGCGCCGAGCGCCGCGTGCTCGGCATCGATCGGCGTGCGCCGCTCGATGTGGAATCCCCGCCCCGCGAGCAGCTTGAGCGGTACCGGATGATAGGGGGGGCGGGCGGTGGTGAGGCCGAGCGCCTCGATGGGCAGGCCGCGCGCGCGCGCGAGGATGCGCAGCGCATTCATGTGCGAGTGCTTGCCCTGCGAGGGCCCCATGCCGACCGTGCTGTAGCGCTTCAGCAGCTCGCTCGAGTCGAATCCCTCCTGGATCGCGTTCTCCAGGTCGCGCACCGTGAGGTCCTCATCGAAGTCGACGAAGCACTTGCCGCGCGGATGATCGACGACGGGGAACGGATGCGACGGACGGCGCGCATCGCGCGCACCCGCACCCGCAGCCGCAGCCGCAGCCGCAGGCACGACCGCGAAGCCCGCCGCATGGGCGGCCGCCTCGCGCCCCGCGCGCCGGCCATCGGCGATGCGCGCGGCGAGCCCGTAGACGCCGTTCACACGCCCCGCGGCGAACACGCCCGCCGGCAGCTCCTCGGGGACGAATTGCTCGAGCTGCGCATCGAAACGCGGGCGCGCACCGGCTTGCAGGAGCAGTTGCTGCGCGGGGGCAAACCCGACGCTCATGAGGACCGCATCGCAGCGAATGCGTCGGCGGCGACCCGGCTCGAGGCCCTGCCCATCGAAGGGCGCAACAATGAGCGCAGTGACCCCGTGGGCACCCGCAATCGCCTCGTAAGGCGCGTGAGCGGTCAGAGGCACGAGCCCGAGCGCGGCTGCGCGCGCCGCCTCGGGCCGAGCCTCCGCCGCCGTGCGCAAATCAACGAGGGCGGCGAGGTGGACGCCCGCGGCGTGCAGCTCTTCGGCGAGCGCGTAGCCCTCCGCATTCGCGGTGACGATGGCGACCGCGCGTCCGGGCGCGATGCTCATGCGGCGCAACAGCCGCTGCGCGCCGCTTCCCAGGAGAATGCCGGGCAGATCGTTGTTACGAAACACGGCCGGCTGCTCGATCACGCCCGTCGCGAAAACGACCGCCTTCGCGCGCATCTTGGTCAGGCGGTGCGCCTCGGCGATCGCGACCCAGTGATCGGCGTAGTAGCCGGCGGCGACCGCCCCGGTGAGCACCGTGACGCGGCCGGCCAAGGCGTGCACGAGCGCCTCGATGGGACCTGACTCTTCGGCCGGCGCCGCTCCCACCCCGAGCCGGTGAGACTCCTCGACCAGCGCCACCCGGGCACCGGCCTCGGCCGCGGCGCACGCCGCCGCGAGTCCGCTCGGGCCGCCGCCGATCACCAGCACATCACAGAACCCATAGCGCTTCGGGGTCGGCTGCCGTGCGCCCTCGAGAGGCACGCGGCCGAGCCCCGTGAGCGTGCGGAACATGCGCTCCCAGCGCGGAAAGAGGCGCCGGCCGTGGAACGCCTTGTAGTAGAAGCCGACGGGGAGGAAGCGGCTCAGCCGATCGAGCACGCGGGCGCGGTCGCGCTCGAGCCCACCGAAAGTATTGACTGCTGTCACCCGCATTCCCGCACGCAGCGCCGTGACGTCGCCGCGCACGTTCGGCACTCCATCGACGTCGAACAGGGCATTGCTGTCGTGGTTGGCGCACGAGAGAAGCGAGCGCGGGCGGTGATACTTGAAGCTCCGCCCCAGGTAGGGCATCTCGGCCGCCACGAGCGCGGAGCTCAGGGTGTCCCCGGCGAAGCCGCGCACACTTCGTCCCTCGAAGGTGAACTCGAGCGGCGCCGCCCGATCGAGCCACTCGCCCGGCCGGACGCTCAGGCGGTACATCATGCCGGCGATCCCCTCGTGCCCGCCCGCACGCTCTCGACCGGGTAGGTGGCGATCACCACATCGCGGGTCGTGTCGCGCAACGCGATGAACCAGAAGCCCGAGGCGATGTGGCACCACCACTCGTATTTGAGGCCTGGCGAGCCCGAGCGATTGAAGACGTAATCGCTCCATTCGCGGTCGGTGCAACGATCGGGATCGGGGCTGTGACGCACCTCTCCGGCGTAGACGAACTCGCTCACCGGCCGAGGACCATTCAATGGGCAAACCATGATTTTCATGTCAGTGTCCCACCGAGGCCGCACCCTTCTCGCCGGTGAGTTGAAAGCGCTCGAACCGATCCAGCGTGAAGCCCTCGATGAGCGGATGATTGCGCCCGCTCGCCACGGTCGCGCTCATGGTCTTGCCGCACACCGGAGTGGCCTTGAAGCCCCACGTGCCCCACCCCGCATCGATGAAGAATCCCTCCACCGGCGTGACACCCATGATGGGGGCAAAGTCCGGCGTCATGTCCGAGAGTCCCGCCCACTGGCGGTTCACCTTGACCTCGGAGAGGAAGGGAAAGAGCTCGAGCATGTGGGCGCTCAGGGACTCCGTGAAATCGAGCGTCGAGCGGGTCTGATGCAGCTCGTACGGGTCGAGCGAGGCGCCCATCACCAGCTCGCCGCGTGCGCTCTGCGAGACGTACACGTGCAGCGAGCCCGACACGATGATCGGGTCGAGCCAGGCCTTGACGGGCTCGGACACCATGGCCTGCAGCGGATGCACGTAGATCGGGGACTTGAGACCCACCATGTCCAGGAGGCGCGGGGTGAAGCCCGCCACCGCGCACAGCACCCGGGCGGTCGAGATGCGCCCGCGGGTGGTCTCGACGCCGACCACGCGCCCCGCGCGCACCTCGATGCCGGTGACCTCGGTCTGCTGGTGGATCTCGACACCGCGCCGGTCGGCACCGCGCCCGTATCCCCACGCGACCGCATCGTGGCGCGCGATCGCGCCCGGCGCGTGATAGAGCGCGCCGACGACCGGTGCGTGTCCCGCACAGGTCAGATCCATCATCGGCAGCGCGCGTTGTACGGCCGCGGCATCCACCGCCTCGGACTCGACGCCGAAGTGCTTGTTGACCTCGGCGCGCCAGCGCATCGTGCGCATGGCCGAATCGGTATGGGCGAGCGTGTAGTGGCCGCGCGTCGAATAGAACAGGTTGAGGTCGAAATCCTCCGCAAGATCGCGCCACAATCGCAGGCTCTCGTCGTAGAACTGCACCCCCTCGGGGGTGAGGTAGTTCGAGCGGATGATGGTCGTGTTGCGTCCCGTATTGCCGCCGCCGAGATAGCCCTTCTCGAGCACGGCGATCCGCCGGATACCGTGATCGCGCGCGAGATAGTAGGCAGCGGCGAGGCCATGTCCGCCCGCACCGATGATCACCACCTCGTACTCGCGTTGGAGGGTGGCGTGCCGCGTGAACATGCGCGGCTCGGGGTGGCGCTGGCTGAGCGCGAAGCGGATCAGTCGGTGCGGCATCGGCTGGCGGGACGGCGAGCGCCGGTGCGGAACGGGTTTAACACGGGTCGCGCCATGTGCGAATATAAGCACGATTTTTTACTGTGGAGCAACCAAAATTGCTTAGTACGCAACGATGAGCCGCGCGCTTCCGGACGCCAACCGGCGCCCATCGCGCCCGCGCTCGGCGAGCGCCGCAAATCGCGACCGGATCGACAGCCCCGCGATCGATCTCGGCAGGACCGCGCGCCGGCTGCGCGAGAGCCAGAGTCTCACGCTGGCCGACGTTGCGCGGCGCGCGAACATCTCGAGCGCAATGCTGAGCCGGCTCGAGACGGGGCGGGTGAGCCCGAGTCTCGAGACGATCGTCGCCCTCGCCCAGGCGCTCGGAGTCACCGCCTCGGCGCTCATGCAGCGTGTGGGGGCGGATGATGGCGGAGCCCAGCTGATTCGCGCGGGCGAGGGCCTCGAGACCGTGCGCAGCGGCACCCGCCGCGGCCATACCTATCACCTGCTCGCCGCGCAGCGCGGGCCTCGCAAGGTGTTCGAGCCCTTTCTCGTCACGCTGAACGATCGCAGCGAGAGCTTCCCGGGATTCCAGCATCCGGGTATCGAGTTCATCCATCTCCTGAGCGGCAGTCTGCACTATCGCCACGGCCGCCAGACCTACGTGATGAAGCCGGGCGATACCCTCACCTTCCGCGGCGATGTCGCCCACGGACCGGAAAGACTCGTCAAGGTCCCGATCCGCATGCTCTCGATCATCATCTATGCCGAGGAAGGCGATTGAGCGCTCGTTTATCGCCGGGCCGATGTTCGCTAAGCTTCGCCCCTCCTTGAGGAGATTCGCACGTGTTGGTTGATGCTGCCCGGCGTCCTCGGGCCCAGGCTCGAGGCGGCGCCTTCGCGGGCGCGTTGCTCCTGGGGTGCTCGCTCGCAAACGCCACCCCGCCCGAGGCGCCCCAGGCGCCCTCCTCCTCATCACCCACCTGGGTGAAGCGTACCCCGGGCACGGCGGGGCCCGTGGCAACGGCCGGCGCCCTCGATGAGGCACGGCTGCGCGCCGCGGATGAGGAGCCGCAGAACTGGTTCACCGGCGGACGGGATCGGGCCGGCTCGTACTTCTCGCCCTTGAAGCGCATCGATGCGCACACCGTCCAGAGCCTGGGATTTGCCTGGCAATACAACCTGGGCGCGCCGCAGCGCGGCCAGGAGGCCACCCCGATCGTGATCGACGGGGTTCTCTATACCTCGGGCACCTGGGGATATGTGTATGCGCTCGACGCCGCGAGCGGCCGCGAGCTCTGGCACTACGACCCGAAGCCCGATTTCTTCGCGGGTCGCAACCCCTGCTGCGATCTGGTCAATCGCGGGGTCGCCGTCTGGAAGGGGCGGGTGTACGTCGCCTCGAGTGATGGACGTCTGCACGCGATCGATGCCGCGACCGGCCGTCGGCTGTGGGCCGTCGACACCATCACCGACCACAAGCTTCCCTACTCGAGTACCGGCGCCCCGCTGATTGCAGGCGACGTGGTCGTCATCGGCAACGGGGGTGGCGACATGGGCCACGGCGGCGTGCGCGGCTACTTGAGCGCCTATGACTGGAAGAGCGGTGCGCTGCGCTGGCGCTTCTACACCGTGCCGGGCGCCGTGGGCGCACCGTTCGAGAATCCCGAGCTCGCCGCGGCGGCCAAGACCTGGGATGCGCATCGCGACCCGAAGTTCAAGGGGGGCGGCACCGTCTGGGACGGCCTCGCCTATGACCCCGACCTGCACCAGCTGTACTTCGGCACGGCCAACGCGGCGCCTTATGATCTGCGCCAGCTCGGTCCCGACAGCGGCCTCGACGGGCTGTACGCGGCCTGCATCATCGCGCTCGATGCGCGCAGCGGCCGCATGGCGTGGTACTACCAGACGACACCGAACGATCACTGGGATTTCGACGCCACGCAGAAGCTGGTGCTCGCCGAGCTGCCGATCGGCGGCGGCACACGCGCGGTGCTCATGCAGGCCAACAAGAACGGCTTCTTCTACCTCCTCGACCGGCGCACGGGCGAGCTGCTCGCCGCGAAGAACTACACCTACGTCAACTGGGCCTCGGGCATCGATCTCAAGACGGGCCGACCGCAGGTCACCGCCACCGCCGACTGGTATGCCTCGCCGAAGAATATCTATCCCTCGTGGGCGGGCGGGCACACCTGGATGCCGATGTCCTACGACCCCCGGACGCGTCTCGTCTACATCCCGGTGGTCGACACCCCGGCCGTCACCGTCGACATGGCGCACAACGGCGGCGAGGTGAAGTTTCTCGACGGGTTTTACACCATGAATGGCATCTTTCCCGACGAGACCTACGATGCCGACGCGCTGAAACCCTATTACGGACCGTTGCCGAGTCTCGCCTCGATCAAGGCGACGCGCACGGTCAAGCCGGTGCGCGAGCTGCTGCGCGCGTGGGATCCGGTCGCGCAGAAGATCGTATGGGAGCACGAGACCTCGAGCGGGATGCGCGGTTACGACGGGGGCGTGATGTCGAGCGCCGGCAACCTCGTGTTTCAAGGCCGCGGGAGCGGCGGCTTGTGGGTGTACGCGGCCGACAGCGGTCGGGTGCTCAAGGTGATCGAGACCGGCAGTCACATCATGGCGGCCCCATCCACTTACGAGGTGCGCGGGGAACAGTACGTGGCGGTGCAAGTGGGCTATGGCGGCACCGGCATCGCCGAGGGTCCGGTGCCGCCCGCGAGCGCGGCCATTAAGTACGAGAACACCAATCGAATCATTGCTTTGAAGCTCGGCGGAGGTGCCGTGCCGACGCCGCCCGCGCGCCCCTCGCCACCCTTCGAGCGTCCACCGCTTAAGGCCGCGAGCGCCGCCGAGGTTCGGGCCGGCGAGATCAAGTTCATCGAGGAATGCTCGCGCTGCCACGCCCTCGGGATCAACGTCACGCCGGACTTGCGGCGTCTCGATGCGGGACTGCATGCGGCCTTCAAGGACATCGTGCTGCACGGCCTGCTCGCGCCGCAGGGGATGGAGCGCTTCGATGATCTGCTCAGCGAGAAGGACGTCGAGAACATCCATGCCTACCTGATCGATCAAGCCTGGGTCGCCTACGATGCCCAGCAGCACCCGGCCCCTCATCCATGAGCTCCGGCGTGTCGCAGCCCAACTTCCTGCTCCTGATGGCCGATCAGCTCACGGCGCGGGCGCTTCCGGCCTACGGCAACCGCGTCGCGCGCACGCCGCGCATCGATGCGCTCGCGAGCGCCGGGGTGGTGTTCGACTCCTTCTATTGCAACAGCCCGCTCTGCGCCCCCTCGCGCTTCTCCTTTCTGTCGGGGCGGCATGTCTCGGCCATCGGCGCGTACGACAATGCGGCGGAATTCCCCTCCCAGGTGCCCACCTTCGCGCACTTCCTGCGGCGCGCGGGCTACCGCACGGTGCTGTCGGGGAAGATGCACTTTTGCGGCCCGGACCAGCTGCACGGCTTCGAGGAGCGCCTCACCACCGACATCTATCCGGCGGACTTCGGCTGGACCCCGGACTGGACCCGCTTCGATGAGCGCCCGAGCTGGTATCACAGCATGGAATCGGTGCTCCAGGCGGGTCCCTGTGCGCGCACCAATCAGGTCGACTTCGATGACGAGGTGGTGTTCCAGGCGCGCCAGCGGCTCTTCGACCTGGCCCGCAGCCAGGATCGGCGCCCGTTCTGCCTGGTCGCCTCGCTCACGCACCCGCACGATCCCTATGCCATCCCGCAGCGCTACTGGGATCGCTACGAGGGCGTCGAGATCGATGCACCGCGCATCGCGCAAGCGCCGCTCGATGCGCACTCGGCACGCCTGCGTCACGTCATCGGCCTCGATGCGCAGCCCGTGACGACCGCGCATACGCAGGCCGCGCGTCGCGCCTACTATGGCGCCGTCTCGTACGTCGACGATCAGGTGGGCGCCCTGCTCGATGCGCTCGCCGAGGCGCGCCTCGCCGCGAACACGGTGGTGGTGTTGCTCGCGGACCACGGCGACATGCTGGGCGAGCGCGGCCTGTGGTACAAGATGAGCTTCTTCGAGCCCGCCTGTCGTATTCCGCTCATCGTGCACGCGCCGGCCCGCTTCACCGCCCGCCGGGTGCGCGAGTCGGCCTCCCTGCTCGACCTCTGCCCGACGCTGTGCGAGCTCGCCGGCGCGGATGTGCGCTCGATGCCCCTCGACGGCTCGAGCCTCGTGCCGCAGCTTGGGGGCGCCGCGGGCCGCGATGAAGTGATCGGCGAATACCTGGCCGAGGGCGCTGTTGCGCCCCTGGTGATGATCCGGCGCGGGCGCTACAAGTTCGTGCATGCACCGATCGATCCGGACCAGCTGTACGATCTCGAGCATGATCCCGAGGAGCTCGAGAATCTGGCCGGAACCGCGGCGCATGCCGGGCGCGTGCGCGATTTCAGGACCGAGATCGAGCGCCGCTGGGACATGAAGGCGCTCGACGCAGCGGTGCGGGCGAGCCAGCAGCGCCGCCACCTCGTGTACGAGGCCCTGCGCTCGGGCCGTTACACGCCCTGGGATTTTCAGCCGCAGCGCGACGCCAGCCGCCTGTATGTGCGCAACGATCGCGATCTGGAGGAGCTGGAGCGCGAGGCGCGTTTTCCGCCGTACCGGGGCTGAGCGCGGCTCCGGCGCCGGCCGACGCAGTTACACAGGACGCAATTTATTTGCACTACAGTAACAATGCGTGCTATTTATTTTGCGATCCGGGGCCCGGGGCTCCCCGCTGCCGAGCGCATCGCTGCGCCGCTGCGAGAGGCTCCGACGCGACTTGAGACGGGGACATCGCCGGCGCAAGGACCGGTCGCCCCCACACCCGAAAGTTCAGCGCAAGTTTCGAGAGGATGAACCCCATGGCGCGCGATCCAAAGCACGACGTCCTGTTCCAACCCATCAAGATCGGCCCGAAGACGCTGCGCAATCGCTTCTATCAGGTGCCGCACTGCATCGGGGCCGGCTCCGATCGGCCCGGATTTCAGGCGGCGCACCGCTCGCTCAAGGCCGAAGGCGGCTGGGCGGGCATCAACACCGAATATTGCTCGATCCACCCCGAATCCGACGACACGCATCGGCTCTCGGCGCGCATCTGGGACGAGGGTGACGTGCGCAACCTGCGGGCGATGACCGACCACATCCACAAGTTCAACTCGCTTGCCGGGGTCGAGCTTTGGTACGGCGCCTCGCACGCGCCCTGCATGGAGTCGCGCGCGACGCCGCGCGGCCCGAGTCAGTACGCCTCGGAGTTCGAGACCCTGACCTACTGCAAGGAAATGGATTTCGACGACATCGCGACCGTGCAACAGTACTACGTCGACGCCGCTCTGCGCTCGCGCGATGCCGGTTTCGACATCATCTACGTGTACGGCGCGCATTCCTATCTGCCGCTGCAGTTCCTCTCCCCGTACTACAACAAGCGCAAGGACAAGTACGGCGGCACACTCGAGAACCGCGCCCGCTTCTGGCTCGAGACGCTCGAGAAGGTGCGCCGGGCCGTGGGGCACGAGTGTGCGATCGCGACACGCTTCGCGGTCGATACGCTCTATGGCGACACGGGCGTCGAGGTGGAGCGCGACGGGGTGAAGTTCATCGGCATGGCCGATCCGCTCGTCGATCTATGGGACGTCGACGTGGGCGACATCGCCGAGTGGGGCGAGGACGCGGGTCCCTCGCGCTTCTATCAGCAGGGCCACCAGGTCCCCTGGACGCGATTCGTCAAGCAGGTCGCCAAGAAACCCGTGCTCGGCGTCGGCCGCTTCACGGATCCCGAGAAGATGACCGAGATCGTCACCAAGGGCATCGCCGACATCATCGGCGCCGCGCGCCCCTCGATCTCCGATCCCTGGCTGCCGAAGAAGATCGAGGAGGGTCGCTACGACGACATCCGCACCTGCATCGGCTGCAACGTCTGCATCTCGCGCTGGGAGATCGGCGGTCCGCCGATGATCTGCACGCAGAACGCGACTGCGGGCGAGGAATACCGGCGCGGCTGGCACCCGGAGAAATTTCCGAAGCGCGGCTCGGACGACTCGGTCCTCGTCGTGGGCGCCGGCCCTGCGGGGAGCGAGTGCGCACGCGTGCTCATGGAGCGCGGCTATACCGTGCATCTGTACGACAGCGCCGCGAAGATCGGCGGTCATCTGAATCAGGTGACCACCCTGCCCGGCCTCGGCGAATGGGGCTATCACCGCGACTATCGCGAGCTGCAGATCGGCAAGCTTGTGAAGAAGAACAAGCAGTGCCAGCTCGCGCTCGGGCAGAAACCGATGACCGCCGCCGAGGCCCTCGGCTACGGCGCGGAAAAGATCGTCATCGCGACGGGCTCCTCCTGGAACGTCGATGGCGTCAACTGCCTCACCCACGATCCGATTCCCGGCGCCGATGCCTCGCAGAGCGACCAGCTCACGCCCGAGCAGGTCCTCGACGGCAAGAAAAAGATCGGCAAGCGGGTCGTGATCCTCAATGCGGACACGTATTTCATGGCGCCGAGCCTCGCCGAGAAGCTCACGCTGGCAGGCCACGAGGTGACGATCGTGACCGGGGTGCATCTCGCCAACTACATGCACTTCACGCTCGAGTATCCGAACATGATGCGCCGGCTCCATGAGCTGCACATCAAAGAGCTGCACAACGCGTTCGCGAGCAAGATCGAGAAGGGCCGGGTGCAGATCTACGACATCTGGGGCGACGGCTCGAAGCGCACCTACCGCGGCGCCGGACACGTTCCGCGCGAGCCGAACAAGACCCATCGCTGGCTCGAGTTCGACTCGCTCGTGCTCGTCACCGGCCGGCACTCGAACGATGCGCTCTACCGCGACCTCAAGGCGCAGCAGGGGGAATGGAGCAAGAACGGTGTGAAGGCCGTATACGTCATCGGCGATGCCGAGGCGCCGCGGCTCATCGCGGATGCGACTTTCTGCGGACATCGCCTGGCGCGCGAGATCGAGGAGCCGAATGCGCAGCTGCCGCTGCCCTACCGGCGCGAAGTCGCAGTGTGGGGTGCTGCGCACATGCCGGGCGGCCGCTACGAAATCGAATACAAGACCTGAACGTCGTCGATCGTGAGCCGCACCTCCGCCGCCACGCGGATTCTGTTCGAGGCCTTTTCCGCGTCGCAGGTGCGGCTCTTCTACGTCGTCGCGTATGGCTGCATCGCGCTGCTCGCCTACGGGGTGTTCGTGCAGATCCGCAAGTACGGCCGCGGTGCCGCGCTCGAGCTCGAGGGCAGCCCCTGGCGCCGTCTCGGCGACATGACGGCGAAGGTCTTGAGTCACCGCACGATCGAGCGGCGCGATCTCAAGGCGGGCCACGCGCACCGGCTCATCTTCTACGGCTTCCTGCTGCTTTTTCTCGGCACCTCGACGATCACGCTCGAGTACGACATCTTGAATCCCCTGTTCGGCATCCGCTTCTGGCAGGGAGATTTCTATCTGTGGTTCTCGCTGATCCTCGATATCGCCGGGATCGCGCTCATCGGCGGGCTGCTCTACATGATGGTCCGGCGCGGCTGGCTCAAGCCGCCGAAGCTCGATTACGCCCGCCCCGATCGCTCGCCGGGCGATGCGGACTTCGAACGGCGCGGCTATCGCATCGAGGACTGGGCCTTTCTCTGGACGCTGCTCATCATCGGGGTCACCGGCTATGTGCTCGAGGCCGCACGCCTCGTCTGGCTGCAGGCGCGACCCGATGTGTGGGACACGCGCTGGTGGTCCCCCGTGGGAGCCGCGCTGGCTGCGGCGCTGCGCGCGCTCGGCTTGGGCGCGCAGGGCGCGGGTGCTCTGCGCTTCGGCCTGTGGTGGTTCCACGGGCTGCTCGCGCTCGCCTTCATCGCCCTCATTCCCTGGTCGAAGGTCAAGCACATCTTCACTTCGGCCGCATCGCTCTACGTGCGCGATCCGCGCGCCGCGCAGCGGCTGCCGCGAATCCCGGAGAGCCAGGCGGCCCCGGGCGTCGCGAAGCTCACCGACTTCAACTGGAAGCAGCTCCTGCACCTCGATGCCTGCACCAAGTGCGGCCGCTGTCACGAGGCCTGTCCCGCCCGCACCGTCGGCGCACCGCTCTCGCCGCGCGATGTCATCCTGTCGCTGCGCGAGCTCGCCCGCTCGACGCTCGAGTCCTCGAGCCTGCCCCCCGCCGAGGCGCTCGACGTGCACGGGCACGGACCGGGCCAGGTCTCGCAGGAGACGCTCTGGTCGTGCCGCACCTGCATGGCGTGCGTCGAGATCTGCCCGGTGGCGATCGAGCACGTGCCGATCATCGTGCAGATGCGCCGCAAGCTCGTCGAGGACGGGGCGATGGATCCGCTGCTCACCAAGACGCTGCAAACCATCCACAAGACCGGCAACTCCTTCGGCGAGTCGAAGCGCAAGCGCGGCGCCTGGACCAAGTCGCTCCCCTTCAAGGTGAAGGATGCGCGCAAGGAGCCGGTGGAGGTGCTGTGGTTCGTGGGCGACTACGCCTCGTTCGATCCGCGCAACCAGAAAGTCACGCAGACGTTCGCCACGCTCCTCAACGAGGCGGGTGTCGATTTCGGCATTCTCTATGACGGGGAGTCGAATGCCGGCAACGACGTGCGCCGCGTGGGCGAGGAAGGCCTCTACGAGCTGCTCGCCCAGGGCAATCTCGCGGCCCTCGCCGGTGCGAAGTTCAAGACCCTCATCACCACCGATCCGCACTCCTACAACACGATTCGCAACGAATATCCGGATTTTGGCGAGCGCCACGAGATCGAGCACTACACGAGTTTCGTGCAACGCCTGCTCGCGGGCGGGCGGCTCAAGGTCTCCCGTCCGCTCAAGGTGCGCGCCACCTTTCACGACCCCTGTCATCTTGGACGCTTCAACGGCGGCTATCAGGCGCCGCGCGAGGTGCTCGAGCTTCTCGGCTGCGAGCTCATCGAGATGCCGCGCAACCGCTCGAACTCCTTCTGTTGTGGCGCGGGCGGCGGCAGAATCTGGATTCCCGATCCCGTCGGCCAGGAAAAGCCCGCGCAAAACCGCATCCGCGAGGCTGCGGCGATCGAGGGGCTCGAGGTCTACGTGGTGAGCTGCCCGAAGGATCTGACGATGTTCGAGGATGCGCTCAAGACGACCGGCAACGAGGGACGGTTCGTCGTGAAGGAGCTGATCGAGCTGATTCGCGAGGCGGTGCCCGCCCCGCTACGTGAGGAAGTGCTGGCATGAAGATCATGGTCGCAGTGAAGCAGGTGACGGCGCTCGATGAGGACTTCGCGATCCGCGCCGATGGGCGTGACGTCGAGGAGGAGTTCTTCCTGCGCGACCTCAATGAATGGGATGACTTCTCGCTCGAGGCGGCGATGCGCATCAAGGAGGCCGGCGGGGACGTCGAGGTGCTCGCGGTCTCGGTCGGTCCCGAGCCGGTCGATGAGGCGCTGCGCAAGTGCCTTGCCAAGGGCGCAGACCGCGCGGTGCGCGTTTGGGACGAGGCCATGGCGGGCTCGGACCCCATCGCCATCGGTCGCATCCTCGCCGCCGTCGCGCGCCGCGAATCGCCGGGCCTCCTCTTCGCCGGCGTGCAGTCCTCGGACCACTCCTTCGCCGCGACCGGCATCGCCACCGCGGCCTTCCTCGGCTGGCCGCATGCCGCCGTCGTGAGCTCGCTCGAGTATCGCGCCGGCGCGGCCCGCGCGCTCTTTCGCCGCGAGCTCGAAGGAGGCCTGTTGCAGGAATGCGAGATCGAGTGTCCGGCCGTGCTCACCATCCAGCTCGGCATCGCGACGCCCCGCTACGCCTCGCTGCGCGCGATCAAGCAGGCGGCCGCGAAGCCCATCGAGACGCTCTCGCTCGCCGACCTCGGGCTCGAGGCATCGGAGGTGGGCGAGGCCGGCTCCGCCTCGCGCGTGCGCCGGATGTACGTCCCGCCGAAGGGCCGTGCGCAGCTCATCGAGGGTACGCCGGCGGAGCAGGCCGAACGGCTCGCCGCCCTGATTCGTGAGTTCAAGGGGGCGGCATGAGCGAGATTCTTCTCATCGCCGAGCAGCGCCGCGGCGAGCTGCGCCCGGCCTCGCTCGAGCTCATCGGCGCCGCGACGGGCATCCGGCGCGCCGAGGACCGGGTGGTGATGGCCGTGCTGCACGAGCGCCCGGCGGCGTTCGTCGAGGCCCTCGCTCTCTCGGGCGTCGATGAGATCATCACGGTCCAGGGGGCGACGAGCGAGTTCGATCCGGACGTCCACGAGGCCGCGCTCGCCGCCCTGATCAGCGCGCGCGCGCCCGAGATCGTGCTCGTGCCGCACAGCGTCGACTCCTTTGGCTTCGCGGCGGCGCTCGCCGCCCGCCTGTCGCTGGGGTTCGCGAGCGATGTATTTCAGCTCGAGCGCGCCGCGGACGGGCTTAAGGCGACGCGCGGAGGCTACGGCCAGAAGGTGAGCGTCGAGGTGGACTTCCCGGGCCGCCGCACCGTGCTGCTCGCGATCCGCGGCAACGTGTTCAAGCCCCCGGAAGAGCGCGCCTCGCCCAAGGTGAGCGAATTTGCCGCCCCGCCGATCGCCTCGCGCACCACGCTCAAGCAGTTCATCGAGCCGCTCGGCGCGGACGATGTCGACATGACGAGCGCGGAGTTCATTCTCACCATCGGACGCGGCATTGGTGAGGAATCGAACGTCGAGACGTTTCGCGAGCTCGCCGATGCCGTCGGCGCAACGCTCGGCTGCTCGCGCCCGATCGCCGATGCGGGCTGGCTGCCGAAGAGCCGCCAGGTGGGGCAGTCCGGCAAGACAGCGACGGCGTGTAAACTCTACATCGCCATGGGCGTATCCGGCGCGATCCAGCATCTCGCGGGCATGAAGCACGTGGCGACCATCGTCGCCGTGAACTCCGATGCCGGCGCCTCGATTTTCAATGTCGCAACGTACGGGATCGTGGGAGACCTATTTGAAATCGCCGAGGAGCTGCGCCGTCATTTCTGAGGACCTCACACGGCGCGTGCCCGGAGCGTGTGCCGGGGCGCGTGCCGGGGCGTCGTGTCCGCCGGATGCGCGCGCCGGCCGGAGGCGCCGGTGAGCGTGAGCATTGAGACCACCGAGGCCCCGGTGACGCGGAGTGCCGGGCTCGAGCGCGGCATCGATTGGACCGGCGCGTTCTGGGTGGCGAGCGGCGTGCCGCCGCTCGTGCTGTTCTCGATCGGCGCGGTCGCCGCCACCGTGGGCAAGCTCTCCTGGGTCGTGTGGACGCTGTCGATCGCGATGGGATTCATCCAGTCGTTCACCTATGCCGAGATCGCAGGGCTGTTTCCCAACAAGGCGGGCGGCACCTCGATCTATGGCGCGATCGGCTGGGTGCGCTACGGCAAGCTGGTGGCCCCGATCTCGGTGTGGTGCAACTGGTTTGCCTGGTCGCCGGTGCTCGCCACGGGCTCGGCGCTCGCCGCCGGCTACATACTCACCGGCCTGTTCGCGCCCGATGCGCACATCAACACCTGGCAGATCACGCTCCTCGACCTCGGCGCGCTCAAGACCGGCCTGACCTTGCGCATCAACTCGACCTTCGTCCTGGGCGCCGTGATCCTGCTCGCGGTCAAGGTCATCCAGGACGGCGGCATCCTGCGCTCGGCCAACACGACCAAGATCATCGGCATCTCGGCGATGATTCCGCTGCTCCTGATCGGTATCGTGCCCATCCTCACGGGCGATCTGGTGCGGGCGAACTACTTCCCGCTCGCGCCGCTCGCCCACGATGCGCTCGGCAAGGTGACGGATGGCACCTGGAACATGGCCGGCATCACGGTCTTTGCCGCGGGCATGTTCCTCGCGGCCTGGTCGACCTACGGATTCGAGACTGCGGTGTGCTACACGGGCGAGTTCAAGAACCCGCGCACCGACACCTTCAAGGCGATCTTCTACTCGGGCCTGCTGTGCGTGGTCGTGTACACGCTGGTGCCGTTCTCCTTCCAGGGATTTCTCGGGCTCGGCGAGCTCGTGCACCCGGCGGTCATCGATGCGTCCGGTCAGGTGACGACCCCCGCCCAGTATGGCGGCATGCTCGCGCCCGACATCTACAGCGGCATGGGCGTTGCGGCGGTGATGGCCCGCATGGTGCACGCCGGGCAGCTCGTCGGTGCCGTGGTCGTCGTGATGCTGATTCTCGCCCTGGTGCTCTCGCTCATGACCTCGATGGCGGGCTCCTCGCGCACGCTCTACCAGGCCTCGCTCGACGGCTGGCTGCCGCGCTATCTCGCCAAGGTCAATGCGCACGGCGCTCCGACGAATGCGATGCTCACGAACATCGTGTTCAACCTGGGGCTCCTGCTGCTCTCGGACACGGTCTTCATCATCGGCGCCGCCAACATCGGCTACCTGCTGTTCAATTTCCTCAACCTCAACGCAGGCTGGATCCATCGCATGGACCGGCCACGCCAGGAGCGCCCGTGGCGCGCCCCCACCTGGATCCTCGTCGCCGGTGCGGTGCTCTCGTTCGTGAATCTTGCCTTCATGGGCTTCGGCGCCGACGTGTACGGCGCCGGAACGCTCACCACGGGGCTCATCTTCGCGGCGCTCATCATTCCGGTGTTCATCTACCGGCACTACGTGCAGGACAAGGGCGCCTTTCCGCCCGAGATGGCCCAGGATCTCGAGATGCACGAGGGCGAGCGGATCGAGAAGCGCGCGGGGCTCTGGCCATACCTCGTGCTGCTCGTGGGCGCAGTGGTGGTCGCCATCACGCACCATCTTGCGGTGTACTGAGCTCGACCTCGAATGCTCATCACCGGCATCAAAAGCAAGCCCGTTTACGCACCGCTCCATGCCGATGCCCGCGGCCGCTATCACTTGATGCTCGGTCACGGTGCCGGCGGCGTGGCGCTGCTGCGGGTCCTCAAGGAGCTCGAGGAGACGGCGCCCGCCGCGCTCGGCGCGACCCGCGTGCTGTATCTGCCGCGGCCGATGATCGGCAACGCCAGCGCATCGGTCGCCATCACCCCCGAGAGCGGGGCGGCGGATGCGCCGGCCGACCCTCTCGCGGAGCTCGAGGCGCTGGCGCTCGCCGAGCTCAAGCTCTTTGCGTCCGTACCCGAGCTGCTGACCGATTTTCGCGCGCTCCTCGAGCGCTCCCTCATGGGCACGCGATTGTATGTCGCGGGACCTGAAAGCTTCATCGGCCTCGCGATGAAGATTGCGCTCGAGTTCAACCTGAACAAGGACGAGATCCGCGCCGAGGAGCTCGGCAGCCTCGCGCGGCGCGTCTACTGCATTCACTGCCGCGCCACCGCCGAGGAGGTGCGCACCAACATCGTCCGCTGCGGCGGCTGTGGCCGCTGGCTCCTGGTGCGCGATCATTACTCGCGCCGGCTCGCCGCCTACATGGGGGTGATGGCCGACGCCGAGGCGCCGGGCGAGCTTCCCGAGATCCGCGAGGTGTTCGTGTGAGCGATGCGCAAACCCTCGCGGTCGAGGTGAAGGCCATCGAGGCCGTCACCCCGCTCATCAAGCACTTCACGCTCGCCGCGATCGATGGCGGCGCTCTGCCGGCCTTTTCCGGCGGCTCGCACATCGTCGTCGTCATGAAGGGCGCGACCCGCGTGCACCGCAATCCGTACTCGCTCCTCTCCTCGCCGCGCGAGCTCGACACTTACGAGATCGGCGTGCGCCGCATGGAGGAATCACGGGGCGGCTCGCACTACATGCACGATGCAGTCAAGGTCGGCAGCCGCATCGAGATCGCGCATCCCGTCAATCTCTTTGCGCTCGACAAGATTGCGCGCAAGCACCTGCTCATGGCCGGAGGAGTCGGCATCACGCCGTTCATGGCCATGCTCGAGGACCTGCACGGCGGAGCCGTGCCCTACGAGCTGCATTACTCGGTGCGCGCACCCGAGCACGCCGCCTTCCTGCCTCGCCTCGAGGCCCGCGAGGCGGGGCGCGTGCGCATGTACTACGACAGCGAGAATCAGGCCATCGATTTCGAGGGGCTGCTCTCGCGCCAGCCGCTCGGAACCCACGTGTATGTGTGCGGCCCCGCGGCGATGATCAACCGGGTCATCGCTACCGCTCAGCACTGCGGCTGGTCCGACAGCCATATTCACTCCGAGCAGTTCAGTGCCCCGCCCGTGGGCGACGCCTTCGATGTCTTCCTCGCGCGCTCGGGCCTCAAGGTCCACGTGCCGCACGATCAGAGTCTCATGGAGAGCATCGAGGCGGCCGGCGTCGAGGTGCCCTACCTGTGCCGTGGCGGGGTGTGCGGATTCTGCCTGACCAAGGTGCTCGAGCTCGACGGCGAGCTCGTGCACAACGATCACTATCTCTCGGAGGCCGAGCGGGCCAAGGGCAAGCACATCATGCCGTGCGTCTCGCGCGCCCGCTGCCGGCATCTGGTGCTCGACCTGTAGGTCGGATCGCGCCCCGGAGGAAGGAAATGCCATGAGCGCCACACTCGAGTTCAAGCCCCAGGAGAGCTACCGCGACGATTTCACCTTCCGCAACAGTCGCGCCGCCATCCGCCGCTTTCCGCTCCCCTTCCCCGAGGACGAGTACATGTACTCGGTGAACATCGAGCCGCATGTCGCGGGCCCTCCCGGCTCGGTGACCGAGCATGCCTTCGACGTCGATGAGCACTACATCGCCGAATGCCGGGAGCGGGCGCTCGTGCTCGCCGCCGAGCCGCTGCGCTACCAGGCGCTGCCGCACATGATGAGCTCACAGTGGGACACGCTCGAGCTCATCATGGAGTCCCTCGCGCGCGATTATCCGCACCACTTCCTGCTCGAGCGCCACGGCAACCGCTGGCACTGGGTCAACCGCCCCCTGGCGCTCGACGACCGGTTCACCTTCGGCGAGCCTCACAGCCTGCCCCGCGAGCCGCTCGATTACATCACGCGACAGGCGCAGGGCGATTTCGTGGTCATGGATCAGCGCGAGGGGGATCTTTGGACCGAGGCCGGGATGGTGACCACGCAGGCGGACTGGTCGCTCGATTTCGACATCGGCATGACGTTCAAGGAATGGCATGGTCCCGTGCCGCTCGCCCACGAGCTCGGCGTATTCGACCGCGCGCTCAAGTTTCTACTGAACTTGCGCCTCGGGCAGCCCGTGCGAAGGCTCAACTGGACCATGACCGTGCATCCCCGGCTCGATACCTCCCCGGAGAACTATCCGCACTGGGGGCCCGACCGCTCGACGGTCACGCTGCAGAACGCCGGGGAGCTGTTGCACCTGCGCGTCGAGCTGCAGGGTCTGTGGCGCCTGCCGCGCAGCAACGCCGTGCTGTTCGGCATTCGCTGCTACCTGATCAGCCTCGCCGAGCTCGCGACCGTCCCGAAGTGGGCGCGCCGCGTGCACCGGGTGCTCAAGACGCTGCATCCCGCGCTCGTCGACTACAAGGGGCTCACGCGCTATCGCGACACCGCGGTTGCGTGGCTCGCGCCGCACGACGATGGCGCACCGACCAGCCCCGGGACCGGCCCGGACTGACGCGCGCACCGCGCGCAATGATCCGATTCATCGTGGGGAGATTTCGATGGCACTGACCTGGCGACACTCGGTTCTCGCGGATCGGCACCGCGCCCTCGGCTCGAAGCTCGAGGATTGGAACGGCATGGGCACGGCCTGGACGTACGCCAAGGACGTCTCGCAGGACCACGTCGCGATCCGCACCAAGGCCGGTCTCATGGATGTGTCGGGTCTCAAGAAACTCTATCTCGTGGGGCCTCATGCATCGGCGATCCTCAACTACGCGACGACGCGCGACGTCACCAAGATCACGCCCGGCAAGAGCGCGTACGCCTGCATGCTGAACGAGGCCGGCTACTTCATCGAGGACTGCATTCTCTATCGCACCGGTCCGAATACCTGGATGGTGGTGCACGGAAGCGGCGCCGGCCACGAGACGCTCTCGAGCTATGTGCCGGGCCGTAATGCCGCGATGATCGTCGACGACGACCTGCACGATCTCTCCCTCCAGGGTCCGGTCGCGGTCGACTTCCTCGCGAAGCACGTGCCCGGGATCCGGGAGCTCAAGTACTTTCACCACATGCCGGCGACGCTGTTCGGCCGCCCCGTGCTCATCTCGAGAACCGGATACACCGGCGAGCGGGGCTATGAGCTCTTCTGCAAGGGCGAGGACGCCGGACACCTCTGGGACACGATTCTCGCCGAAGGCCAGTCGATGGGCATCATTCCCACCTGCTTCACGACGCTCGACTGGCTGCGGGTCGAGAGCTATTTGCTGTTCTATCCCTACGACATGTCGCAGATGTACCCCTTCGAGAAGGATCCGCCCGGCGATTCCCTGTGGGAGCTCGGTCTCGATTTCACGGTCAGCCCGGGAAAGAACGACTTTCGCGGCGCCGATGCGCATGCGCGCCTCAAGGGCAAGGAGCGCTTCAAGATCTATGGGCTGCTGATCGAGGGCCAGAAGGCCGCCGACATGGGCGATGCCGTCTACGCGGGCAACAAGCGGGTCGGTGTGATCACCTGCGCGATGGTCTCCTCGCTCACCGGCAAATCGATGGCGATCGCCCGGCTCGACGTGCCGTCCGCCGTGCACGGCACGAAGCTCGAGGTGCGCGGCAAGAGCCTGAAGGCGCCGGCCATCGCGCACACCCTGCCCTTCGATGATCCGGAGAAGAAGAAGCGCACCGCCGTCGGTTGAGCATCCGGCTCGCGCCGCTTCACCGCCTGCGCGGGCGCAGCAGCGCGAGCAGCAGCAGGAGCGGCGCTGCGCTCAGGAATGCAGGCAGCCCCGCCACCGGCCAGCGATCCATCAGCCATCCGCCGAGGCTCGGCCCGAGGATGCCGCCCAGGCAGTAGACCATCACGAACACGGTATTGGCCGCGGCGAGCTCCGCGCTCGGAAATTCCTCCCCCATCAGCGCAACGCCCTGGCTGTAGAAGGCATAAAGCGTTCCGCCCCAGACGAACAGAAGCGGGGCGAGCAGGAAGGGCTCATGGATGCAGCGGGGCAGCAGCATCGGGCCGAGCGCGCTCGAGGCCGCGCACAGAGCCAGGGCGGCGCGACGGCCGATGCGGTCGGCGAGCAGGCCGATCGGCGTCTGCAGGATCACGTTGCCCGCCATGAAGACCGTGACGAGCAGGAGC
Organism: Steroidobacteraceae bacterium; assembly: GCA_035307465.1. Taxonomy (GTDB): domain Bacteria; phylum Pseudomonadota; class Gammaproteobacteria; order Steroidobacterales; family Steroidobacteraceae; genus Bog-1198. The sequence goes on from DATGIA010000128.1 coordinate 21,313, forward strand.
GCCGCGCGCTCATCGAGTCCGGCGTGCAGGCCGAACAGCGGCAGCAGCGCAAGATCGGCCGACTCGACCAGGCCCGCGACCCAGGCCGCGAGCATCACGACCGGCGCAAAGCGCACGGTGCGTGCGAGGCGAGTGCGCACCCGTTCGGGCTGAACGCTTTGCTGCACACCCGGGAGAAGCATGAGCGGCACGAGCGTCGCCAGAAGGCAGAGGGCGCCGCACACGAACGGACGCGCGCCCTGCGTGCCGGTGATCTCGAGAAGAGCCGGACCGAGGACGACCCCGAGCGAGAACACGGTGCCGTAGACGCCCATCACCGCGCCCCGCGAAGCGTCATCGCTGGCCTCGTTCATCCAGATCTCGCTCGCGATCCAGGCGAGCCCGAGCACGCAGCCGCTCGCCAGCCTGAGCACCAGCCAGACCGGCACCTCGCGCCGCGCCGCCATGAGCAGCAAAATGAGCGCTCCAACCCCGACACCCAGGACGATGCAGCCCCGCAATCCGAAACGGGCGATCACCCGCGGGTAGACCGGACCCAGGAGAATCACCGCAACGAGACTGGCCGAGGTGACTGCGCCCACGACGAAGCTCGAGGCTCCCGCACGGCTCAACGTCAACGCGATGAGCGGCGGCTGGAAGCCGAAGATGAGCCCGACGCCCAGGCTGCTCGAGAAGATCGCCGCGAGCACGCGGCGTGGCGAGGCATGCGCGCTCAACAGCGGAGCGCCCGTGCGCCGATGCGCACCGATCGCGTGCGCGGGGCGCAAGCCACAGCGGACGCGTAATTCATGAATGCACGGCGGAGGTGCCTCCAGCGCAAAAAACTTGCGTGATAGTAAACCTTTATGCTACGAATTGGCTGCGCCGCCCACAAGACCGCGGGCGCGTACGGTGGGATGCAACGACGGACCTGTGGAGCTGGCTCGGGACAGAAGCGAGTGGTGGGATAGCGGCGTTGAAAATATTCAGGGAGATGCAAATGAAGAACCGGAAGGGGTCCCTCGTCGTGGGCCGTATCGTACCGCTGTGTCTCTCGCTCCTGGCTTCTCCCTTGTACGCGGAGCCGGCCGGCCCCGCCGGCCCGGCCGAGAAGCCGGCCGGAGGCTCGGGCGAGCTCGAGGAGATCGTCGTGACCGCCGAGAAGCGCGAGTCGACCGTGCAGGCGACGCCGATCGCCCTGACGGCGCTCAGCGCCGGCGATCTCGCGGAACAGAATATTCAGACCCCTGAGGACCTGGTGGGCAAGGTACCCGGCATCTCGCTGCGCACCTCCGGTCCCGGGCAGACGGAGTACGAGGCGCGCGGCCTCTCCGCGGGCGGCGGCGCCGCCGCCACCGTGGGTTTCTATATCGATGAGACCCCGATCTCGGCGTCGGCGATCGCGCTCAATGGCCGCACCGTCATCGATGCCGACCTGTTCGATCTGAACAACGTCGAGGTGTTGCGCGGCCCGCAGGGCACCCTGTACGGCTCGGGATCGATGGGGGGCACGATCAAGCTCGTGACCAATCAGCCGAAGATCGGCGCCTGGGATCTGGCGACCGACACGAGCGTGTCCCATACCGAAGGCGGGCGCACCAACGGCTCGGGCAGCCTGATGCTCAACATGCCCATCAGTGACATCGCGGCCCTGCGCGTGGTCACGACGGCAAAATACATCAGTGGCTGGATCGACCGGATCGTCGCTCAGCCCGGCGAGTTCCCACCCCCGACCAATCCGGGCGGCGTTCCCGGCGCGCCGCCGCTGTGCGGAGTGATCTATTGCACCCGCGGCAACGTCACTGCCGCGCCGGTGCAAAACATCGTCAAAGGCGCAAACCTCGAGCGTTTCGGATCGGCACGGGCGAGTCTGCTGGTGAAACCCTCGGACAATCTGTCGATCACGACCTCGCTGATGTATCAGCGCATCGATGCGGATGGTTATAACGCCTATCAGCAGCAACCGGGCAATCTGGCGATCTATCAACCCTATGACCAGCAGGAGCCCTACTATGACTCCTTCAAGCTTGCGAGCCTCAAAGTCGAGTACAACCTCGGCCTGGCAACGCTCACCTCGGCCACCAGCTACACCGCGCGCTACGTCATGCAGTCGGAGGACTCCACCGAGTCTCTGCAAAACGTTTTCAACACCACCCACCTGGTGAACGGCGTCTACGTTGCGAATTACATCCAAAGCCTTTACGTCGAGGACGACCCGACCTCGCAGTTCGCCGAAGAGATGCGCCTCACCTCGAACCAGGCGGGCCCCTTGCAATGGGTGGGCGGCGTTTACTACTCCAAGCTCGACTCCGGATACATAACGCACAATCAAGAGCCCGGATGGTCGGGAGTGCTGTCCTGCGGCCTGGCAGCCACGGCCGGACCTGTCTCCGGCAGCTGTCCTGCCGCCAACGTATACAGTGCCACCAGTCTGCTGCGTTATCCGAATCCCGGCCTCCCCCCCTATCCGAACGCGCAAGCGGCCAATCCGAACGGCGTCGTGTTCAACGACGTCAACGATGAGATCCTGAAGCAGGCGGCCATTTTCGGGCAGGTGACGTACAACATCACCGACGCTCTGAAGCTCACAGCCGGCGTGCGCGAGTTCTACTTTCAAGTCAATTATCACGCCAAGCAGGCCGGCTTCGGCACCGCGTCCGGAAACCAAGATGCGCAGATCGTGGTGCAAACCTTCAACAACAATGCAACGCTGCCCAAGATCAATCTTTCCTACGAGCCAACCCCGGATCTGACCGCCTACGCCACGATTGCCAAAGGCTCGCGGCCGGGTGGAGTGAATCTGCCGATACCGCTGCCCTCGGCAGCGGTGCTCGCGATCAATCCAAACGCAATCAACTGCGCCGCCGGCCCCGTCAGCGTGAACTCTCAACCGAGCTACACGCCGGACTACGTATACAGCTATGAAGTGGGCGAGAAGGCGCGATTCAACGATCGGCGCTTCACGGTGAACTCAGACTTCTATTACATCAAGTGGACCCACATTCAGCAGGTGCTCGACCTCACCTGCGTCTATCCCTACGATACCAACGCCGGCAATGCGAAATCCTACGGCCCCGAGGTCGAGGTGTCGGCCCTGCTCGCGCCGGGACTCACCGTGGATCTGAGCGGTGTCTACAACACGGCGGTCATCAACCAGCCGACCTTTGCCGCGATTCAATCGGGAATCACGCCCGGTATCCGGGTGCTCAACGTGCCGAGATATACCGGAAGCGCGGTGGTCAATTATCAAACCGCCATCACGGACCGCATCGACGGTATCTTGAGCGCATCGCTGAGCACGGTGGGCTCGGAGAGGGATCAGTCCGGATATCCGCAGATTCTGCCTCCGTACACGCTCCTCGACGCCCGCGCCGGCATCAAGAGCGGCGCCTGGTCGGCATCGCTCTTCGGGACCAACCTCACCAACAGGGTGGCGGAGCTCAGCATCAACAACACCAACTTCGCATGGACGACGTACGCCATCACCCGCGTATCGACCAACCAGCCACGCACGATCGGGGTGGATTTCCGCTACAGCTTCTAGGGGCAGGACAAGGGAGCGCCGTCCAACCGGGCGCTCCCGATGGCTCGGTCCCGTCACCAGGCGGTGTACGATGGAGCCCTTGGATCTTGAAGGGGGCACTGCTGCTTGAACGACAAACCAGCCGTCGATCAGGACGCCGCGCAGCTGCGCGCGCTCGGCTACGTCTCGCACTTCGACCGCTCGATGTCGAAGTGGGAGAACTTCTCGCTCGGCTTCACCTACCTGTCGCCGGTCGTGGGGGTGTACACGATCTTCGCCACCGCCTTCGCGGCCGGCGGCCCACCGATGTGGTGGACCTACCTCCTCGTCGGTCTCGGCCAGCTCATGGTATGCCTCGTCTTCGGTGAGATCGTCTCGCAGTTTCCGATCTCGGGGGGACTTTATCCCTGGGCGCGGCGCCTTCTCGGCAAGCGCTGGGCGTGGATGGCGGGCTGGATCTATGCCTGGGCGCTCTGCTGCACCATGGCGGGCGTTGCGACCGGCATCGCGCCTTTTCTCGCGCAGCTCTTCGGCATGGCGGCCACGCCCGTGGCCACCACCGCCATCGCGCTCGTGCTGATCGCCTTCACCACCTGGCTCAACCTGAGCGGCACGCGGCTGCTCGCGCGCGCCGCGATGTTCGGCTTCATCTGCGAGCTCGTCGGGGCGATCGCGGTGGGATCGTATCTGCTGCTCTTCGCGCGCCACCAGCCGCTCTCGGTGCTCCTCGACACGCACTACGTGACGCCGGCCGGTGGGCATTACTGGCCCGCCTTCCTCGCCTCCTCGCTCGCGGCGATGTTCTGCTACTACGGCTTCGAGGCCTGCGGCGATGTGGCGGAGGAGACTCCCGATGCGAGCCGCATGATCCCCCGGGCGATGCGCATGACGATCTACATCGGCGGCGCCGCGGCCTGCTGGGTGTGCCTGTCCTTCGTGCTCTCGATCCGCGACATCGGCGCAGTGATCTCCGGCAAGGACAGCGACCCGATCGTCACGCTGCTGCGCGCGAGCATGGGCGAGGTGGGTTTTCGCCTGGTGATCCTGGTCGTGCTCGTGTCGTTCATGTCGTGTCTCCTGAGTCTGCAGGCGGCGGCAAGCCGGCTCCTGTTCGCCTACGCCCGCGACCAGATGATCTTCGGCAGCCGCTACATGAGCCACCTCTCACCCGGTCACCGCGTGCCCGCGAACGCACTCATCGTCATGGGGGCGATCCCCGCGCTGATCGCGCTCTCGGCGCTGTGGCTCTCGGATGCGATCGCGACCATCATCAGCTTCGCGGCGGTCGGCATCTACATCGCCTTCCAGATGGTCGTGCTGGCTGCGCTCATTGCGCGCGCCAAGGGCTGGCATCCGGCGGGGCCCTTCAAGCTCAACCGCTGGGGTTGGCCGGTCAATCTGCTGGCGCTCGGCTATGGCGTCGGCGCCATCGTCAACATTCTCTGGCCGCGGCCGGCGAGCGCGACCGATCCCTGGTATGCGAGCTACGGCATGCTCGCGACGACGCTCGGCGTGGTGATCATCGGCTGGATCTACATGCTCGCGGCGCGGCCCTATGAGCGCGGCCACGCCCCGGAAGGCGACGCGCATCGACTGCATTCGGCGCTGCCGCAGACGCCGGCGGAGATCATCAGCGATTGAGCGCGGTATGCGCCCTCGCCGCCCGCTCAAGGATACGGGCCGCCGGTCGCATCGTTGCCGCCATCCACGGGTAGGTTCACGCCGGTGACATAGCTCGCAAGATCCGATGCCAGAAACTCCACACAGCGCGCCACCTCGTCGGGATCCGCCAGCCGGCGCATCGGGATTCCCGCGGCCAGCGCCTCGAGGTTCTCGGCGAGATTGCCGCCGCGCCTGGCGAGGATCTCATCGACCATCTGCGTGTGGATCTCTCCCGGACACACGGCGTTGATGCGGATGCGATCGCGCGCATGATCGAGGGCCATGCAGCGGGTGATCTGCACGACGGCGCCCTTGCTCGCACAGTAGGCGACATGATTGGGCTCACCGTTCAAGCCCCACTCGGAGGCGACGTTGACGATCGCCCCGCCGCCCGCCCGCTGCATGTGGCGCACCGCCGCGCGGCTCAGGTAGAACAGCGCGTTCACATTGACGGCGAAGGTGTCGAGCCATTGCGCATCGCTGGTCGCGGGCGCATTCGCCGTGTACAGGATGCCGGCGTTGTTCACCAGGATATCGAGCCCACCGAGCCGCTCGAGGGTGGCCGCGATCAGCCCCTCGCAGCTGCCCGCCTCGCGCAGATCGACCTGCATGAACAGCGCGCGGCCCCCGGCCGCCTCGATCTCGCTCACGACGCGCGCGCCGCGACCGGCGTGACGGCCGCTCACCATCACCGCGGCGCCGGCCGCCGCGAGGCGGCGCGCACAGGCCGCGCCGATTCCGGTGGTCGAGCCCGTGACCAAGGCGATCTTGCCGGTGATACTCATCGAACGTCTCCAGCGCGAGAGAGCGCACACTCGATCCGACCAGTATAGGGGGGAGTTCCTATGGCCCGCGACCCGAAGCACGACATCCTGTTCGAGCCGATTCAGCTCGGACCGAAGCGCAGCCGCAACCGCTTCTGGCAGACCTCGCATTGCGCCGGCCCCGGCTCCGAGCGCCCGGGCGCGCAAGCGCATTTCCGCGGCATGAAGGCGGAAGGCGGCTGGGGGGTGGTGTTCACGGAGTTCTGCTCGATTCATCCCGAATCGGACGAGTACCCCTACACCTCGGCGCGCATCTGGGATGAGGGGGACATCAGGAACTTGGGGTACCTCTGCGAGGTGGCGCACCGGCATCAGAGCCTCGCCGGCATCCAGCTCTGGTACAGCGGTGGCAACGCCCCCGGCCTGGAGTCGCGCGAGACCGGCCGCAGCCCGAGCCAGTGGCCCTCGCCGCTGTTTGCGACTCGCTCGGTCTACGGCAGCGAGATGGACGAGTCCGATATCCGCACCGTCATCAACATGTACGTGGAGGCCGGCAAGCGCGCCGAGCAGGCGGGCTTCGACATCCTCGAGGTCTCCGCAGGCGACGATACGCTGCCCGTGCAGTTCCTCGAGCCGCGCTTCAATCACCGCACCGACGCCTACGGCGGAAGCTTCGAGAACCGCTCGCGCTTTTTCATCGAGCTGCTCGCCGCGCTCAAGCGGGCGCTCGGGGAGCGATGTGCGATCACCACGCGCTTCGAGATCGATACGCTGCACGGACCCGAGGGCATCGAGGCGCACGAGGACGGCGTGAAGCTGCTCGAGCGCTTTCGCACCGAGGGCGTCGTCGATGCGGTCGCCCTCAAGATCGGCGACTACGCCGAGTGGGGCGAGGACGCGGGCGCCTCACGCTTTCGCAAGTCCGGTTGGATGACGCCCTTCATCCAGCAGGGCAAAGCCATCCTGGGCACCCGGATCCCCGTGGTGGGCAATGGCCGCCTGACGAGTCCCGATGACATGGTCGCTCTCATGCGCGCGGGCGTGCTCGACATCATCGGAGCGGCGCGCCCCTCGATCGCCGATCCGTTCCTGCCGACCAAGATCTCGGAAGGCCGCCTCGAGGACATCCGCGAGTGCATCGGCTGCAACATCTGCGTGTCGAAGTTCCAGCAGGGCGGCCAGATCATGTGCACGCAGAACGTGACCGTCGGTGAGGAGTACCGGCGCGGCTGGCATCCGGAGAAGTTCGTGACGACCCAGAAGCCGCTGAGCGTGCTCGTGGTCGGCGCGGGGCCGGCCGGCATGGAATGCGCGCGCGTACTCGGCGAGCGCGGCTATACCGTGCATCTGCGCGAGGCCCAGGGCGAGGTGGGCGGCCACTGGCGCGGCATCGCGACGCTGCCGCGTCTGTCGGAATGGGGCCGCGTGATCACGTATCGGGAGACGCAGCTCAAGAAGCTCAAGCGCAAGGTGGAGGTGCACCTCGGAGTCGGGCCGATGAGCGCCGACGAGGTGCTCGCGTACGGCGCCGATCGCGTCGTGCTCGCGACGGGGTATCACTGGTGGGACGATGGGCGGGGCGCCAACTACGGTCCGATCCCCGGCGCCGACGCCTCCCTGGCGCACGTGCTCACCCCCTCACAGGTCATTCGCGGGAAGCAGGTGCCGGGTCGTCGCGTCCTCATCCTCGATGGCGACGGGCACTTCATGGGAATCACGCTCGCCGAGCTCATGGCCAATCAGGGCAAGGACGTGACCTACGTCTGCGATGCCGCCGACGTCGCCGAGTACGGTGTCTTCAGCATGGAGTCCGGCAACAACAAGCGCATGCTGTTCGAGAAGCAGGTGAAGACCTACGTGAACCACTGGCTCGAGCGCGTCGAGCCGGGCCGCGTGCGCATGACCTACCTCTACAAGTATGGTCCCGACCTCACGGGGCCGGCCTCGGGCCGTGTGCCGCGCCGGGACAATCGCGGCGAGTTCGACCTCGAGATCGATGCCGTGATTCTCGTGACCGCGCGCCGCTCGGAGGATCGTCTGTGGCGCGAGCTCAGGGCGCGTCGCGCCGAGTGGCCGCAGCACGGCATCGAGGCGGTATTCCGGGTGGGCGACTGCAAGGCGCCGGCGCAGCTCAATCAGGCGATGTGGGACGCGCATCGGCTCGCGCGCGAGTTCGACGGCCCTCACCCCGAATCGCCGCTGCCCTGGATCCGTGAGCGCCAGTTGTGGGGCGGCGAGACCGTGCCCAAGCTCGGCGATCCGCGTCCGCGGGTCGAGGCGAGCTAGGAGCCGCCATGCGGAGGCGGGAGCGCGCGGTCCGGCAGGATAGAATGGCCCAGTTTTAAGGATGAGGCTCAACGAATGACGGCACCCCCACCCGCAGCTGCGACCCCCGCCAAGAACGAGCTCAGCCGCTCGCTCAAAGGACGGCATCTCACGATGATCTCGATCGGCGGCATCATCGGTGCGGGGCTGTTCGTCGGCTCGAGCACCGCGATCATTCAGGGGGGGCCGGCGAGCTTCATCAGTTACAGCATCTGCGGTCTCATGATCCTGTTCATCATGCGAATGCTCGGGGAGATGGCCACCGCGCTGCCGAGCGTACGCTCGTTCACCGAGTTCGCGCGCGCCGGGCTCGGCGATGGCGCCGGCTTCGTGGTCGGGTGGCTGTACTGGTATTTCTGGGTGCTGGTGGTCCCCGTCGAGGCGATCGCCGGCGCGAAGCTCGTGCACCATTGGCTGCCCGGCGTCGCGCCCCTGCCGATCGGACTCGGCCTCATGGCCGTGATGACCTGCGTCAATCTCATGTCGGCGCGCTCCTATGCGGAGTTCGAGTTCTGGTTCGCCTCGATCAAGGTGGCCGCGATCCTTGCCTTCATCGTGATCGCCGCGAGCCACGCCTTCGGCTGGGTCGGCCCCGGCGCCACGTTCGGCAATCTCACCGCCTACGGCGGCTTCACGCCGCACGGCTGGATTGCGGTCCTCGCCGCGGTGCCGACGGTCTTCTTCGCCATGACCGGCGCCGAGATCACGACCATTGCCGCAGCCGAATCCGCGCAGCCGGCGCGCGCCGTGTCGCGTATGAGCACGCAGGTGATCTGGCGGATCCTCTTCTTCTACGTCGGCTCGATCTTCTTCATCGTCTCGGTCGTGCCCTGGACGCTGGTGCGCTCGGGCGAGTCGCCCTTCACGCTCGCCCTCACCCAGATGCACGTGCCGCTCGCGGGCGACATCATGAGCGCCATCATCCTGACGGCCGTGCTCTCCTGTCTGAACTCGGCCTTCTACGTGAGCTCGCGCGTGCTCTTCATTCTCGCGGACCGCGGCGATGCGCCCCAGGGGCTCGTGCGGCTGAACGCACGGCGCGTGCCGATCGGCTCAGTGCTGATCTGCGCGCTCGCGGGATTCCTGGGAATCATCGCGGCCACCGAGGCGCCGCAAGCGGTGTTCGACTTCCTCGTCAGCTCCTCCGGCGCTCTCATCGTGTACGTCTACATCATCATCTGCGTCGCGCAGATTGCACTGCGCACCCGGCGTGAGCGGGCCGGGCTCGCGGCGCCGGCGGTGCGCATGTGGCTCTTCCCGTTCCTGAGCTATGCGGTGATTGCCGCCATGCTTGCGGTGCTGGTGGCAATGGCCTTCACGCCGGCGATGCAGCAGGACTTCAAGGCGAGCTGCGTGACGCTCCTCGTCGCGGTGCTCGCCTATCTCGTGGTGAGCCGCCTGCGTGCACCGCGCGATGCGCCCTATCCGGTGACCTGAAAGGAGGGCTCCTGAGCCCACGGTGAGCCTTCCTCAGGCGAGCCCGAGCGCCTGCGCGCAGGCGCTCGGCGCATCGAGCGGCCAGCTCAGCATCGATGGGTCCGGGCTCGCAACCTCGGCTCGGCTCTGCTCATCGAGGCATTGCATGAGCGCCGCGCGCACGCGCTCATCGACGGGGCGGCAACGCACCTGTCCGCGCACCCGATCGCTCTGATCGGCGAGCACCGCGATGCGCGCCGCGAGCCGGCAGGGCATTGGCTGCTCCAGGGCCACGAGCAACGCCATTGCATTGAGCACGGCATCGAGCCGGCTCGGATCGAGCCGCATCGCGAGCTCGTGGAGCTCGGCACCGACGCTGCGCGCCTCGGCAAGCTGCCTCGCGAGCAAGAGAGCGCTGAACATCAGCATCAGCAACTCGAGTCTCGTATCCACCCGCCCGAGGTGGCGCAAGCTGAGCGCAAGCGGCCTCGCAAGCTGCAGCGCGCTGCTCCCATCGCCCGCGGCGATGTCGAGCTCGACGATCGCGACCGTCGCGAGCAACGCCTGCCGCTCGCTCGTCGTCAGGGCGAGCTGGACCGCTCGCCGGTACGCCGCACGCGCCTCGGGGAAATTGCCCGCGCTCATGAGCAAGGTCCCCTCGCCCAAAGCACCCTGCGCGAGTAATCGTGCCGGCCAGGAAGGCTGCGCCAGCGCGCGCGCCGCCTCGACTGCCGCGCGGGCGGCATCCGCTTCGACACCCCCGCAGGAGGCGAGCTGCATGAGCGCGTAGTATCGCGGACGCGGCTCGTTGAGCTCGGCGAAGTGCTTTGCCGCGAGCTCCGCCGCATAGCGCGCCCGGTCGCATTGACGCACCCCCTCGTAGGTCGCGATCGCCTCCCAGAAGCGTCCGACTCGCTGGCTCGACGCCGACTGCGGCAACGCGCCCAGCAGCTCATCGTAGCGCGCGCGGCCCTCGGCGTAGAGGTCGGCCTCGACGTACAGTGGCCAGGACGAGCCGAAGAGCGCAACACTCAGGCTCGGCGCATGGTGTGCGGAGACATCGAGCGCCGCGCGCACATTGGCGAGCTCCACGATGTAGCGGTGCAGCCAGATCTCCTCATCGAGCGACCAGTACTCCTCGTACGCGGCATCGAGCACCTCGAGGAGGCTTCGCGCCATCGCCAGGCGTACCGCCTCGAGCTCGCCCCGGGCCACGAGCTGCGCCCGCGCATAGTGACGGGCTGTCTCGAGCAGCGTGTAACGCGGCGGCTCGACCGCGAGCGCGGTGACGAGCGAGCGATCCACGAGCCGGCCGATGAGGTCGATCGCTTCGGCCGCATCGAGCGTCGCGTCGGCGACGCAATGCGCAGCGCTCTTCAAGGTGAAGCTGCCGGCGAACGCGCCCAGGCGGTCGAAGACGCGCTGCTCGGCCGGGCCCAGGAGCTCGTAGCTCCACTCGAATGCCGTCTCGAGCGCCCCATGACGCGGATCCGGCGTGCGCCCGGGTGCCCTCAGCAAGCGAAACCGGTCATCGAGCCGCTCGTTGAGCGCCTGCAACCCGAGCGCCGGCGCGCGCGCCGCGGCGAGCTCGAGCGCGAGCGGAATGCCATCGAGCCTGCGACAGATCTGCACGACGAGCGCGGTGGTCGCGGGTGACAGTGCGAAGTGCCGGTCGGCCGCCGCCGCGCGCTGCACGAACAGCTCGACAGCGGCGTAGCGGCGCGCCGCATCCGCAGGCGCGTTCGCGGGGGGCACCGGCAGCGCGGACAGACGGTACACGGTCTCACCCGCCAGCCCGAGCGGCGCCTGGCTCGTCACCAGCACTCGCACGCTCTCGGTGGCCGCGATCAAGCGCTCGAGCGGCTCGACGAGCGCATCGAGCATGCGCTCGGCGCCATCGAGGATGAGCAGCAAGGGCACCCGCTCGAGCGCCTGCGCGATCACCTCGAATGTATCGCTGCCGTCCGGAATCGACAGGCCGAGCGCCAGTGCGATCGCGGATGCGAGGTAATTCGCATCGGTCACGGGCGCGAGCGGAACCCACGCCGCCGCCTCGGCGGCGCCACCCGCTGCGTACGCCAGGATCTCCTGCGCGAGGCGCGTCTTGCCGACACCTGCCATGCCGACGATGGTCACGAGGCTCGAGCGCTCGAGCGCCGCACGCACGTTGCCGACGTCCTCATCGCGCCCGACGAGGGCAGCGAGCCGCTCCGGTCGCACCCGGCGCGGGATGCGCAGGCTCGCACGCGGCTCGCTCTCGAGGGGACGCGATGCAGCAGGCGGCGCCTCGCCGCCCTCGCTCACCGCCCACTCGAAGCGATAGCCGAAACCCGGCACCGTGCGAATGGCTCCCGCGCCGAGCACACGCCGCAGGCTCGCGATCTGCGCGGGCAGGTTGTTCTCGTCGACCACCAGGCGCGGCCACACCCGCTCGAGCAGCGTGCTCTTGCTCACCAGCTTGCCGCTCTGCTCGGTGAGCACGAGCAGCAGATCGAACGCGCGTGCACCGAGCTCGACCGGCTTGCCCGACTGGAGCAGCAGGCGCTCGGACGGCCGCAGCTCGAAAGCGCCGAAACGACGCGCAGTCACGCACTCATCCCAATCGATGCATCGGAGCGCCTTTTTTTCCCCATTTGTACGCGCCCTCAGCAACGTTTCAGAAACCCTGCAGGACCGCTTCAAGCCTCTGCGCTCTTCATGCAAGATCGTAACCCGCAGGGCGCCGCGCAGCGCGACCAGCGCCCCGCCGCGCAGCGCGACCAGCGCCCCGTAGAATGCGGTCCCTAGGCGTGTGCCGCAAGCGCGCACCCCGGCGGCACTTTTTAGAGAAGTTTCAGACGATTTTCAGGACGCCGCGGGATCCGCCGGGTGAGACTGTCCGCAAGCCGATCCTGGGCGACGGCGCAACATCGACCCGATTGATCAACCCGACTGGAGAAATGTCATGCCGAAGTTCGTCATCGAGAGAGAGATTCCGGGAGCGGGCAAGCTCAGCCCGGCGGAGCTCAAGACCATTTCCAAGAAATCGTGTGGCGTGCTGAGCAGCCTCGGGCCGAGCGTGCAGTGGATCGAGAGCTTCGTGACACCGGACAAGATCTACTGCGTGTATCACGCCTCGGACGAGTCGCTCGTGCGCCGCCATGCCGAGCTCGGCGGCTTTCCCGCGAACAAGATCTCTCCGGTGGTCACGATCATCGATCCGGCCACCGCCGAGTGAGCGCGGCGCGCGGCACCTGACGAACCCCGCCCGAAGCCCGCGGAAGCCCGCGGAAGCCCGCCGGAGCCGCTCCGGCGGGCGGGCCCCGCTCGAGCTTTGTCAAGCGAGAAATCTTGCACAGTCCATGACAAGACCTCACTGGCCTGCGGAGCAGATTTTGGCAGTATGAGCCGGCACCCGGGATCAACTGCCCACAAGATGCCCCCGGGCCCAGTGTGGTTTAGGAGAGAGTCGCGTCGGCATCAGCCAACTCCCCCGTCGGCGCGGTATCCGACGGCGTGTGCCCGCGAGGGCCACGCCGTTTTTTATGGCCTCCTCAGACCCCGCGGATCTCCCGTCCGCGGGTTCCTGGACCCGCCCGCGCGCCGAGGCGCTATCCTCTCGCTCTTGAACCGAGATCGAGAGGCCAGCCATGTCCATTGAACGACTGCATACCGGACCGCGCATGTCGCAGGTCGTGATCCACAACAAGACCGTATATCTCGCCGGCCAGGTGGCGGCGAATGCACCGGGCAAGGGCGTGGCCGCACAGACCCAGGATATCCTGTCGATCATCGATGGGTTGCTCGCCGAGGCGAAGTCGCACAAGAGCCGCGTGCTCTCGGCCACCATCTGGCTCACCGACATGGCCGCATTCAACGAGATGAACAAGGTCTGGGACCGCTGGGTCGTGCCGGGCAGCACACCGGCCCGCGCCACGGTCATGAGCACGCATCTGGCCGCACCCGAATACAAGATCGAGATCGCGGTGATCGCGGCCCAAAGCTAAGATCGCCCGGTCGCAGGGACAGGTCACAAGGCATCGATCGTGCGCCCCGTGTGGATCGATGGCGGTTGGGTCGAGGCGGCAGGGCGCGTGAGCCTCACCCTCCAGAATCCGGCAACGCTCGAGCCGATCGACACCGTGCCGGAGTGCGGAGCGCCCGAGATCGATCGGGCGTTGCGAGCCGCGCGGCGCGCGCTTCCCGGCTGGCGCACGCTCGAGCCCGCCGCGCGCGCCGAGCACCTGCGCGGGGCGGCCGGAGCGATCGAGGCCGCCGCGGCCGCTCTCGCGGCGCTGGCCACGCGCGAGACGGGCACGCCGATCCTCGAGTCGCTCGACGCCGTGAGGATCGCGGCCGCGCTGTTTCGCAAGGCCGCCCATCGGCTGCAAGACTTCGATCGCTCCCCAGAGCCGATGCTCGCTCAATCCGCCGATGGGTTACGGGTGGTGCTGCCGGCCGCGCATTACCCGCTGCTCGATCTGAGCGCACGCATGGCCGCTGCGCTTGCCGCAGGCGAGACGCTCGTCTGTCAGGCGGCGCCGCACGCGCCGCTCGCGAGCCTCGCGCTCGCGGGATGCCTTGCAGCGCTGCCGCCCGGGGTCCTCAACGTGATCACGGGCGGGGAGGCGACCTGCGGGGCGCTCATCGATCATCTCGAGGTCGGGGCTCTCACCGGCCCGAGCGTGCTCGCAGCCTCGCGACCCGCCCTGCTCATCGTGCCTCGCGATGCGGATCTCGAGCTCGCCGCCGCGGGAATCGCCGCGCATCGCCTCTTCGACGGCGGCCAGAGGCCGGCGCTCTGTCCCACCGTGCTCGTCGAGGAGCCTCTCGCCTCCTCGTTCATCGAGCGCCTGCACATGGCCCTCGCCTTCCTCGAGGTGGGCGATCCCATCAAGCCCGTCACCGATCTGGGGCCGCTCGCCTCGGCCGCAGCCGCGGGCGCGCTCGCGAGCCGGGTGGCCCATGCACTCAAGCAAGGCGGCAGGCTCATTCTCGGCGCGCGCCGTTTTCAGCCCTGGGGCCTCACGGGACATTTTTTTCAGCCGACCCTGTTCAGCCGCGGCCCCCCCGAGCCGCGCTATCTCGAGGAACAGATTGCGGGGCCCGTGGTCGCGGTCTGCCCGCTCGAGTCGCTCGCCGAGGCGCTCCCCGATCTGCTGCGTGCACGCGGCGCGCATCTCACCATCGTGGGCGGCGAGCTCGAGCGAGTGCTCGCACCGCTCGCCCGCGAGGCGCCGCAGCGCCTCCGGCGCCTGGCGGGCGAGGCGTCCTGGGCGGCCGATGCTACGCAAAATGGCGGCCGCGACCTGCATCCGCTTCTCGCGCGCTTCGCCGCGAGCGTCGAGTCGCAGGCGCAGACGCCGTCCGCGGGTCAGGACGCGTGGCTGATCGACCTCGAGCACGTTACCGCGCGAGCGCCCTGGTGGTTTCCCTATGCCGAGCGGCGGCCGGAGCGCACTTGAGGGGCGCGCTCCGACCGGCCGGCTCCGAATCGCGATGACGCTCGAGCGCCATGCGGCCCTGTGCAGCGCCGCGGAGCAATGCGGCCTCGTATGCCGCGGCGGCTTTCATCCGACCGCGGAGGATGCGGTTCCCTCGAGCGCGGACGGCCGGCCGATGGCCACGGTGGTGCTGCTCGGCCTCGTGGGCTCGCGCCGGTGGGGCACCTTCACCGCCTCTCCTGAATATCGCGACGGGGCCGCCGACCCGCTCGATCGCTGGTCGCGACGCGTGATCGAGGCGCTCGCGCGCGAGCACGGAGCCACGGCGCTCTATCCCTTCGGTGGGCCGCCCTGGCTGCCCTTCCAGCGCTGGGCGCAGCGCGCGGAAGGCGTGCACGTCTCCCCCCTCAACATCCTCATCCATCCGGTGTATGGGCTCTGGCATTCCTACCGCGGCGCGCTCGGCTTCGCCGAGCTGCTCGAGCTGCCGCCGGCTGCCCACGCGCCGAGTCCGTGCGCGACGTGCGCCGCCAAACCCTGCCTCACCGTGTGCCCCGCGGATGCCGTGAGACCGGGCCACCTCGATCACCTGCGCTGTCGCACCTACTTGCGCACGACGAGCGACGGGGAGTGCATGCGCGTCGCCTGTCGTGCGCGGGCGAGCTGCCCGGTCGGCGCCGAGCACCGCTACGGACCCGAGCAGGCCCGATTTCACATGGCGGCCTTCAGCGGCCTCCCCCGGGGCAGCGGATGAACCCGTGACCGACGAGCGCATCGTGGACGCGCTCCGCGCCTCGCGGCGTGTCGTCTTCCTCACCGGTGCCGGCGTATCGGCCGAGAGCGGCATACCCACCTTCCGCGACCGGCAGACGGGGTTGTGGGAGCGATTCGATGCCGCCGAGCTCGCCACGCCCGAGGCCTTCGAGCGCGATGCACCGCTCGTCTGGGGCTGGTATGAGTGGCGCCGCGCGCTCGCGCGCTCGGCACAACCCAATGCCGCGCACCGCGCCATCGCCGCAATCGGCGACCGCATCCCAAACTTCACGCTGATCACCCAGAATGTCGATGACCTGCACGAGCGCGCGGGCAGTCGCGACGTGGTGCACCTGCACGGCGAGCTCGGACGGTCCCGCTGCGAGCAATGTGGGCTCGAGCATCGCGATCCGGCCGGCCGGGTCGCATCGCTCGAGCAGCGACGCATCGACCCGCCCCGATGCAGGGGTTGCGGCGCACGGGTGCGACCCGGCGTCGTGTGGTTCGGTGAGCAACTGCCCGAGGACGCCTGGCAACGCGCGCGCGACGCCGCGCAGCGCAGCGAGCTTTTCTTCGTCTGTGGCACCTCCTCGCTCGTCCAACCCGCGGCCTCGCTCACCGACCTCGCGATCGGCGCGGGCGCACTGACCGTGCAGATCAATCCCAACCTCACGGGAATCGAGTCGACCGTGAGCGTTGCCCTGCGCGGGAGCGCGGGCGCCGTGCTCTCCGAGATCCTGGCCGCGACGTGGGGTGTGCGCTGAGGCCCGGCTCAAGGCGGGTCGAGCGCGATGCCCGCCTGCGTCAGGGCACGCCGATACACCGACAGATCCTGCGCGGAGAAGCAGCAAAAGATGATCTCATCGAGCACCCGGCTCGCGCGCGCGAAGCTCTGCGCCTCACCGATCGCAATCGGCGCCGCCCGCTCGATGGGAAAGCCGAACGCTCCGGTGCTGATCGAGGGAAACGCGATGGAGCGCAGGCCGTATTGCTGCGCGAGACCGAGCGCTTGGCGGTAGCAGGAGGCGAGCAGCTGCGCCTCGCCTCGCGTGCCGCCGTGCCATACCGGCCCCACCGCGTGAATCACATGCCGTGCCTTGAGCCGATGCCCGCGCGTGATGCGCGCCTCGCCGGGCGCGCAGCCGCCGAGCGCGCGGCACTCCTCGAGAAGCGCCGGGCCGGCGGCGCGGTGGATCGCACCATCGACGCCCCCGCCGCCGAGCAAGCTCGAGTTCGCCGCATTCACGATCGCATCGACGTCGAGCATCGTGATGTCCGCGCGCATCGCTCGCAGCAGCGCGCTCATCGGGTCGCGCTCATCGGATCGCGCACATCCGGTCTCATGGGGAGGGCCGCGATGTCGGCGGCTCGCGACGCACGCCGAGCGCCTGAGCGAGATAGGGCGCCGTGCGGCTGCCGCGGGCGCGCGCCACCACCGCGGGAGGACCCGACGCCACGATCCTGCCGCCCTCCTCGCCGGCGCCCGGTCCCATGTCGATGACCCAGTCGCTGCGGGCGACCACGCGCATGTCGTGCTCGACCACGATGACGGTATTGCCCGCCGCCACCAGCCGCTCGAGCTGCTTGAGGAGCTTGTCGACGTCGGCAGCGTGCAAACCGGTGGTCGGCTCATCGAGCACGAACAGCGTGTCGCCCCGCGACAAGCGCTGCAGCTCGGTCGCGAGCTTGACCCGCTGCGCCTCCCCGCCCGAGAGCTCGGTTGCCGGCTGGCCGAGGCGCAAATACCCGAGACCCACCTCGAGCAGCACCTCGAGCGGATGGCGCACCGAGGGCTCGGCCGCGAAGAACTCGGCGGCCTCGGCGACCGTCAGGGCGAGCACCTCGGCGATCGATTTGCCGCGGTACTGGATCTCGAGCGTCTTCGCGTTGTAACGGGTGCCGTGGCAGACCGCGCACGGTGCATACACGCTCGGCAGGAACAGGAGCTCGACCATCACCCAGCCTTCGCCCTGGCAGTTCGGGCAGCGTCCCGCGGCCACGTTGAACGAGAACCGTCCGGCGGTGTAGCGCCGGGCGCGCGCCGCCGGGGTCTGCGCGAAGAGGCGGCGCACTTCGTCGAACAGGCCGGTATAGGTCGCAAGATTCGAGCGCGGCGTGCGCCCGAGCGGCTTCTGATCGACTTCGACCAGACGCCGGAGGGCGCTTGCGCCCGAGGTGATCCGGCCTCGGGGCAGCTCGACCGTCGCCTGTACGAGCTCGGCCGCCTCCCCTTCGAGCCGCTCGAGCGCCCGGTCGACGCCGAGGTGCGTCGCCACCAGATGCACGAGCGCCTGGCTCACGAGCGTCGACTTGCCCGATCCGGACACGCCGGTGACGGTGGTCAGCGCGCCGAGCGGGAAAGCGACCTCGAGGCCGTGCAGATTGTTGTGCGTGACGCCGCTCAAGGTGAGCGCGCCGCGCGGCGGCCGCGAGGGCGCGGGCGCTATGGCGCGCTCATCGAACAGATACTCGCGCGTGCGCGAGGCCTCGACCGCTGCGAGGCCGGCGGGCGGACCGCTGTAGAGAATGCGTCCGCCATCGACCCCGGCCGCGGGTCCGATCTCCACCAGCCAATCGGCATGGCGGATCACATCGAGGTGATGCTCGACCACGAACAGGGAATTGCCCGCCGCCTTGAGCTGATCGAGCGCCTCGAGCAGGGCCACGGTGTCGGCCGGATGCAGTCCGGCGGAGGGCTCATCGAGGACGTACACCACGCCAAACAGATTCGAGCGCACCTGCGTGGCGAGCCGGAGGCGTTGCATCTCGCCGGGCGAGAGCGTCGGGGCGCTGCGATCGAGCGTGAGATACCCGAGCCCGAGATTCATGAGCACCTCGAGCCGCGCCAGCATGTCGCGGCTGATGCGCTGCGCGGCCAGGGTTCTTTCCGGATGCGGTGCGGAGGAGGGCACCGGGTTGCTCGCGAACCGGGCGAGCGTCGCGTGCAGCGCCTTGAGCGATTGCCGCGACAGGCTGGTGATATCGAGCGAGGCGAACGTCACCCGCAGCGCCTCCGGCCGCAAGCGCTTGCCCCGACAGGCGGGGCACTCGGTGCTCAGCAGGTACTGCGACACGCGGCGCTTCATGAGCGCGCTTTGCGTGCTCGCAAAGGTGTGCAGCACGTAGCGCCGGGCGCTGGTGAAGGTGCCCATGTAGCTCGGCTCCTCCTTGCGCTTCAGGGCGCGGCGCGTCTCCGCGGGCGTGTATCCCGCATACACCGGCACGACCGGCTGATCCTCGGTGAAGAGGATCCAGTCTCGGGTCTTGCGCGGCAGTTCCCGCCACGGCCGGTCGACGTCGATGCCGAGCGAAACCAGGATGTCACGCTGGTTTTGTCCCTGCCAGGCCGGAGGCCACGCGGCGATCGCGCGCTCGCGAATGGTGAGCGATTCGTCCGGCACCATCGAGGCCTCGGTGACTTCGTAGATGCGCCCGAGTCCATGGCAGCGTGGGCAGGCGCCCTCGGCGGTGTTCGGCGAGAACGATTCGGCGTAGAGCAGCGGTTGTCCCCGCGGATACTCCCCGGCCCGTGAGTAGAGCATCCGCAGCAGGTTCGAGAGCGTGGTGATGCTGCCGACCGATGAGCGGGCGCTCGCGGTGCCGCGCTGCTGTTGCAGGGCGATCGCGGGAGGAAGCCCCTCGATCTCGTCGACGTCGGGCACGGGCATCTGGTGAAACAGCCGCCGCGCATAGGGCGAGACCGACTCGAGAAAGCGTCGCTGTGCCTCGGCAAAGAGCGTACCGAAGGCGAGCGAGGACTTGCCCGAGCCGGAGATCCCCGTGAAGACCACGAGCGCATCGCGGGGCAGGTCGACATCGACGCTCTTCAAGTTGTGCTCGCGCGCGCCGCGCACACGCACCATGCTCGAGGGTGGGAAAGGCCGGGGCTTTGCGGTGCGCTGCGACACCGCTCAGCGCTCGAATTTCGTCGATAGAATGATCGAGGACGTGGTGCGCTCGACTCCCTCGAGAGCGCCGATGCGATCGATGACCTGATCCATCTCGGCAACCGAGCCGCTCACCGCGACGGCAATCAAGTCAACCTCCCCGCTCACCGAGTGCAACACCCGCACCTGGGGGATGGCGCGCAGCGCGCCGCTCACCGAGCGGGCCTCCTTCGGGCCGACCTTGATCATCACGTGGGCGCGCACGGCCGAGGCGTCCTGCCCGGGCGCGAGACGCACCCCGTACCCGAGAATGACCCCCTGGCGCTCGAGTCGCTCGAGCCGGCTCTGCACGCTGGTGCGCGAGCGGCCCACGCGCCGCGCGAGCTCGGCGGTCGAGGCGCGGGCATTCTCGCGCAGGGCGACGATCAGCTGCTCATCGATGGAGTCCATGAGAGTGCCATTCTTTTTGCCGATTTTGCCCTACGAATCGCATAAATATACCTTAAAAACGTCTGAATCTACCCTTCAAATAGCAAGGCCCGCTCGCGAGAATGAGCGGTCAGGCGGCGGGCCCGGCTGCGCGCCGGGGCTCGGCCCACTAGAGGAGACAGCGCATGAAGAACATTGTCGTCGTCGGCGCGGGAAAGATCGGCTCGATGATCACCGAGCTGCTCGCCGGCTGTGGTGATTACGCGGTCACCGTGCTCGATCGCTCCGCGGAGCAGCTCGAGCGGCTCGAGAGCGCACGCAGCGTGCGCACCGCCGTCTGTGACATCCAGGACACGGCGGCTCTGTCGCGCCTGCTCGAGGGGCAGTTCGCGGTCCTGAGTGCCGCTCCCTACCATGCGACGCGCCTCATCGCCGAGACGGCCAAGCGCGCGGGCGCGCACTACCTCGATCTCACCGAAGACGTCGCGAGCACGCGCGCCGTCAAGCAGCTCGCGACCGGCGCGCGCACCGCCTTCATCCCGCAGTGTGGACTCGCGCCCGGCTTCATCACGATCGTCGCGAGCGACCTGATCTCCCATTTCGATGAGCTGCACGATGTGCGCATGCGGGTCGGCGCGCTGCCGCAATACCCCTCGAACGCGCTCAATTACAACCTCACCTGGAGCACGGACGGCGTCATCAACGAGTACTGCGAGCCGTGCGAGGCGATCGTCAATGGGCAGCGCCGCGAGACCGCGCCGCTCGAGGAGCGCGAGGAATTCTCGCTCGACGGCATTCTCTACGAGGCGTTCAACACCTCGGGCGGTCTCGGCACGCTCTGCGACACGCTCTCGGGCCGCGTGCGCAACTTGAATTACCGCACCATCCGCTATCCGGGACACGCCACGCTCATGAAGGCGCTGCTGAACGACCTGCGGCT
>DATGIA010000129.1:0-25198 GCA_035307465.1 Steroidobacteraceae bacterium
GCGGGCATGCGGTCGCGACAGTGCTGGTCCACGCGAGCCCATCGATCGTTGCCGGGCTGATCCGCAGCTGCCCCGAGATGCTCAAGCTGGTTCCGGGGCTCGTCGAATGCCGGGTTCTGGAGACGGCGCCCGACGGTTCCTGGCAAATTGTCCGGCATGTGGAGAATTATTCCTGGTTGCTGCCGAAACTGACCTACGATATTCGAGCGAGCTGGGAGGGAGATCGGCGCGTGTCGATCGAGCGTGTCGGGGGCGATTTGCGGGTGCTCCGGGGCTCCTGGCAGCTCGAGCCGCAGGGTGATGACACGCTCGCGCATTATGATCTCGATCTGGCACCGGGATTCTGGGTACCGCGATGGATGGTGAAGCTCGCCTTGCGACACGACCTGCCGAAGATGCTGCGCGCACTGCGTGCCCGGGCCGAACAGCTCGAGGCACAAAGTGGGCATGGCGCCGCGATGGGGGCTGCGCCGGCATCGGCAGCGTCCGACGCGACGGACGGCAGCGGAACCTCGCCTTGAGCCGCGCGCGATGGAGCGCCTGCCGGCCGCTGCGGCCACGGCGCGTCTGGCCGCTGTTTGCATTCCTGGGGTTGGCGGGCGGCTGCGAGCGCGAGCGCGAGCCGCCACCGCCGCCGCCCCGCGCGCAGCAGGTCTTTCATCTCAACGGCTACGAGCAGGACTTTGGCTATTCTCAGGCCGTCCTCATCGACAAAACCCTTTACGTCTCCGGCACGATGGCGGTCGATTCGGGCGGCCGGCTGGTCGCTCCCGGTGACATGAGCGGACAGGTGCGCGCCGCTTATACCAACATCCGCAACACCCTGGCCGCGCATCACGCGGGATTTGGCAACGTCGTGAAGGAAACGGTGTACACGACCGACCTCGACGCCTTCCTCAAGGCATCGGATCTGAGGCTCGAGTACTACGACAAGGAGCGCCTTCCCACCATCTCCTGGGTCGAGGTGAGGCGCCTCGTCGATCCGCAGTTCCTCGTTGAAATCGAGGTCGTGGCCGAGCTACCTTGACGGGCCCGGAGCCCACTCCTCGAAAGGCCCCCTCATGCCCCCTGCAGTCGACAAGATGTTCGAGCGACGCCTGGCCGCGCTGGTCAACAGCGGCGATCGCGCCGTGCTCAAGGGCGGGCGCAAGGGGGTCGAGAAGGAATCGCTCCGGGTCACCCCGGATGGAGAGATCGCGCGCACCCGGCATCCCGAGGCGCTCGGTTCGGCGCTCACCAACGAGCACATCACCACCGACTTCTCCGAAGCGTTGATCGAGCTCGTCACGCCGCCCTTTCGCGAGACCTGGGAGCTGCTGCAGTATCTGTGCGACATCCACCAGTTCGTGTACCGCCATCTGCGCGACGAGCTTCTCTGGTCGACCAGCATGCCCTGCACGCTTCATGGCGATGACAGCATCCCGCTCGCGCAGTTCGGATCCTCCAATGTCGGCCGCATGAAGACCATCTACCGGCATGGTCTCGGCGTGCGCTATGGGCGCATCATGCAGGCCATCTCCGGGGTGCATTTCAACTACTCCTTCCCGGAGGTCCTGTGGGAGGCGCTCGAGGCCCTCGACCGCTCCAAGCGCTCAGCCCAGGACTACGTCTCCATGCAGTACTTTCGGGTGCTGCGCAACTACCGCCGTTTCGGTTGGATCGTGCTGTACCTCTTCGGCACCTCACCTGCGGTGTCGAGGAGCTTCTTCGCCGGTCGCGACAGCGGCATGCCCGCGCTCGATGCCGACACTTTCTACGAGCCCTATGGCACTTCGCTGCGCATGAGCGACATCGGCTATCGCAACAAGAACCAGGCCACCGTGAGCGTCTCGGTCAACAGCCTCGAGGAGTACGTGCGCGATCTGTCAGCCGCGATCAGCACGCCGTATCCGCCCTACGAGAAGCTCGGCGTGAAAGTGAACGGCGAGTACCGCCAGCTCAACGCCAACATCCTGCAGATCGAGAATGAGTACTACAGCTTCATTCGACCGAAGCGAGTGGCGCGCTCCGGCGAGCGCCCGACCAAGGCGCTGAAGCGTGCGGGCGTGGAATACGTCGAGGTGCGCGCGCTCGACGTGAGCGCTTTCGACCCCGTGGGCGTCAATCAGAACAAGCTGCGCTTCCTCGAGGCATTCCTGGTGCTCTGCCTGCTCTCGCAAAGCGAGGCCATCGGTCGCGAGGAGCAGGCCCTGCTCGACGGCAATCACACCCTGGTGGCGCGTCGCGGCCGCGAGCCCGGGCTCACCCTCCTACGCGATGGCCGCGACTACCCGATGAGCGCCTGGGCTCGCGAGCTGCTCGATGCGATGGAGGGGATCTGCGAGCTCCTCGACCACGGAGAGCCCTCGCGTCCCTACCGTTCGGCGCTCGATCAACAGCGCGCGAAGATCGAGGACGTGGAGCGCACGCCGTCGGCTCGGCTGCTGGCCGAGATGCGCCAGAGCGGCGATACGTTCTTCCAGGTGGCGCGACGCATGTCACGGATGCACAAAGATTATTTTCTCGATCTCTACCCGCCGAACGAGCGCCGGCTCACGGAATTTGCCGAGGCGGCCGAGGAGTCTCACCGGGCCCAAAGTCGCATCGAGTCGCTCGATCGGGTCGATTTCGACACCTACCTCGCGCATTACCTCGCCGACTGAGGGACGGCGTCTCTTGCCCGGGGCGGCGGCGATCCGCAGAGGTGCCGCTCGGTCTGTCATGCGCTTGACATAAAAGCGCGACGCACCGCTCGATAATTGCACGCGGCGCTGTGGTTCAATTTGTGCCGCAGCGCCTTTTTCAGGGTGTCCATCGATGATCTTGAGCAACCGTTTCCCCGCGGAGGATCTGCCCGATCTGCCGCACGCCCGCCAGCTCAAGGCGGGCTTCCCTTGGCTCACGTTCGAGGGGGGGCTCGAGCCGGAATTCCGCGACACCGTGCTCGACGAGAACTTCCGCCACATCCGCGTGAACCTGGGCCTCGCGGTGGTGATGACGATCGCCTTCACCGCGATGGAATCGAACGTGCTCGGGCATGAGCTCAACCGCATTCCGAGCATGATCCACATGCTGGTGATCATTCCGCTGCTCATGCTCGGTCTTGCGGCGAGCTTCTCCTCGCGCCGCCATCGGATCTATCCGCCATTCGCGCTCGTCGGTGCGACGCTCATCGGGCTCTCGGTGGTCGCGATCGAGCTGTTCGCCGAGATGCGGGGCATCGTGACCCTGTTTCCGTGCCTCGAGCTCGTGGCCATATTCACCTATTTCATGGCCGGCCTCGTCTTCTACCATGCGCTGCTCGCCAATGTTGCGGTCGCCTTCGTGTACCTGCTGGTCGGCTCGAGCCTGCAGCTGCCCGGCGGCGAGTTCGGCTACGACGCGCTCTCGCTCGTCGCGATCAACCTGTTTTGCGCCTCGGTCGTGTACATGCACGAGAAGACCAGCCGGCTGCGCTTTCTCGAGGCGGCGCTCCTCAAGGAGATGGTGGCCCGCGACGGTCTCACCGGCATCCACAACCGACGCATGTTCGATCAACACATCCTGAGGGTGTGGCAGCAGGCGACGCGCGAGACGCGCCAGGTTGCCGTGCTGCTGGTCGACATCGATTGCTTCAAGGACTACAACGACCGCTACGGGCACCAGGCGGGCGACGAGTGCCTGCGCGCAGTGGCCGTGTCGTTGAGCCAGTGCGCGCGCCGTCCGCTCGATTTCGTGGCGCGCTATGGCGGCGAGGAGTTCGCGGTCGTGCTCTACGAGGCGAGCCACGAATACGTGGCCGAGGTGCTGACCCGCATCCAGCGCTCGATTGCCGAGCTCAACATTCCCCACGAGGCCTCCCGCGTCGCCACCCGCCTCACCGTCAGCATTGGCGCCGCCTCGGTGCTGCCCGGCACCAACCGCAGCCACGAGGGACTGATCCAGCTCGCCGACGAGGCGCTCTATACGGCCAAGGAGCAGGGCCGGAACCGAGTGGTCGTGATGGATGCGGAATACCAGACGCTGCGCACCGGACGCTTCGAGCGACGGCGCGGCCAGCGCGGTTGAGGGCGCCGCAACGAGCTTGCGGGACCGAGCTTAGATCACCGCGTCCCGGTAGATGCCGAGCCGCGGCTCGCCGCCCGCGATGCGGCTCGCCCGGAACATCCCTTCCGTGTTGAACTCGAGCGCCACCGCGCCGCGGCCATCGATCGCGATCACCCCGCCCTCGCCGCCGATCGCCGGCAGCTCCTGGTGCACCACCTCGCGCACCGCGCTCTCGAGCGAGCGGCCTCCGTAGCGCACGCGCGCGCAGACGTCATGGCACACGGCCGCGCGGATGAAGCATTCGCCATGGCCGGTGGCGGAGGCCGCGCAGGCGCGGTCGTCGGCATAGGTTCCGGCGCCGATGAGGGGAGAATCGCCGATGCGCCGGTAACGCTTGCCCGTCATGCCACCGGTCGAGGTCGCGGCGGCGAGCCGCCCGCGCCCATCGAGCGCGACTGCGCCCACCGTACCCACGTGCGAGATGGTGAGCGGTGAGACCGAGCGATCGCCGTCGCGGATGCGCACCAGCTGCTTGAGGCGCTCCTCGGTGTGGAAGTAGCTCTGCGGTACGAGCGTGAAGCCCTGTGCGAGCGCGAATTCCTCGGCGCCTTCGGCTGCGAGCAGCACGTAGGGCGAGTGCTCCATCACCGCACGCGCCAGGGCGATGGGATTGCGGATGTGCTTCAGTCCGCACACCGCCCCGGCGCGCCGGGTGCTGCCCTCCATCAGCGAGGCATCGAGCTCATGATGCCCGTCGAGCGTATACACGGAGCCGCGCCCCGCATTGAAGAGCGGATCGTCCTCGAGCGCCATGACCGCGCGCGTCACCGCATCCAGGCTCGAGCCACCGCTCGTGAGCGCGGCAAAGCCCGCTTCGAGCGCCGCGCTCAGGCCGGCCCGATACTGCGCCTCGCGCGCGCTCGTCATTTCCGAGCGCGGCAACGTGCCGGCACCGCCGTGAATCGCCACCCCGTACATGATTAAGCCACCTCCGGCTGGTTGCCCGCCCGCGCGCAAGGCTATCATCCTTGCAGGATGACTTTATCGCCCCACGGCCGCCCATTCGACAGCCTCCTGATCGCCAATCGGGGCGAAATTGCCATCCGGGTGATGCGAGCAGCGACCGAGCTTGGCATCCGTACCATCGCCATCCATTCGCGCGAGGATCGCTTCTCTCTGCACCGGACGAAGGCGGACGAGAGCTACCTGGTCGGCGAGGGCAAGGGGCCCGTCGAGGCCTATCTCGACATCGAGGACATCATTCGCATCGCGCGCGAGGCCCACGCGGGTGCGATTCACCCGGGATACGGATTCCTGTCCGAAAGCCCGGAGCTCGCCGACGCATGCGCCGCATCGGGCATTGTGTTCGTGGGACCGAGACCCGACACCATGCGCCGCCTCGGCAACAAGGTCGAGGCACGCAACATCGCGGCCGCCGCCGGCGTGGCGGTCATGCCCGCGACCCCGCCGCTGCCTGTCGATGAGTCCCGCGTGCTCGAGCTCGCCCGCGCAGTCGGCTTTCCCGTCATGCTCAAGGCGAGCTGGGGCGGCGGCGGACGCGGCATGCGTATCGTCGAGGAGGAGCGCGGACTTCTCGAGGCGGTCGCCGCGGCGCGGCGCGAAGCGCAGGCGGCGTTCGGCAAGGATGAGGTCTATCTCGAGAAGCTGATCCGCCGCGCGCGTCACGTCGAGGTGCAGATCCTCGGTGACACCCACGGCAACCTGGTGCACCTCTATGAGCGCGACTGCACGGTGCAGCGGCGCAACCAGAAGGTGGTCGAGCGCGCGCCGGCGCCGTTCCTCAGCGAGACCGAGCGTAGCGAAATCTGCGCGGCGGCGCTCAAGATCGGCCGTGCGGTCGGCTACGCAGGCGCGGGCACCGTCGAATTCCTGCAGGACGCCGACAGCGGCTCGTTCTACTTCATCGAGGTCAACCCGCGCATCCAGGTCGAGCACACGGTGACCGAATGCGTCACCGGCATCGATCTCGTCAAGGCGCAGCTGCGCATCGCGGGCGGCGCGCACATCGGCACGAGCGAGAGCGGCGTGCCGCCGCAGGGCGGGATCCGCGTCGGTGCGCATGCGCTGCAATGCCGGGTCACCACCGAGGATCCGGAGAACAATTTCGTGCCCGATTACGGGCGCCTCACCGCCTATCGCAGCCCCGCGGGCTTCGGCATCCGCCTCGATGCCGGCACGGCCTACGCGGGCGCCATCATCACGCGCTATTACGACTCGCTCCTCGTCAAGGTCACCGCCTGGTCGCCCACCGCCGAGGAGACGATCGCACGCATGCACCGCGCGCTTTGGGAGTTCCGCATCCGCGGCGTGGTCACCAATCTGCGATTCCTCGATCAGCTCATCATGCACCCGCGCTTCGCGGCGGCCGACTACACGACCCAGTTCATCGATCAAACCCCCGAGCTCGTGCGCGCGCCGCAGAAGCGCGATCGAGCGACCCGGCTTCTGAGCTTCATCGGTGACGTCATCGTCAACGGCAACCCCGAGGTCAAAGGCCGCGAGCATGCCCCGCGCACGCCCGTCTACCCGCGCTTGCCGCGTCACGTCCCGACCGCACCCGCGCCCGGCACGCGACAGAAGCTGCTCGAGCTCGGCCCCGCGCGTTTCGCCGGCTGGATGGCGGATCAGCAACGCGTGCTCGTCACCGATACGACGATGCGCGATGCGCATCAATCCCTGCTGGCCACCCGCATCCGCAGCCACGACATCGTGCCGATTGCGCCCCACTATGCCGGCCTGCTGCCGGAGCTGTTCTCGCTCGAGTGCTGGGGCGGCGCGACGTTCGATGTGTCCATGCGCTTTCTCAAGGAGGATCCGTGGGAGCGTCTCGCGCAGCTGCGCGGGGCGGTCCCCAATCTGCTGCTGCAGATGCTGTTGCGCTCGGCGAATGCGGTCGGCTACCGCAACTACCCCGACAACGTCGTGCGCCACTTCATCGCACAGGCGGCGGCTGCGGGCATCGATGTGTTCCGCGTGTTCGACTGCCTGAACTGGGTGCAGAACATGCAGGTCACCATCGAGGCCGTGTGCGCGGCCGACCGGCTGTGCGAGGCGGCGATCTGCTACACCGGCAACCTATCGAATCCCCGTGAGACCAAGTACGACCTGGCCTACTATCTCGACATCGCGCGCCGCCTCAAGGCGCTCGGCGCCCACGTGATTGCGGTGAAGGACATGGCGGGTCTGTGCCAGCCGCGCGCAGCCTTCACGCTCGTCAAGGCGCTCAAGGAGGAGATCGGCCTGCCGGTGCATTTTCACACCCACGACACCAGCGGCATCGGTGCGGCGAGTGTGCTTGCGGCGGTCGAGGCCGGAGCCGACGCGATCGACGGCGCCCTCGATGCGCTCTCCGGCCTCACCTCGCAGCCGAACCTGGGCTCGATCGTCGAGGCGTTGCGCTTCGGTCCGCGCGACACCGGGATCGACCCGGCGCACCTGCGCGTCATATCGGCGTACTGGGAGCAGGTGCGCCAGGGCTACGTCGCCTTCGAGAGCGACATCCGCGCGGGCGCCTCCGAGGTATACGTGCACGGCATGCCCGGCGGGCAGTACACCAACCTGCGCGAGCAGGTGCGCGCACTCGGAATCGAGGATCACCGCTGGCCGGAGGTCGCGCAGGCCTATGCCGAGGTGAACGACCTGTTCGGCGACATCATCAAGGTGACTCCCACCTCCAAGGTGGTCGGCGACCTGGCGATCCTCATGGTGACGAGCGGCCTCACCCGGGAAGCGGTGCTCGACCCCGAGGTCGACGTCGCCTTTCCAGAGTCGGTCGTGCAGCTGTTTCGAGGCGAGCTCGGCCAGCCTCTGGGCGGCTTCCCGCCCGAGCTGTCCAAGAAGATCCTGAAGGGCCGTCAGCCGCTCGCCGGGCGCCCCGGTGCGCTGCTGCCGCCGGCGGATCTGCCCGCAGAGCGAGCGCAGCTTCGGGCAACGCTCGGTCGTGAGGTCGCCGAGACCGAGCTTGCCTCGCATCTCATGTATCCGAAGGTGTTCGCGGACTACGCCGCGACCCGGGCCCGCTTCGGCGACGTGAGCACGCTGCCGACGGCGGTGTTCTTCTACGGCATGCAGCCCGGGGAGGAGATCAACATCGATCTCGAGCGCGGCAAGACACTCATCGTGCGCTACGTCACGATGAGCGATGTCCACGAGGACGGAACGCGGACGGTGTTCTTCGAGCTCAACGGCCAGCCGCGGCCGATCCGTGTCGCCGACCAAAGCCAGGTGGCCAAGCGGCCACCGCCTCCCAAGGTGCAGACCGGCAATACACGCCATATCGGCGCGCCGATGCCGGGCACCATCAGCACCGTGGCGGTGCACGTGGGGCAGCGCCTGGCGCGCGGTGACATCGTGCTGACGCTCGAGGCGATGAAGATGGAGACCACGGTACGCGCCGAGCAGGAGGGGGTCGTCAAGGAGGTGCTCGCCTTGCCGGGCCGCGCCGTCGAGGCCAAAGACCTGCTGGTCGTGCTCGAGTAGCTTTCAAGCCTCCTCGAGGCGCTGGCGCGGCGGCACCCTCACCTCGAGTCCCTCGAGCTTCGCGGTGATGTGAACCTGACAGCTGAGGCGGCTCGTCGGCCCGGGCTCGAGAGCGAGCTCGAGCATGCCTTCCTCCATCTCTTCCTTGGGATCGAGCCGACCGTACCACCCGGGCGCGACGTAGACATGGCAGGTCGCGCACGCGCACGCGCCGCCGCACTGCGCGAGGATGCCGGCAATGTTGTGCTGGCGCGCCACTTCCATGAGCGAGAAACCAACCGGCGCATCAACCTCGCGCCGCGCTCCGCTCGGCTCGATGAACACCACCTTCGGCATCAGACCGCTTCTTTCAGTGGAATGTGCGGATCGGCGAGCTTCTCCAGATTGGGGCACACCCGCTCGGCAATCATCTTGCGCGCCGCCATGTAGTCGCTCGAGTGATTGACGGCCTCGACCGCGATCAGCTCGCGGCCCTTGAGATAGCACACGCTGAAGCTGCGCTGCGCCGGATCGCCTCGCAGCACCTGCTGGTCGAATCCCTGCGACAGACCGACGATCAACAGCTTGTTGTCGTATTGATCCGACCAGAACCAGGGGATGCGGTCGTGCACGGTGGCGCGACCCAGCAGGTTGAGCGCCGCCGATTTCGCCTGCTCGAAGGCGTTGTCGACCGACTCCAGTCGCACGTTCATCTCGAAGTGCACGGAGGGATGATAGGTGCAATCGCCGGCGGCGAAGATGTGCTCGTCGGTCGTACGGCACCAGCGATCGACGCGGATGCCGTTCTCGCACTCGAGACCCGCCTCGGCGGCGAGCGCCGTATTGGGCACCGCGCCCACCCCGACCACCAGCACATCGGCCTCGTAGCTGCTGCCGTCCGCACAGCTCACCTTGAGCCCCCGCGGCCCGCCCTCGAGCCGCACCACCCGGGTGTTGCAGATCACCTTCACTCCCTGCGTGCGGTGCTCGTGGGCGTAGTACTCCGAGACGCTCGAGGCAACGACCCGCGCCATGAGCCGGTCGGCCATCTCGAGCACGGTCACCGCGCATCCGAGCTGCCGCGCGGTCGCCGCCGTCTCGAGGCCGATGTAGCCGCCGCCGATGACGACCACCCGGGCTCCCGCCTTGAGGGATGCGCGGATCGGCCCGACGTCGGCGATCGCACGCAAATAGTGCACGCCCGGCAGATCGCTCCCCGGCGTGGTGAGGATGCGCGAGGTCGCGCCCACGGCGAGCAGCAGCCGGTCGTAGTGCAGGGTCCGCCCGTCGGCCAGCGCCACCGCGCGCTCTGCCCGATGAATGCGCGCCGCGGCGACGCCCAGCTCGAGCTCGACGCGATGCTCCTCGTAATAGGGGCGGTGCTTGAAGGGCAGCCGATCCGCATCGAGCTCGCCGGCGAGAAACTTCTTCGAGAGCGGCGGACGCTGGTAGGGCAGATGCGGCTCATCGCCCACCAGCACGATGCGCCCCTGGTAACCCTGGCGACGCAGCGTATCGATCGCCTGGGCCGCAGCCTGGCCGCCGCCGAGAATGAGGATGGTGGAGATCATGATTTCCTCCTAAAGGCGAATAGTAATAGGATTGGGGCGGCACCC
The DNA here is from genome assembly GCA_035307465.1 of Steroidobacteraceae bacterium. Lineage (GTDB taxonomy): Bacteria > Pseudomonadota > Gammaproteobacteria > Steroidobacterales > Steroidobacteraceae > Bog-1198. Next base: position 10,101 of record DATGIA010000129.1, read on the forward strand.
CAATTGCGGGCCGACGCACGCTGCCGCGGAGTCTCGAATGAAATTGATCACTGCGATCATCAAACCCTTCAAGCTCGACGATGTGCGCGCCGCCCTCTCCGAGCTCGGGGTCTCCGGCATGACGGTGACCGAGGTGAAGGGCTTCGGACGGCAGCGGGGCCACACCGAGCTGTATCGGGGCGCCGAATATGTCGTTGATTTCGTCCCCAAGACCCGCATCGAGGTCGCCGTGAAGAATGAGCTGGTCGATCAGGTCATGGAGGCGATCGTCGGTGCCTCGAAGACCGGCAAGGTCGGTGACGGCAAGATCTTCGTGACCGACATCTTGCGCGTGCTGCGTATCCGCACGGGCGAAACCGACAACGCAGCCCTGTAGTCAAAACCGTCGACACGCGCCCGCAGCGCCTGCTCTCGGCATTCACGGCCCTTGCATCGGTCACGCTGCGCCGGCCGGTTCTCGTTGGACTGCTGGTGCTCCTGGCATTGCCGAGCGGCCCCTCGATGGCGGCCAAGCTCACCTCCAAGGAGCGCACCGACATCGCCGAGCCGCGACCGCCCTCCGTGCCGAGCGATGCCGAGCTCGAGAAGGCGGGTGCCGTGATCGGCAAGATCGAGATCGATGCCCGCAACATCTTCGATCCGGGTGACGACAGGGAAAACTCCGGCATCTACAAGCTCGCCGATCACCTGCACGCGCGCAGCCGGGCCGCGGCGATCCGCGCGCAGCTGCTGTTCAAGAGCGGAGACCGCTATCGTGCGCAGAAGCTCGCCGAAACCGAGCGCAACCTGCGCAAGCTCGTCTTCATCTACGATGCCCGGGTCGTTCCCGTCCGCTATGCGGACGGCAAGGTCGACGTGAGGGTCATCACCAAGGACGTCTGGACCTTGAGCCCCGGCATCTCCTTCGGGCGCTCGGGCGGCTCCAATGCCGTGAGCTACGATCTCAAGGAGGAGAGCTTGTTCGGCTGGGGCAAGGCCGTCGAGATCGCGCGCACGAGCAATGTCGATCGCACCAGCAACAACGTGAGCTACGCGGATCCCAACGTATTCGGCTCGCACTGGATCGCGAATCTCGCCTACAGCGATGCGAGCGACGGATTCACACGCTCGGCGCAGCTCGGGCAGCCGTTCTATTCGCTCGATACGCGCTGGAGCACCAAGCTCACCGCAACTGATTTCTATCGCACCGTCTCGCGATACTCGCTCGGCAACATCGTCAACCAATTCAACGACGACGAGTCCACCTACGAGCTGAGCGGGGGACTCTCGAGCGGACTCGTCGATGGCTGGACGCGACGGCTGCTCTTCGGCATGCACTACGATCGAAACTCTTTTTTGCCGACGCCGGGCAGTACCCTGCCCTCCAATCCGTTGCCGCCGAATCGCACGCTTTCCTATCCGTTCATCGGCTTCGACGTGGCGCAGGACGATTTTGTGCGCGTCGGCGACGTGAACCAGATCGGCAAGACCGAGGATCTGTACTTCGGCACGGAAGTGACCGGACAACTCGGCGTCTCGAACGGCGCCTACGGCGCCAATCGCAATGCGCCCATCATCACCGCGACGGCGGTTCACGGCTTTCGCTTGCCGCTCGCGCAGCAGCTGTTCCTCGCGGGCGATTTCACCACCCGCATCGAGAACGGCCGCGCCAGCAATCTCGTGAGCGATGCGAGCGCCAAGTACTACTGGCGCTGGGGCGAGGACTGGCTGCTCTATGCGGCGCTCTCCGGCACCGTCACCGACCATTTGGATCCGGACATGCAGCTGCTGCTCGGCGGCGATAATGGTCTGCGCGGCTATCCCCTGCGCTACGAGTCCGGCACCTCGCGGGCTCTGCTCACCGTCGAGCAGCGCGTGTTCACCGACTGGTACCCGTTCCGCCTGGTACGGATCGGCTTTGCCGGTTTCGGGGACATCGGGCGCACCTGGGGAAGCGGGGTCGTCGGCAACAGCGATCCGGGGATGCTGAGCGATGTTGGAGTGGGACTGCGCATCGGCAATTCGCGCAGCGGTCTCGGCAATGTGCTGCACATCGATCTCGCGCTGCCGCTGAAGACGGTGCCGAACAATCAGCGCGTGCAGTTCCTGGTGCAGACCTTCCAGAGCTTCTGAGCGGGGCGGCGCGCCAGGCCTCGCGGCCCGCGGTACCGGGCGGTCAGGGATCGGCTTTCTTGCGGCGCCGGTTCCACAGCATCAGAAAGCCTATGCAGACCGCGAAATTGAGCACCCACCAGGCGGTCTGGCGCAGGCTGTCGCGCGTCTCGTGGGCCTTTTCCGCTCCACCGATCTCCAGGGTGCCGCTGAGCTGCTCGCGCAGCGCCCCCTGCGTGACCTCGATGAGCACCGCGGCCGGGCCAGGCACGGTGAGGTCCGCGGTCCTGATCGTGTAGCCGCCGTCGCTCGCCGCGAGCGCCGCATGCGAAGTGCCGCGCAACACGACGGTGACCGCGGCATCGCGCACCGGGGCATTGTCAGCCAGACGGCTCAGGTGAATCGTCAGCTGGTCGGCACGGACGGTGCCGACGGCGAGGAAGTCGCCCGAGCGCGCCTCGACGCGGGCGCCGGGCGCAGGCGTGGGCGTCGTCGTCGGGCGGGACTGCGTCGCGGAGGTCTGCGTCGCGGGGGTCTGCGTCGCCTGGGATTGCGCGGGCGATGGGCGGGCGGCTGCTGTGAGCAGCACGGCGAGCATCAGGTACGGGGCGCCCGCGTGGCGCATTACTGCAGCAGATAACCGGCGATGCCCATGGCGAGGCCAGCGATGCTCGCGACGATGCCGACGATCGGGAACAGGGTATTGCGCGCGAGGAAGTAGAGCGAGCAGAGCACCAGTCCGAGCTCGAGCAACCCCTCGCCGATGTCATAGCGCAGTGCGCGCTCCTCCTCGAGGTCGCTGCGCTTCTCCTGCTTGTGCGCATCGTCCTGCAGCGCCTTGCCGTCGTTCATTTCCTTGTCGCGGGCCGCCGTGAGCTGTGTGATGCGCGCGGCGTGCGCGGGATCAGGTGCAAGCTCGCCGAGCAGCGTTGCGCCCATCTCGTAGATGTTCGCCCGGATCTTCTTCGCCTGATAGAAGGACCAGTCGTCGTTCACCTTGGTGCGCTCGATCACGGCTTGCGTATGCGAGCGATGCGAGGCGATCGTCACCACCGAGAGAAAGATGCCGACGATGCTGACGAGCACGCCGACGCGGCGACTCAACGGATCGGCGGTGTGATGCGGAACTTCGACTTCCATGGACTAACCGGACCTCCGGATCATTTGACGGAATGCAGGCGGTGATTCACGCGAGAGATGCCGAGCACGCCGCTGCGGACCACTTCGATGATCTCGCCAAAAGCGGCCAGGTCGGCGATGAACTCGCCGATGTCGGTCTCCGTGCTGGTGAGCTCGACGATGAAGCTCGTCGGGTTCGGCGCAAGCACCCGCCCGCCGAGCTGGCGCACCCGATCCTGGACCGCCTCGACCTGGTCCGGCGTGATGTGCAGCTTGATGAGGAGCAGTTCGCGCGCGAGATGATCACCGCTCGTGAGGTCCTCGACCGCCACCACATCGACGAGCTTCGACAGCTGGGCGTTGATCTGCGCGATCACGGCATCCGAGCCGGTCGTCACCAGGGTGAGCCGCGAGACCGTCGGATCGATGGTGGGCGCGACCGAAAGCGACTCGATGTTGTAGCCACGACTCGAGATGAGGCCGGTGACGCGAGTCAGGGCGCCGGCCTCGTTCTGCAGCAGCAAGGCAATGACGTGTCGCATAGGGATCAGCAAGGATACGGGAGGGCGCTACTTGGGCGCCAGAGCGAGAACTGCTAGGCTCGGATGCATGCAGGAGCGCGAGGACGTTCTGAGTCGAGGAGCACATCCGCTGGCGGGCGCCAGTATGACGGGTGCCGATATGCTCGTTCAGGTGCTCGCCGACGAGGGTGTCGATACGATCTTCGGCTACTCGGGCGGTGCCATCCTCCCGATCTACGACGCCGTCTTTCGCTACAACCTCGAGCATGGCTCGCCGATGCCGCTGATCGTCCCGGCGAACGAGCAGGGTGCGGGGTTCATGGCCGCCGGCTATGCGCGCGCGAGCGGCCGTGTCGGCGTGGTCATGGTCACCTCCGGGCCCGGGGCGACCAACATGGTGACGCCGGTGCGCGACTGCCAGGCCGATTCAGTGCCGATTGTCGTCATCTGCGGTCAGGTCTCCACCACGGCCATTGGTACCGATGCCTTCCAGGAGGCGCCGGTGCCGAGCATCATGGGAGCCGTCGCGAAGCACGTCTTTCTAATAACCGATCCAACGCGCCTCGAGGCAACCGTGCGCACGGCTTTCGAGATCGCGCGTACCGGCCGGCCCGGGCCCGTGGTGCTCGACATCCCGAAGGACGTGCAGAACTGGAAAGGTGTCTTCCACGGCTCGGGCCGGCTGCCGATCCCCGGCTATCGCCAACGCCTCAATCGAGTGCGCGCGAGCAAGCTCAGCGAGCCGGCGTGTGCAAGCTTCTTTACGGCGCTCGAGCAGGCCGCACGACCGCTGATCTATGCGGGCGGCGGGGTCGTGAACGCCGGCGCGGCGCCCTCGCTGCGCGAGTTCGCCGAGCTGCTCGGCATCCCCGTGGTGACGACGCTCATGGGCATCGGCTCGGTCGACACCACGCACCCGCTGTCGATGCGGATGCTCGGCATGCACGGCACCGCATTCGCCAACTATGCCGTCGAGGACTGCGACTTCCTGTTTGCGGTCGGGGCACGGTTCGATGACCGCGTTGCCGGCAATCCGAGCAAGTTCGCGAGCGGCGCGCGCTTCATCGCGCATCTCGACATCGACATCTCCGAAATCAACAAGGTAAAGCGCGTCGACTGGAGTCACGTCGGCCTCATGACGGAGGCCCTCGATTCGCTCATCGAGTACGCACGCCGACACGGTGTGGCGCGCACGTGGCCAGAGTGGCGTGCACGTTGCGATGAGCTCAAGGCGCGGCATGCGATGAACTACGATCGCGCGAGTCCGCTGATCCAGCCGTACTACGTGATCGAGGAGATCAATCGGCTCACGCAGGGTGAGGCCATCATCACCACCGGCGTCGGACAACATCAGATGTGGGCCGCGCAGTACTTCGACTTCAAGAGTCCGCGCCTCTGGCTGACCTCCGGCAGCATGGGCACGATGGGATTTGGCCTGCCGGCCGCGGTTGGCGCGCAGTTCGCACATCCGAGCCGCCTGGTGATCGACGTCGATGGGGATGCCAGCATCCGCATGAACATCGGTGAGCTCGAGACGGTCACCACCTATGATTTGCCGATCAAGGTGATCGTGCTCAACAACTGTGGCGACGGCATGGTCAAGCAGTGGCAGAAGCTGTTCTTCAAGGGTCGGCTCTCCGCGAGCGACAAGAGCCTGCACCGCAAGGATTTCGTCAAGGCTGCTCTCGCCGACGGCTTCAAGTTCGCGGCGCGTCTCGAGCGCAAGAGCGACCTGCCGCGCGTGATCGAGGAGTTCATCCGCTTCAAGGGCGCGGCGTTCCTCGAGGTCATGATCGATGACAACGCGGGGGTCTATCCGATGGTGGGCCCCGGGCAGGCCTATGATGAGATGATCACGGGCGATTACATTGCCTCGCGCTCGAGCACCGTCGAGATCAAGGCGCCCGACGCCTCGGAGATGTTCTAGGCGCGAGGCCGCCTACCAGACTCCGCTGTTCGGCATGCTCCTCCAAGGCTCGGCCGCCGGCAGCGCCGCCCCCGCCTGCAGCAGCTCGATCGAGATCTGATCGGGCGAGCGCACGAACGCCATCCGGCCGTCGCGGGGCGGCCGATTGATGGTGACCCCATGGTCCATGAGCCGGCGACAGGTGTCGTATATGTTCTCGACCGCGTAGGCGAGATGCCCGAAGTTGCGCCCGCTGCCGTAGCTCTCTGGATCCCAGTTGTGCGTGAGCTCGACCTGAGCTTGCTCATCGCCGGGTGCTGCGAGAAATACCAGCGTGTAGCGTCCTTGAGAGTAGTCCTTGCGCGACAGCTCGATGAGCCCGAGCGCGTCGCGATAGAAGCGCAGCGATTGCTCAATATCGGTGACACGCACCATGGTGTGCAGGTATTTCATGCGGATCCTCGAGCATGGAAAGATAGGCCGGTCAAACTCAAGAAAATCTGAGGTAGTTCATGCACAAAAGCAAACTGAGCGGGTTCATCATCGACTGTCGCGGCGGGGATCTGCGCACCGCGGCGCAATTCTGGGCCGCCGCCCTGGGCATGCCGCTGCGCGAGCTGCCCGGCGCAGAGGGCGCCAAGTATTGCGCGCTCGAGGACAGCCAGCACGGCCTCGATATCGAGGTGCAGGTGGTCGACCACCCGAGCCGCGTGCATCTCGACATCGAGACCGACGATGTGGAGGCGGAGGTCCGCAGGCTCGAAGCGCTGGGTGCGCGACGCGTGCAGGCGGTGCAAAGCTGGTGGGTGATGGAGGCGCCGACCGGTCAGCGTTTCTGCGTGGTCAAGGCGAAGGCCAGCAGCCCGCATTTCGAGACTCGCGCCAGTTGCTGGCCTTGAGCGCAGCTTGGCTAAGTGGTTGACGCATCGAGCTTCATCGCCGCATTGTTGTAGGAAAAACACGTACAATGATGAACGATATGTAACCCCGCCTCGAACGAAAGCGATGCAGTTAAGCCTATATTTTGGCTGACGAAAGTGCTACCATCATTTCCGTCGCGCTAGTGCGTCTTTTGGCCAAAGTCACATTAGCGCAACATCCGAACTCAAAGAAGGTCGAGCGTTCGTGCACATTTTTGTGCAGCGCATCCGCCATCTACGGACGTGTCGGGTAGTTACTCTGCACCTGTTCCACTCCCGCTCCCCGGGTCTCCCGGGGATTCTTTTATGCGCGCCTCGCCCGCCTCGTGCGCCCGATGCGCAGGCGCGATGCCCCGTGCGCGGGCGCGACGCGCTCGCGAGTGACCCGAACAGCGGTCCCCCTGGGGAGCGCCGTTGACACGATCGGAGGCCGGGCATAGCCTGAAACTCGATGCGCGCCCTTGCCGTGATCGCCCGTGTCGCGCGTCCGACGACGACGGCTCGCCTTTTCGTCGCCCTGGATCTCTCCGCACACTGCCCGCGCCGCGCGGTGAGTTGCCCTTGAGCCTCTGCGAGGGATTTCTGGATGCGGTGGGCAACACGCCGCTCATTCGCCTCGCGCGCCTCAGTGCCGAAACGGGGTGCGACATCTACGGCAAGGCGGAATTCATGAATCCGGGCGGCTCGGTCAAAGATCGAGCCGCGAAATGGATCGTGCTCGACGCCGAGCGGCGGGGACTGCTCAAGCCGGGCGGTACCGTGGTCGAGGGAACGGCCGGCAATACCGGAATCGGACTCGCTCACGTCTGTAACGCCCGTGGCTACAAGTGCGTCATCGTGATGCCCGACAATCAGTCGGCCGAGAAGTATCAGACGATCGAGGCGCTCGGCGCGGAGCTGCGCAAGGTGCCGGCCGTGCCCTACAGCAATCCCAATCAATACCAGAAAGTCGCTGGCCGGCTCGCCGAGGAGCTGCCCGATGCGGTGTGGGCCAATCAGTTCGACAACACCGCGAACCGGGCCGCGCACTTCGAGTCGACCGGGCCCGAAATCTGGCGCGATCTCGCCGGCAGGATCGACCTGTTCTGTGCAGCGACCGGCACCGGCGGCACGCTCGCGGGGGTCGCGGCGTATCTCAAGTCACAGTCACCGCGCATCCGCACCGTGCTGGTCGACCCGCCCGGCAGCTCGCTGTATCACTACATCAAGGACGGGGAGCTGAGATCCGATGGTGGCTCCTCGATCACCGAGGGCATCGGTACGGGTCGCGTCACGGCCAATCTTGCCGGGGCGCCGATCGATGATGCGCTGCGCATCAGCGATGCGGAGACAATGCGCTTCGTATACCGGCTGCTGCGCGAGGAAGGACTCTTGCTTGGGAGCACGGCCGCCATCAACGTTGCGGCCGCCGTGCAGCTCGCGCGGCAGCTCGGGCCCGGCCATGTGCTCGTCACGATCCTGTGCGACGGGGGCGCGAAGTATCAATCGCGCCTGTTCAATCGAGCCTGGATCCGCGAGCGCGGGTTCGAGTCGGCGCTGAGCTGAAAGGGGCCGCGCACACCGCGGCTTTCAGGCACTGCGCGTGAGCGCCGTCTCCTCATCGAGTCCGAACCAGGCGAGCGTCTCGTGCAACGACACCACCTCGCCCACGATCAGCAACACCGGTGCGACCAGCGCGGCGCCCGCGGCGATCGCCGCGATGCGCACGAGCGGCGCCGTGAGCACGCGCTGGCCCGCGGTGGTCGCATCCGCGATGAGCGCGGCGGGACGCGCGGGGTCGGCGCCATGCTCGATGAGACGCGCTGCGATGCGCTCGAGTCGCGCGAGACCCATGTAAAAGACCACCGTGTGCCCGGGCCGCGCGAGGCCGTGCCAGTCGATCGAGGCCTCGTCGTGTCCAGTGACCAAGGTGACGCCATGCGCGAGCTCGCGATGCGTGAGCGGAATGCCCGAGTAGGCCGCCGCGCCGCTCGCCGCGGTGATGCCGGGGATGACACAGAACGGGATCCCCGCCCGCGCGAGCGCCGCAATCTCCTCCCCGCCGCGTCCGAAGACGAAGGGGTCACCGCCCTTCAGGCGCACCACGCGCTCGCCCCGCCGAGCCGCCTCGACGAGGAGCGCATTGATTTCGCTTTGCGTATGGCCCAACCCGCCCGGCGACTTGCCCACCGGCACGCAGCGCGCATCGCGTCGCGCGAGGTCGAGAATCGATCGGCTCACGAGCCGGTCGTGAAAGATCACATCCGCATCCGCGAGCGCGCGCAGGCCCTTGAGGGTGAGGAGCTCGGGATCGCCCGGACCCGCGCCGACCAACGTGACCTCGCCCGTCGCGCGCGAGGGGGTGCTCGAATGCTGCAGCAGACGTTGCGCCTCGCGGCGCGCGCCGCGCCGGTCGCCGGCGAGCCAGCGGCGGGAGGCGAAGCCGTCGATCAATGTCTCGAAAAAGCGCCGCCGCTCATCGAGCGTGCGCAGCCGCCGCCGAGCGTCCGCGCGCAGATCCTTCAGCCAGAGCGCGAGCTCGCCGAGCCGCTTCGGTATCGAGGCCTCGAGGCGCTCGCGCAGACGGCGCGCGAGCACCGGCGAGGTGCCGCCGCTCGAGACTGCAATCAGCACCGGATCGCGATCGATGAGGGCGGGAACGATGAAGCGCGAGGCGGCGCGATCGTCCACGACGTTCACCGCAATCGCCCGCGACTCGCATAGCCGTGCGATCCAGCGGTTGAGCGCACGCTGGGCGGTCGCCACAATGACGAGGCGCGCGCCCTCGAGATCGGCGGGCGCGAACTCGCGCAGGTGCAGCGTCAGACGCGATTGCGCTGCGCTCTCGAGAATGGACGGCACCGCTCGGGGTGCGACCACGGTGATGCGTGCGCCGCTGCGCTCGAGCAGCGCGAGCTTTCGTGCGGCCACCTCGCCCGCGCCGACGATGAGGACGCCTTGCCCGGTGAGATCGAAAAAGACGGGGAAATAACGCAAGTGAGCCTCATGGCGGCCGTGCTTCACAGCGCCCACTCTAGCGAAGCTTCGCGGCAGCGGCCAACATGCTGCTCGATGCGCATGAGCATAGAACCGTGAATTATCAACCGGCGAGGCTGCGCAACACGCCAGTCCGTATCATGCAGGGCATGAGGGAGGCGGGCGGCGCATGATCGATCCCACGCAGGCGCTTGCCGGCCTCCTGGTGGGAACGATCGTCGGTCTCACGGGCGTCGGAGGCGGCTCGTTGATGACCCCCATCTTGGTGCTCGTGTTTCAGGTGCCTCCGGTGACCGCGGTGGGCACCGATTTGTTGCACGCCGCCGTCACCAAGGCCTGCGGCACCTGGGTGCACTCGCGGCACCGGCGCGTCGACTGGCGCATCGTCGTTCTGCTCGGGTCGGGCAGCGTGCCCGCGGCCTTCATCACGCTGCTTCTCGTGCATCGCTTGAGCGCGCCGGGGTCCTCGCGTCTGGTCACGCTCACCCTGGGGGTGGCGTTGCTGCTCACGGCCGGCGCCCTCATCCTGTCACTCCTGCGGAACTTGCGGCGGCGGACGGTGGCGCTCAAGGTCGGACCGGCCGTCGCAGGCGGCAGCGCACGGGCGCTGCGCACCGGCATGACGGTCGGGGCCGGCGCGCTGCTCGGCGTCCTCGTGTCGATTTCCTCCGTCGGAGCGGGAGCGCTCGGCATCGTCGCGCTGTACCTGCTCTATCCGCGGCTCACGACCGCCCGCATCGTGGCGGTGGATATCGCGCATGCCGTACCGCTCACGCTCGTGGCCGGACTCGGCCACTGGATGTTCGGCTCGGTCGATGCGCGGCTGCTCGTCTCGCTGCTCGTCGGCTCGCTGCCTGGAATCTATTTCGGCAGCCACCTCGCCGGACGGGTGCCCGAGGCATTGCTGCGAACCGTGCTCGCCGCAACGCTTGTGCTTGCGGGCTACCGGCTCCTGTCCCTTTGAGGACGGGTGCGGCGTGTGCGGCCCTGTGCTTGAATAGATCCCATCGATCGGGAGCGGCCATGACGAGAAGGGCGATATGGGTGATGGGATGGGTGCTGTTCTCGAGCCTCACGGTCGCTGCCCCGCTCGAGACGCCGCAGTCCACTCTGCCCAAGGTGCGCGCCATCACGGCCTTCGTGCGTCTCGATCGCACCCGCTACGTCGAGCAGATCGGCGAGACGCTCGGCGTGCTGCGGGCGGCCCGGAGGGAGTTTGCGCAGGCCGGCTACCAGGTCGAGACGCTGCGCATCGTGACGCAGCCCCTCGCCGAGCTGGTGAGCGGTGCCTCGGACGAGGAGGCGCTCGCCTTCTTGAAGGCGTTCGATGAGCTCTCGGTCAAGGAGGATTTCCTGCCCAACGTCGGCCCCGCGATGCTCAAAGATGAGGACGATCCGCGGGCCATGCGCCTGCTCGGGCGGGCGCTCGCAACCCTCTCGCACCTCAACGGCAGCGCGCTCATCGCGGCCGACGATGGCATTCACTGGCGCGTCATCCACGAAAGCGCGATCCTGGTGCGCTCGCTCGCCGAGCACAGCCCGCACAGCCAGGGCAATTTCAACTTCACCGCCACCGCGATGCTCGCGCCCTACGGCCCCTTCTATCCCGGCGCTTACTTCACCGGCGAGGATCGACGCTTCTCCATCGGCCTCGAGGGTGCCGGCTTGGTCGCCCGCGTGTTCGCGCGCACCCGGGGCGACTTCAAGGAGTCGGTGGCGCAGCTCACCCGCGAGCTGACGGTGCATGCGAAACGGGCCCAGGCCGTGGGCGAGCAGGTGTCCGCCGCGACGCGCTGGACCTTCATGGGCGTCGATCCGACCCCGGCACCGCTGGCCGATGTGTCGATCGGCGCCGCCATCGAGGCCTATACGGGAGCGCGCTTCGGCTCGAGCGGCACGCTCACCGCCGCCCTTGCGATTACCTCGGCGGTGAAGGCCGTGCCGGTGAGGCAGATCGGATACTCCGGTCTGATGGTGCCGGTGATGGAGGACAAGCTGCTTGCGCAGCGCTGGTCGGAAGGCGCCTACGGCATCGACGACCTGCTGGCCTATTCGGCGGTCTGCGGCACCGGGCTCGATACCGTTCCGTTGCCGGGCGATGTGAGCGCGGCCCAGCTCGAGCGCATCTTCGGTGACGTTGCCGCGCTTGCCTGGAAGTGGCACAAGCCGCTGTCGGCGCGGCTACAGCCGGTCGCCGGCAAGCAGGCGGGCGAGTCGACCGAATTCCGCGATCCGTTCCTGTTCAACACGACGCTGCACGTGCTGCCGTGAAGCTGCAGCAGCTGCGCTATCTGGTCGCCGTTCACGAGAGCGGGCTCAACATCACCGCCGCCGCGCGTCAGTTGCACACCTCGCAGCCCGGTGTCAGCCGACAGCTGAAGATGCTCGAGGAGGAGCTCGGGTTTCAGCTGTTCGAGCGCGAGGGACGCGCGCTCACGCGCACGACCGCGGCGGGCGAGGAGATCATCGCCCGCGCGAGCAACATCCTGCGCGAGATGCAGAACATCCGCCGCTCCTCGGCGGAGCTGCGCCAGGCCGACGGCGGCACGCTGTCGATCGCCACCACGCACACGCAGGCACGCTACGTGCTGCCGCCGGTGATCCGCGCGTTTCGCGCGAAGTACCCGAAGGTGCGGCTGCATCTGCACCAGGGCACCTCGGAGCAGATTGCCGAGATGGTGGCGCGCGAGCGCGTGGACTTCGCGATCGCCACGGGATCGGAGGACCTGTTCCCGCACCTCGTGCGCCTGCCCGTGTATCGCTGGCATCGCGCGGTGGTCGTTCCGCGCGGCCACCCGCTCGCCTCGGCCGGACGCTTGACCCTGAAGAAGCTCGCCGAGTATCCGATCGTCACCTACGTCTTCAGCTTCTCCGGGCGCTCCTCGCTTCCCGCGCTGTTCGAGACGGCGGGCCTGTCGCTGGATGTCGCGCTCACCGCGCGCGATTCCGATGTGATCAAGACCTACGTGCGCATCGGCCTCGGGGTCGGCATTCTCGCGCGGCTCGCAATCGACCCGGTGGCGGATGCCGATCTCGAGGTGCTCGATGCCGCGCACCTATTCGAGAGCCACACCACCTGGATCGGATTTAGGCGCAGCGCCTTCCTCAGGGCTTACATGTACGAGTTCATTGAGCTGCTGGCCCCGCACCTGCCGCGACGGCTGGTGCGCGACCTCGAGAAGCTCGAGACTTCCGAGGAGGTGGAGCGAGCGCTCGAGGGCCGGGAGATCCCGCTGCGAGATAAACCCTAGAGCCTGTCAACCGGCCCTCGTGCAAGCACCGCGGCTCCCTACAGGCGTGCCCCGCTCCCTTCAGGCGCGCCGGCGCAAACTGCGCCTCAATCCCGCATCGTTTGCCGGCTGGTACGCTGCGCTGAAGGTGTCGAGGGCGAGGCGCGCGGCCTCGAGCTCGCTCTCCGGAAGCTCGAAGCTGTTGAAGCCGCAGCGCGCCAGCAGGAACAGCTGATCCTGGCGCACGTAGCCGCATGCTCTGAGCTCACCGGGGAAGTGCCAGCGCTCACGCAGCAGTCGGCCCTGGGTGTAGCCGCGTCCGTCTCCGGGGCCGGGAAACTCCGCGCCGAGCAGGGCAAAGCGCGGCAGGTCCTCGATCAGCGCCTCGACCGGATCGGCCGGCGCGAGAATGACCCCGAGCGGTCCGGCAAGAGCCTGCCAGCGCTCGCGCTCGGCGCGCCACTGCGCGAAGCTGAGGATCAGCGGGGTGGAAGCCACCCGCAGGGCCTGGAGGCTGCCCGGCTGCAATGGATCGGGCCTCGGGCCATCCGCTTCGAGCTCGGCGAGCGTGCGCCACTCGTCGATGACGATCGCGGCGTCACGCAACAGCCGGCGCGGCATATACCCGTTCCTTGAAAGGCCTGACGCCGAGGCGGCGTACCGTGTCGAGGAAACGCTCCTCGGGCTCGCGCTCCTCGACGTAGACCGACAGCAACCGATCGATGGTCTCGGCGACGTCCTGCTTCGCGACCGATGGGCCGATGACCGTGCCCAGGGACGCATCGTTTCCCGCGGCGCCGCCGATCGTGATCTGGTACCACTCCTCCCCGCCCTTGTCGACGCCGAGGATGCCGATGTGCCCGACGTGATGATGGCCGCACGCATTCATGCAACCCGACATCTTCAGCTCGATCTCGCCGAGGTCGTAGAGGTAATCATAGTCGTCGAACCGTTCGTTGATGAGCCGTGCGACCTCGATCGAGCCCGCATTCGCGAGGCTGCAGAAATCGAGGCCGGGGCAGCAGATCATGTCGGTGAGCGTGCCGATGTTGGGCGTTGCGAGACCCGCGCCCTCGAGCGCACGCCACAGCGCGTAGGTCTCGCCCTGCTCGACGTCCGCAAGCAGCAGATTCTGGGTGTGCGTGACCCGCAGCTCGCCGAAGCTGTGGCGATCGGCGAGATCGGCGAGGAGCTCCATCTGCGCATCGGTGATGTCGCCGGGCGGAGCGCCCGGCTTCTTCAGCGATACGAACACGGCGCGATATCCGGGTACCTTGTGCGCGCTCGTATTGTAGCGGTACCAGGCGCGAAACGCGGTCCCGCGTCCCTCGGTGGGATCGACGTCGGGGAGCGTGCGGTATGCGGGCGGTGCGAAGAAGCTTCGCATGCGCTTGAGCTCGGCGTCTCCCAAGGTGAGCGGCCCGTCGCGCAGCTGCTCCCACTCGGTCTCCACACGACGACGAAATTCATCGATGCCGAGCGAGCGAACCAGGATCTTGATGCGGGCCTTGTGCAGGTTGTCGCGGCGACCCTCGCGGTTGTAGATGCGCAAGATCGCCTCGAGATAGGACAGCAGGTGTCTCTGCGGCAGGAATCCGCGCACCACGTGGCCGATGATCGGCGTGCGTCCGAGGCCGCCGCCGGCGAGGATCTCGAAGCCCGGCTCACCGTCGGCGCCGCGCACGAGATGCACGCCGATGTCGTGCACCAGCGATGCGGCACGGTCGCGCTCGGCGCCCGTCACGGCAATCTTGAACTTGCGGGGCAGGTAGGTGAATTCGGGGTGGAAGGTCGACCACTGGCGGATGATCTCGCACCACGGGCGTGGATCTTCGAGCTCATCGGGCGCCACCCCGGCGAGGTGATCGGAGGTGGTGTTGCGAATGCAGTTGCCGCTCGTCTGGATGGAGTGCATCTCGACGCGCGCCAGCTCCTCGAGGATGTCGGGCACCTCTTCGAGGCGCGGCCAGTTGAACTGCAGATTCTGGCGCGTCGTGAAATGACCGTAGCCGCGGTCGTAGCGACGCGCGATCGAGGCAAGCGCGCGCAGCTGGCGGGTCGACAGCAGCCCATAGGGAATCGCGATTCGCAGCATGGGCGCATGGCGCTGGATGTACAGTCCGTTGCGCAGGCGCAGCGCCTTGAACTCGTCCTCGGTGAGCTCGCCCGCCAGAAATCGCCGCGTCTGATCGCGAAACTGGGTGACGCGCTCGGCCACGAGCGTCGCATCGATGTCATCGTACCGATACATGCGCGCACTGTACGTTCGCACCGACGGCCCCCGCCAATAACGCCCGCGCATGAGGGCATGCCCGTTTGGCAGCGAACACCGGCA
>DATGIA010000130.1:0-2950 GCA_035307465.1 Steroidobacteraceae bacterium
CTCAGCCACGTGGTGCGCCGCTCCTGCGAGATCAAGGCAATGATCGTCGGGCGGGACGAGCGCGAGGAGCAAGGCGACCGCGCGCTGCTCAACCTCGGGCATACCTTCGGACACGCGCTCGAGGCGGCAACCGGCTACCGCAAGTGGTTGCACGGCGAGGCGGTCGGAGCCGGACTCATGATGGCGGCGGCGATGTCGCGCGAGTGCGGCCTGATGACCGCCCAGGAGCTTGCCCGCGTGCAATCGCTCATCGAGCGCGCGGGACTTCCGGTGCGCAGCACCGGGGTCGCGCCCGGGGCCGTGCTCGAGCACATGCGTTTCGACAAGAAGGTGCTCGCCGGGCGCATGCGCCTGGTGCTGCTGCGGCGCATCGGCAACGCCTTCGTGACCGCGGACTATCCTGAGGACGCTCTCGGCCGCACGCTGCAGGCGTACTGCGCGTGAGGGGCGAGCCGCGATGAACGACACCTCCCCAGCCGACGCTGCGTTAGCCCCCTTCGCCGCGCAGGACGCCCGCTCGCGCGGGCGGCGCTACGCGGAGCCGCGTCCGGAGCTGCGCAGCGAGTTCCAGCGAGACCGCGACCGCATCATCCACTCGAACGCCTTTCGGCGCCTGGTCTACAAGACGCAGGTGTTCGTCAATCACGAAGGCGATCTCTATCGCACCCGCATCACGCACTCGATCGAGGTGGCGCAGATCGCCCGCTCCGTCGCCGTGGCGCTGCATTTGAACGAGGCACTCACCGAGGCGATCAGCCTGGCGCATGACCTCGGGCACACCCCCTTCGGCCACGCCGGCCAGGATGCGCTCAACGAATGCATGCGCGACTACGGAGGCTTCGAGCACAACCTGCAGTCGCTGCGGGTGGTGGACGAGCTCGAGGAGCGTTATGCGGAATTCCGCGGCCTGAACCTCACCTTCGAATGCCGCGAGGGGATCCTCAAGCATTGCTCGCTGCGGCATGCGCGCGAGCTCGGCGAGCTGGGCGAGCGCTTCATCAAGCGCCGCCAGCCGGGCCTCGAGGCGCAGATCGCCAACCTCGCCGACGAGATCGCCTACAACAATCACGACGTTGACGACGGCATCCGCGCGCAATTGCTGACCGTCGATGCGCTGCGCGAGACACGCATGTTCCGCCGTCAGTACCAGGCGGTCATCGCCCGCCACCCGGACCTGAGCGAGCGGGTGCTGGTGCACGAGATCATCCGCCGCATGATCAACCACATCGTGGGCGATCTGATTCGCACCACGCAGTCGCATCTGGCAGCCGCCAGACCCGGGTCGATCGACGAGGTGCGCGCATCCGCCAAGCCGCTCGCTGCGCTGAGCGATGAATGCCACGAGGAGCATCTCGAGCTCAAGGAATTCCTGCGCGAGCACGTCTACCGTCACTACAAGGTGCTGCGCATGACCGCCAAGGCGCGCCGCGTGGTGCGGGAGCTCTTCGAAGCGTTCTGCACCGAGAGCACGCTCATGCCGCCCGAGCACCGTGACCAGGCGCTGCGCGCCGAAGCGGCGCATCCGGGGCTCGGGCGCGCTCGCACGGTGGCCGATTACATCGCCGGCATGACCGATCGCTACGCGATCCTCGAGCACGCTCGGCTTTTCGACCCCGCCGAGCGCACCTGACCCACGCTGCTTCCTCGCAACGCCTACCCCATTGCGGTGCTCGCCGCTGTGCGCCGTCTCTCACTCGGCGGCCAATCCGGAGTCTGCTCCCGGCGCTCATAACTAGCTGTTTCAGCTAGATTTTCCCCCTTGCGTGTAGGCGGATAGCTACACGCCATGCATTGTTAATTGACATAAGTCACTGAACTCCCTAGAGTTATGTCACAACAAAGCAACCGCAGCATGTCCAAAACGAGCCGAGAAAAAGAGGCAGTGCTGAGCGTCTTCGCTGCACTTGTGCAGCCACTCATGCGCGTCGCCTTCGATTACGGAATCTCCGCGGGGGAGATCGCCGGCGTCGTGCGTCGCGTGTACGTCCAGGCGCTCGAAGCGCGTCTCAGAGATCAAAAGAGGCCGACGACTGACGCGCGACTTGCTGCAGTAGCGGGAATCACCAAATCAGACGTGTCTGCGCTGAGAGAGGCGTCGCGTTTGGGCGCGCCGCACAGCCTGCGGGCGGCTGTTGGTTTGGATCAAGTGGCGAGTCTCCTCAGTGCTTGGCATACGCAGGCCGGTTTCTCTGGGGCGTACGGGCTTGCACTAGAGCTGGACTTGGCTCCAACAGGTGGCTCGCCGCGCCGAAGTTTTCGCGAACTCGTATCACTTGCATGCCCAGGGGCCGACGAAGAAGCGCTGCTAGATGAGCTCGTAGCGGCTGGCTCCGTCGAGGTGGTCGAGGGGAACACCGTTCGCTGTTTATCACGCGCTCTAGTTCCGCCAGGAGCCGATGCAAGGCGGATAGAGCGGATGGGGCGGTTTCTCGCGGTCGTCGCAGACAACTTCGTGCACAACCTTCTGCGGACGGCATCGGAGCCACTCTATTTCGAACGCGCGGTTGTTTCCGATGAGCTCATGTCAGAAGCCGGTCGTGACAGATTCCTGGCTGTTGCGGGCGAGAGAGGGCAGGAGCTGCTGGCCGAACTCGACACCTTCCTGACCCGATTAGTTGCATCAGAGCGATGTGAGTCAGGAAAGAAATATGGAGTCGGCGTCTATTTCTTTGAGGACCAAGCCGGGGCAATGGCGGAAGGCGAGGCGCAAGGAACTCGAGAAGAGTCCGTTCGTCGCAAAGCTCCCATTGAAGAGATCGATGTCTTAGCTGGGATTGGGCAGCGCAAATAAACGAGCGAATTTTGGGGAGAATCAAATGAAGACGCAGGTATCACTCGCGGTTGCGGCCATCGTGCTCACTGTTGCGACGGCAACTAGCTATGCGGGTCCTGCCCGCGGCGGGATTACGCTCGGCGGCATGCATAGTCTCGGCATTCAAGGCGGCGGCTG
>DATGIA010000131.1:0-18259 GCA_035307465.1 Steroidobacteraceae bacterium
ATCGACAGCTACGTGCAGCTCCTCACCGCGCAGAATGCCTTCCTGAGCGCCCGGGAGACCGAGCTGCAGGTGCGCCTGAAGCAGCTGGTCGCGAGCGTGACGCTCATCAACGATCTCGGCGGCGGCTGGAACAGCGGCGAGCGCCCACAAGATGAGCGCA
This sequence comes from Steroidobacteraceae bacterium, assembly GCA_035307465.1. GTDB lineage: Bacteria > Pseudomonadota > Gammaproteobacteria > Steroidobacterales > Steroidobacteraceae > Bog-1198. The sequence goes on from DATGIA010000131.1 coordinate 161, forward strand.
TGGCGATGCACCCGCCGGCTGCAGCCGCTGCGCGGGTTCCGGCCGAGGATCAGGGGGCCGTGGTCAATCCACCGGCCATTCCGCTGCGTGAGGTCCTCCCCGATCAGATCATCCGGCAGAACGAGGATGCCCTCGGTCCCGCGACATCCAATCCGTCCGGCCCCGGCACACCGTGAGCACGGCACCGGCCGAGAATGAGCTGCCGACCGGCGCAGCCCTGCGCCGGATTCTGCTGGCGAGCCTCGTGGGCACCACCATCGAGTTCTTCGATTTCTACATCTATGCGACCGCGGCCGTGCTCGTCTTCCCCATCCTGTTCTTTCCGCACGGCGATCCGAGCGCGGCGCTTCTGCAGTCCTCCGCGACCTTCGCGCTCGCCTTCTTTGCGCGACCCATAGGCTCCATGCTGTTCGGCCATTTCGGTGATCGCATCGGCCGCAAGTCGACGCTCGTCACGGCGCTGCTGACGATGGGCGCATCGACCGTGCTCATCGGAGTGCTGCCGACCTATGCCCGCATCGGTGTACTGGCCCCCGTGCTGCTTGCGCTGTGTCGGTTCGGTCAGGGACTGGGTCTGGGCGGTGAATGGGGCGGGGCGGTGTTGCTCGCGACCGAGAACGCGCCCCCGGGGCGCAGCGCCTGGTATGGCTGCTTCCCGCAACTCGGCGCGCCCCTCGGGTTCATGGCGGCGAGCGGTGCCTATCTGCTGATCAGCACGCATCTGAGCGAGGCCGAGTTCCTCAGTTACGGCTGGCGCTGGCCGTTTCTCGCGAGCACGCTGCTCGTGGGCGTCGGGCTGTACGTGCGGCTGCAGCTCCTCGAGACGCCGGCCTTCGAGCGCAGTGTCGCCCGCGGTGAGCGCGTACGCGTCCCCCTGCTCGAGGTGATGCGTCATCATGCGCGAGCACTCGTGCTCGGCACGATCGGCGCCGCGACGACCTTCTCGATCTTCTACCTGATGACGGTGTTCGCGCTCGGTTGGGCGACGACCGCGCTCGGCTTCGAGCGCAACTTCTATCTCAAGCTTCAGCTCTTCGGGGTGCTGTTCTTCGGTCTGCTCATTCCGATCGCGGCCCGGCTCGCCGACCGCATCGGCGGGCGCACGATGCTCATTCTTGCGACCCTTGCCCTGATCGCCTTCGGTTTCGCGTTCCAGCCGCTGTTCGGCGCACGGGACTTGACACGCCAGTGCGTGTTTCTCGCGCTCGGCTTCAGCTGCACCGGTTTGACCTACGGCCCGCTCGGCAGCGCGCTCGCGGAGCTGTTTCCCACCCCCGTGCGCTATACGGGCACCTCGCTCACCTTCAATTTCGCCGGCATCCTCGGTGCCTCGCTCGCGCCGTACATTGCCCGCCGCCTGGCGGACAGCGCAGGGCTTGCCGCCGTGGGCCTGTATCTGTCGGTCATGGCGATCGCAACCCTGGTTGCGCTGCTGCTCATCCGAAAACCGCTCGTCACGCTCGACCCGAGCGCGGTAATGCCTTTGAATTCAAAGGGTTGATGATCAGCGCCCCCGCCGGGCGGCCGCCGCCGTGAAGATCCGGGGCGCGCTCCCGCGCCGCGCCTTGCTGGCTGCGGCACGATTCGTCCGGCAAGATGCGCCCCCATGCCGACCCGTAAAGCCGTCACCCTGCATCGCCTGCGCGAAATGCATGCCGCAGGCGAGAAAATTGCCATGCTCACCTGCTACGACGCATCGTTCGCGCGGATGCTCGATGAGGCCCAGGTCGATGCGCTGCTGGTCGGTGATTCGCTCGGCAACGTCGTGCAGGGGCAGCCGACGACCTTGCCGGTGTCGCTCGAGCAGATGGTGTATCACACGGCAAACGTTGCGCGCGGCAACCGCACCGCTTTCTTGGTGGCCGATCTGCCCTTCGGCTCCTATCAAGAGTCGCCGCAACAGGCGCTCAGAAGCGCAGTGCCGCTGATGCAGGCGGGCGCCCAGATGGTGAAGCTCGAAGGCGGAGGCTGGACCGCCGAGACCGTGCGCTTTCTGGTGGAGCGCGACATTCCGGTATGCGCGCATCTCGGATTCACGCCGCAATCCGTGCACGCCTTCGGCGGCTATCGTGTCCAGGGCCGCGACGAGGCGGCGATGCAGCGGCTGCGCCGTCACGCTCGAGAGCTGGTCGAGGCGGGGGCCGCCTGCTTCGTGTTCGAGATGATGCCGGCCACATTTGCGCGCGCACTCACGGCGGAGCTGAATGTTCCGGTCATCGGCATCGGCGCCGGATCGGGCTGCAGCGGCCAGGTACTCGTGCTGTACGACATGCTCGGCATCAATCCGGGCTCGGTCCATCCGCGCTTCGTGCGCGATTTCCTCGCCGGCAGCGACAGCGTTCCCGCGGCCATCGCCCGCTACGTGGCTGCAGTCAAGAGCGGCGAGTTTCCCCAGGACGCCGTGCACGGCTACTAGCGGTGCGGATCATCGAATCGATCGCGGAGCTGCGGGCGCTCAAGAGCACCCGTCCCGACGTCACGCTCGTGCCGACAATGGGCAACCTGCACGAGGGCCATCTCTCGCTCGTGCGCATGGCACGCGCTCGCCCGGGCCTCGTGGTGACGAGCCTTTTCGTCAATCCTCTGCAGTTCGCGCCGCACGAGGATTTCGAGCGCTATCCGCGCACCTTCGAGCAGGATTGCGATCTGCTGGCGAAGGAAGGTTGCGATGTGCTGTTCGCGCCGAGTGTCGCGCAGATGTACCCGGTGCCGCAAAGCATCTTCGTCGAGCCGCCTGCGGAGCTCGCCGACATCCTCGAGGGGCGCACCCGGCCCGGCTTCTTCCGCGGCGTGTGCACCGTGGTGCTCAAGCTGTTCAACCTGGTCGAGCCGCGTGCAGCGGTTTTCGGACGCAAGGATTATCAGCAGTGGGTGATCGTGCGGCGCATGGTTCAGGATCTCGCGCTCGACATCGAGATTCTGGGAGGCCGCACGGTCCGTGAGCCCGGCGGTCTCGCGCTTTCCTCACGTAACGGCTACCTCTCGGCGGCCGAGCGGCGCGAGGCCGCGCAGCTCCATCAGCATCTGCGTGAGACCGCGCGCCGCCTCGAGGCGGGCGACCGTGACTTGAGCGGACTCGAGGCGTCGGCGATGGCATCGCTCGCGTCGCGCGGCTGGCAACCGGACTACATCAGCATCCGGCGAGCCCGGGACCTCGCTGTGCCCTCATCCGATGAGAGCGGCGATTGGGTGGTGCTCGGGGCCGCGCAGCTCGGCGGCACGCGCCTGATCGACAACGTCGAGCTCGAGCGAATGGCCTCGAAGGGAAGCGCCTGAGCTCGACGGGAGCCGGAGCTCGACGGGAGCCTGAGCTCGACGAGGAGCCGGAGCTCGACGAGGAGCGCTTGCGCGCTCCTCGTCGTTGGCCTGACGCCTATCAGGGCGCGGCGCGCGCGGCCTCGATCGCCTCGTGCAGCTCGCGCTCGGCCAGATGCAGGTACTCCTCGGCCTTCGCACCGTGTCCCGCCATGTCGTAATGGTTGGCGGCGCGCGCGCGATTCATCTCGTTGATGGCCTCCTGAACGTGCATGTGCACCTTCTCGAGGTCGTGCCAGTCGTGGACGCGATCTGCGAGGGCGACCGCGCCTGCCCCCAAGGCGAGGCCCGCAAACATCGCGATGAACGTCTTCTTCATGCTGTCTCCTTGAAGCGGTGAGCTGAGTCGGTCCGTCCCACCGGGCGATGGTCGATCCCGGCGATCGGCGCGAACTTTGCCACCCGGCGACTCCGGGCCGCAAGCACAAAGGGGAGCTCAGGAGCGGGTCGTGGAAAAACTGTGCGCCATGTCCAGCTTTGGACTCACCGTGGCTGCGAGGCGATGACCGCGAGTCCCTGCAGCACCAGATCGGGCACGACCTCGCCCGGGGCGCGCATGATCCCGGTGATCATGCCGGCGTCGCCGCCGGTGAGGAGGAGCTTCGGCTTCATGCCGGTCGCCTGCTCGACGGTCTCGGCGGCCCGATCAGCCATGCCGGCGAGCGCGAACACCGCGCCGCGCGAGACCGCTCCGATCGTGTTGTTGGCGAGTACTCCGGCGAGCGAGGGTGTGCTGTGCTCGACGGCCTTGGCGATGTCGCTGGTCTTGCTCATCAGCGCCTCGCGCATCATATGGATGCCGGGCACGATGAGACCGCCCAGGTGCTGCCCTGAGTTATCGACGCTGTCGACCTTGACGGCCGTGCCGGCATCGACCACGACGAGGGCGGAGCGCACCCGCGTCCAGGCGCCGATCAGGGACAGCCAGCGGTCCGCTCCGAGCAGTCGCGGATCGAGATATCCGTTGAGCAGGCCGTGATAGTCGGGTGCCGCACTCACGAACTCGGGTGTGACCTTGAAGAACTTCCTGCTGCACTTCGTCAGCACCTTCGCCATCGCGGCCCCGGCGACATTGGCGACCAGCACCCGGCTCGGGCGCTGACCCGACTGAAAAAGCGCCGCGGTCCAGATGCCGGGCTTGGCGTCCACGTGCATGACGGCCTGCTGATCGGACAATCCGTTGCTCGTCAGCCACGCCCACTTCAGGCGCGTGTTGCCCACGTCGATGACCAGGATCATGCGGTGTTCGAGCCTTTCTTTGCACGGTCGCGTGGCGAAGCGCGTGAGAATAGCATCCGCAGATGCACCGCTGCACGGATGCATACTATGATGCGCGCCTGTCGTTGCGAGAGGCGAGATCGAATGATTGCTACAAGAAGTCGAGTCGGGTTCTGGATGCTGCTGGCGGGCTGCGCGTTGACCGTCGGCGCGAGCGCGGCAGAGCACGCGTCCACGGGTGAGCCCAAGGACACGAAGAGCTCGGCCGCAGCGGCCGAGAGCGAGAGCGAGACGCCGCGCTTCCTGCACGATGCGCGCTCGGCCACTTCCGGCTCGATCAGCGTCCTTGGCAAGACGATCGCGTATCAGGCCGAGGCGGGCATCATGGTGGTGCATCTCAAGGATCCGATGGACGAGGAGCCGCCGCCTCTCGGCGATGAGCACGGATCACCGCCCCCCCAGCCGCCCGAGGCGAGCATGTCCTATGTCGCGTATTTCCGGGGCGAGAAGGAGGATTCGCATCGCCCGGTCACGTTCCTGTTCAACGGCGGTCCCGGCTCCTCGACGGTGTGGTTGCACATGGGCGCGTTCGGGCCGAAGCGTGTGATCACGGCCGACGACCGGCACAGCGCGGCGGCGCCCTATCGGCTGGTCGACAATGAGTACACGTTGCTCGATGTGAGCGATCTCGTGTTCGTCGATGCGCCCGGTACCGGCTTCGGTCACCTGCGCGGCAAGGACCGCGAGAAGTCCTTTTACGGCGTGGACCAGGATGCGCATGCGTTCGCGAATTTCATCGTCGACTTTCTCTCGCGCCATCATCGCTGGAACTCGCCGAAATACCTGTTCGGCGAGAGCTACGGCACCACGCGCTCGGCGGTGCTGTCCGCACTCCTCGAGAACGAGAAGGACATCGACCTGAACGGCATCATCCTGCTGTCGCAGATCCTGAACTTCGACGACAGCGCCGACGGTCCCCAGTACAACCCGGGCGTCGATCTGCCGTACGTGCTCGCGCTGCCCACCTATACCGCCACCGCCTGGTATCACCACAAGCTCGCGAACCGACCGGATGCGCTCGAGCCGCTGCTGCGCGAGGTCGAGAGCTTCGCGCTCAACGACTACACGCAGGCGCTCGCCGCCGGCTCGGCGCTCAGCGCCGAGCGCAAGAGCGCCATTGCGCAGAAGCTCGCGCAGTACACCGGATTGCCGGCGGACTACATCGAGCGGGCGAACCTGCGCGTCAACGGCGGTGAGTTCGAGAAGACGCTGCTCGGCGCCGAGACCACGACCGGACGTCTCGATACGCGCTTCGCGGGCCCGACCCTCGACCCGATGAGCAAGGAGGCGGAATACGATCCGCAGGCCGCGGCCATCTCCTCGGCCTACGTTTCCGCGTTCAACGATTATGTGCGCGGCGCGCTCAAATTCGGCGAGAGCATGTACTACAAGCCCGAGGTGGACATCGAGAAGGAGTGGGACTTCCTGCATCAGCCACCCGGCGCGCCGCAGAAGATTCCCGGTACCACCAACGTGATGCCCGACCTCGCCACCGCGATGAAACAGAATCCCAAGCTCAAGATACAGGTGAACGGCGGCTACTACGATCTGGCGACGCCGTACTTCGCCGCGAGCTTCGAGCTGCGCCAGCTGCAGATTCCCGCCTCGCTGCAGCAGAACATCGAGACTCATTTCTACACCTCCGGCCACATGGTGTATGCGCACGAGCCCGACCTGAAGGCGCTGCACGCCAACGTCGCCTCGTTCATCGAGCGCACTCGTGAGGGCATGGGCGCCGCGGCCGCCGCGGGGCGGTAGCGGGAGCGAGGGCTCAAAGGTGTCGCAGCTCAAGGACCATGTGGCGGACGTCGCCGACTTTCCGCGGCCGGGCATTCTCTTTCGCGACATCGCACCGTTGCTCAGGGAACACTTCGCCGAGACGGTCGAGGCGCTCGATCACCTGCTGAGCGAGTCGGAGTGGGCCGCGATCGATGCACTCGCGGGCATCGAGTCGCGCGGCTTCATCCTGGGAGCGGCGCTTGCCGCCCGGCGGGGCAAGGGCTTCGTGCTGGTGCGCAAGCAGGGCAAGCTCCCTCCGCCCGTCGTGGAGGTTGCCTACGATCTCGAATACGGATCCGGGGTGCTCGAGATGCAGCGCGGGGCGGGGAGGCTTCTATTGATCGACGACGTGCTCGCGACCGGAGGCACGATGACGGCGGCCGCCGAGCTCTGCCTGCGCGCGGGCTATTCGGTGCGGGCGCTCGCCGCGCTCATCGACCTGCACATCGTCGCACGCTACGAATGGCGCGGTCAGAGCCTGCGGGCCGTCATCCATTATTGATCGCGGCCGGCCCGGGAGGGTGGCGAGCTTGAACGATGATCTGCCGCACGTGCTTGCGGTGCTTGCGCTGCGGGCGGAATCGGACGGTGTGTTCGAGGCCGCGGGCGTGCCGGTGCTCTACTGCGGCGTCGGCAAGATCAACGCGACGTTTGCGCTCACTCGCAAGCTTGCGGGCTACCGGCATGCGCAGCGCGCGCTGCCGCTCGTCGTGAACTTCGGCTCCGCCGGCAGCCGGCACCATCCGGCCGGCTCGATTCTCGCCTGCCATGAGCTCGTCCAGCGCGACATGGATGTGCGCGGGCTCGGCTTCGCGCTTGGCGTGACGCCCTTCGATGAGGCTCCGCCGCGCTTGCGCTTCGCTCCCCGCTTCACGGAGCTCCCGGCCGCGGTGTGTGGAAGCGGAGACTCGTTTGCCACCAGCGCCTGCGAGCTGCCGAGCGACGTCGTCGACATGGAGGCCTATGCGCTCGCCAAGGTGTGCTGGCACGAGAGCGCCGACTTTGCCTGCGTCAAGTACGTGACCGATGGCGCCGATCACGATGCGGCCGATCATTGGAAGAGCAACGTGCATCGCGCCGCGGAGCGCTTCCTCGAGCTCTATCGCCGTCTTGCGGGCGCCGGCTCCTAGCGGCGCTCGAGCTACCAGCCGTTTCGGTGCAGCAGTCCGACCGCGATCGCGGCCACCAGGCAATAGATGCCGAACAAATACCACCGGCCGCTCTCGAGCCAGCGGCTCAGCCAGCGCAATGCGATCAAGCCCGCAAGAAAGGAGAGCACCGCACCCAGGATGCTCAGGAGGGCGACGGATCCGAGCTGCCCGTGATCGAGGCCCGGTGTGTGCACGAGCCGCAGCGTCTCGCGCCCGACCACCGGAGGTGTGAGCACCACCGCAAGGGCGAAGCTGAAGCGCTCCGCGCGCGCCTTGGCCACCCCGAGCAGCATGCCCGTGGAGATCGTGGCGCCGGAGCGCGAGAACCCACGGAACGGCAGGCACAGTCCCTGTACGATGCCGATCACCGCGGCCTGGGGCAGGCTCAGCTCCGCGGCGCCCGCGGCGCGCTCCGTCCGCCGCCGCGAGACGAGACTCGCCCACAGGATGAGAATGCCGGCCGCCGCAAGCGCCGGTGCAATGATCTCGAGATGGCCGAACAGGTCCTCGATCTGCGCATGCGGCAGGCCGCGGAACAAGGTCTTCTCGATGATCTTGAGGATTGCGAGACCGATCCCACCGGTGAGCGCGGTTGCGAGGATCACGCGCACGGCGAACAGCTTGAAGGCGGCAGCGCTCTGAAAGTACGCCATGCGCCACTGGCGCCAGAAATAGACGATGACGGCGAACATCGTGCCCGTGTGCAGCATCACCAGCAGCAGCGTCAGCGGCGGGGAGCTCGGGTCGAGGCCGAGCAATTTCTCGGCGACCACCACGTGTGCGGAGCTCGACACCGGCAGCAGTTCCGCAAGCCCCTGCACCAGGGCGAGAATGGCGACGTCGATGAATGTCATGACGCATTTTCGCACACGACGGGCATCGCGCGCGGCACCTCGAGGCTCTGCTTCCGGATTGCAGTTGCGCACCAAGTTCGCTAATGTCGAGCGCTCCGATGAGTGTGGACTTCTCGCTGATCTTCGTGGTGTTGCTGGCGATCACGGGACTGGTGGCGCTGGTCGACATCGTCGTCGGTCGCAGCCGCGCGGGCGGTGCCGCCTCGGAGCCGTCCTGGATCGGCGCGCAGGCGCGTGCGGTTTTTCCCATCATTCTCATCGTGCTCCTGGTGCGCTCGTTCCTCATCGAGCCGTTTCGCATCCCCTCGGCCTCGATGATGCCGGGACTCGAGGATGGCGACTTCATCTTCGTCAACAAGTTCTGCTATGGATTGCGCCTGCCGGTGCTCAACACAAAGATCGTGTCGATCGGCGAGCCGCAGCGCGGCGATGTGATCGTATTTCGCAAGCCCTCGGAACCCTCGGTCGACTACATCAAGCGCCTGGTCGGTCTACCCGGTGATCACGTGGTGGTGAAGGACAATCGTGTGACGATCAACGGCCAGCCGATGCCGCTCACTCCGGACGGCAACTATGACGGGGACTTCGGCTTCACCGGCGCGCCGCTCGCAATCGAGCATTTCCCCTCGAACAACCACCGAGTGATGTTCGCGCGCAACCGCGCGGCGATCGATTTCGACGATGTCGTGCCCCCGGGCGGCTACTTCTTCATGGGGGACAATCGCAACGACAGTGCGGACAGCCGCCTGGACTTGGGTTATGTGCCCGAGCGGAACATCATCGGGCGCGCGGTGCGCATCTGGATGAACTGGCGCCGCGGCTCGGTCGACTGGAGCCGCATCGGCATGAAGATCCAGTGAGGCAGGGCCTTGTGACAGGCCCTAGGCCGCAGGCTTCCAGCGCCGCCAGAACTGGGTGCGGCCGAGCAGCGAGAAACCGAGATAGCCCCGCACCTCGAGCCTGCCGTCGGGGTCGACCTTGAGCTTGCACCGATAGACCCAGCCATTGTCCGGATCGAGGATGTCCCCGCCGCTCCACTCGTCACCCGAGGGTTTGAGGTTGCGGATGATGACGAGCCCGATCACCGGCTGATCCTTGCGCTCGTCGGAGCATACGGTGCAGCGGCGCTGTTCCGCGCCCGGCTTGAAGCTTTGCTGGATGCGGCCGAACAGCCGGCCGTTTTCCGCATAGATCTCGACCACCGCCCGGGGCTGGCCGGTCTTGTCATCGAAGGTCTGCCACAGACCGATGGGCGAGCTCGCCTCGAGCGCCGGCGCGGCGCTCGGCGGGACCGCCTCCGCAGCCCGGCCGGGCATGTTGCCGAGGATGAGCATGAGGAGGAGAGCGAGGAGCGTGAGCGCGACCGGGAAGCGCTCACGCATGCTGCGAGGGGCCGCGCTCACGCGACGCTCCGCACGAGAGAGGCCCGCTGGGACAGATCGCGCGAGCGCCACAGGTACAGGGCGAGCAAAGGATCGGCCGTGGTGCGCATGGCGTGGATCTCCTCGCGATCATGATGAATGAGGTCGCCGGGCGCGCGCCGCGCCCACGGTCCCACACCGCGCGACCAGTCGGCCGCGCCGCTCACCGGGACGTATACTTCCTCGGCCTCATGCCGATGCGGCGGGTAGCAGGTGTCGGGCCCGAGCAGCAGCAACCCGACTGCAAGCTCCCCTCGCGCAGCGCCCGTGCGCGGCCCGATCAGCTCCGTCCAAGCATAGTTCTCGAGGAAGGCCCGCTCGACGAGGTCCTCTCCGTAGCTCTGGCGCCAGTCGAGCTCGAGCGCTGCACCTTGGAATCTCTCGAGCAGACCGCGGTGAACGGGCTGCGCCGGTGCGACGAGCCGCTCGAGAACGCGCAGCACCGGCAATGATCGCGAAGCGGCGCCCAGCCGCGGCGGGCTGTCCCGCGGCGCATCGAGCCGCGCGCCGCGGAAGGCCGGCGGCAGGTCAGGCTCGAGCGAGCCGATGAGCTCGAGCGTGGACTCAAGGAGCAGCGCGCAGGGGTCGCTCGGCTTCATCGAGCCAATTATACTCCCGCAGCTTCGCGGCACGCTCGCAGGTCGAGACGGGCCTGCGATGCGCACTCGTTCCCGCCGGAGACTCCGTGCAACCCAAGCTCTCTCTGACCGAAGGCTCCATCACCCGCGCACTCCTCGCCTTCTCCTTGCCGATCCTGGCGGGCAATGTGCTGCAGTCGCTGAACGGCTCGGTCAATTCCATCTGGGTGGGAAAGTATCTCGGTGCGCCCGCCTTTGCCGCGGCCGGCAACGCGAACGTCATCATGTTTCTGCTGTTCGCCGTGATCTTCGGCCTTTCGATGGCCGCGACCATCACGGTCGGGCAGTGCATCGGCGCCAAGAATGTGGCCGAGGCAAAGCGCGTCGTCGGCACGAGCGCCGTGTTCTTCCTCGGCGTATCGCTCTCCCTGAGCGTGCTCGGCGTCGTCGCGACCCCGGCGCTGCTCGCCGCCCTGAGCACGCCCGCCGACGCGCTCGCGCCCGCGCTCGCCTACATGCGCATCATCTTCCTCGCGTTGCCGTTCACCGGGGGGTTGTTCTTCATCATGGCGGTGCTGCGCGGCGCCGGAGACTCGCGCACGCCGTTTCGCTATCTCGCCCTGTCGGTAGTGCTCGACATTGCGCTCAATCCGCTCTTCATCTTCGGCTTCGGGCCGGTACCGCGGCTCGGCATCGCAGGGTCCGCGCTCGCGACCTTCATCGCCCAAGGGATCAGCTTCTTCGCGTTGCTCCTGCACCTGTTTCGGACCCGGCATTTCCTCTATATCCACAGCGATGAGCTGCGGCTGTTTCGCGTCGACTGGAGGATCGTACGGGTGCTGGTCTCGAAGGGGGTGCCGATGGGTCTGCAGCTGTTCGTCGTGTCCTCGAGCATGGTGCTGCTCACGAAGCTCGTGAACCGCTTCGGCTCGGAGGAGACTGCCGCCTTCAACGCGGCCATTCAGCTGTGGAACTACGTGCAGATGCCCGCGCTCGCCATTGCCGCGGCCGTCTCATCCATGGCGGCGCAGAACGTCGGGGCTGGCCGCTGGGATCGGGTCGGGCGGGTGGCGCTCACCGGCGTGGCCTTCAATCTTCTGAGCGGCGGAACCCTGATCCTGCTCATCTACGCCTTCAATCGCGGCGCGCTCGGCTTGTTTTTGCCGAGCGAGAGCGCCGCCATCCAGATCGCGGTGCATCTCAATTTGATCGTGCTCTGGTCGTTCGCGCTGTTCGGCATCTCGATCGTGCTGTTCGGGGTCGTGCGCGCGACGGGCGCGGTGATCCCGCCGCTCCTCATGCTGATGATCTCGCTGTGGGGGATCCGGGTCACGTTCGCCTATCTCATGGTCGACCGCTGGCATGACGATGCCATCTGGTGGAGCTTTCCGCTGTCCTCGCTCGCCTCGCTCCTGATGTCCACGAGCTACTACCGCTTGGGCGGCTGGCGCCGGGCCAAGCTCGGCCTCAGGCCGGTGTCGCCGGCCGCGATGACGGACCCGGGTGGGTGAGCGAGGCGGGCGCGCACGCTGGAGTCCCTGCGCGACCGCTGGTGGTGCGTTGTGGCGCCTTCGGCGACATGGTGCTCATCACTGCGCTGCTGCGCGTCCTGCATGCGCAATTCGGTATGCCCGTCGACGTGCTCACCTCGGGTCCCTGGAGCGCGCCGTTGCTTCGCGGTCAGCCGGGGGTGGGCGAGGTGATGAGCGTTCGCAGCCGCCGCACCCCCTACTGGCTCGCGCCCGATCAGCGGCGTGCGGTGCGCTGGCTGCGCGAGCGCGGAGCGGGCCCCACCTGGTTCTGCGATGCCAACGAGGCCGCACGGCCGATGCTCGAGCGTGCCCACCTGCCCGCCCGCTGGCGGGTCGAGGTGCGCGAGCATCCACGCGAACCCAACGAGCATGCCACCGAGCAATGGCGCAGGCTCGGCCTCATCTGGCCCGCAGCGCTCGCGGACATACCGGCCGCGGTGCGCGCGCGGGCGCGGGCGGCCGCGCAAGCGGTGGCGCCGGGCTGCCTCATCGCCGTGAGCACGACCCAGCGCGCCGAGCTGGCCGCCTGGCTCGCGGCGCGCGGGCTCGACGCCTCGCCGCTCATCTGCATCCAGGCGGGCAACAAGCGCACCATGCGCCGCGGCCTCAAGCGCCTTGCGGTCAATCACAAATACTGGCCCGAGGAGCGCTGGTCGCAGGTGCTGCGCCACGTGCGCTCCGTGTACCCGGGGCACGCGATCGTTCTTCTTGGCACGCCCTCCGAGCAGCGGCTCAATCGCGAGCTGATGGCACGAGCGCGCATCGAGCGCTGCCACGATCTCGCGGACGACCTGCCCATCCCGCGGCTGCTGGCGCTCCTCGAGCGCGCGGCGGCGCTGATCAGCGTCGACTCCGGCCCCGCGCACGCCGCGGCGGCGGTGGGCTGCCCCGAGGTCGTGCTGTTCGGCAAGGCCTCCCCCTCGCTCTACCGGCCCCTCGGGACCGCCGGCGCCGACGTCAAAGTGCTCACCGGGCAGATCGAAGGAGCGCCGAGCATGCTCGGTATCTCGGCCGAGCAGGTCAGCGCGGCCTTCGATGAGTTGCGTCTGCGCACCGGGCCGCTATAGCCTCACGTCTTTTCCGATCACCATGCACACCGTGAACCCGTTGTACCGGCTCACCGCCGCGCTTCTCGTTCTTGCTCTGAGCCTGCCCGCGCGCGCGGCCGACCCGGCCCCCTCTCTCGACCGCGATCTGCCCGAGATCACGATCGCGCAGCTCGAGTCCTCGTACCGCGCGCACCGCTACACCGTGCGGCAGGTGGTGAGCTGGTATCTCGATCGCATCGAGCGCTACAACGGCATTTATCGGCCGATCGAGCGCGTGATGCGCGCGCAGGCCCTCGCCCGGGCGGCGCAGCTCGATGCAGAGCCTCGCCAGGCCCCGCGCGGCGCGCTCTGGGGAGTGCCCATCGTCGTCAAGGAGAACACCAGCATCGAGGGAGAAGTCACCTCCGACGGCTGGGAGGGCTTCACCGTTCCAGGCCACGAGCTGCGCGCACCACGCGATGCCACGGTGGTCGCGCGACTGCGCGCGGCGGGGGCCGTGATTCTCGGTCACACCAACATGCCGGATTTCGCCAACAGCGACACCAATCGCTCGAGCTCCTTCGGTCGCACGGGCAATGCCTACGACGTGCGCTACTCGCCGGGCGGCTCCTCCGGGGGCACCGTCACGGCGGTCACCGCGAATCTCGCCCTGCTCGGCACCGGCAGCGACACGGGCAACTCGATCCGCATGCCCTCGGCGACGAGCTCGGTGGTGGGCATGTTTCCCACACGCGGCCTCACCAGCATCGCCGGCATTGCCACGCTCGACTGGCTGCTCGACAACACCGGACCCATCGCCCGCACGGTGGCTGATGCGGCGCTCGCGCTCGAGGTGATGCAGGGAGAGGACCCGCTCGATGCGCGCACCGCGGGCTCAGCGGCTCAGGCACAGCCCGGGCCGTATCAGCGCTACATGCGCAAGGACGCGTTGCGCGGCAAGCGCTTCGGCGTGCCGGCCTTCATCCTGCATGGCGTCGGCGCGCCGTTTCACGGCATTCCGGCGGAGATTCCCGACCGCATCGCCGCCGAGCATGCACGTGCTCAGGCCGTGCCCCTGGCACCCGCCACCCGCGAGCTGTTCATGCACGCGCTCGAGGAGCTCAAGGCGGCGGGCGCGACCGTGGTCATGGAGGAGGACGTGCTGCCGGATGAGTTCGCGCACCTCGCGACCCGCATCAGCACCTATCCGTACGTGCGCGAGGGCGCCGAGCGCTTCCTGCGTGATTTCGGCAGCGCCGAATACCGCTCGATCGCCGACTACGAGCGTGTGCTCGGACGTCCGCTCGGCCCGCCGATGACCGGCGCGGAGCCCGACAATGCGCTGTTCACCGACCGCATCATCCTGCAGCGTGACCTCGAGAGCGATCCCAAGGCGGAGGCGAACTACCATGCGCCGCGCCGGCGGGCGCTCGCGATGTATCTCGGGACGCTCGATCGCTTGCACCTCGACGGCTTCGTCTACCCTGCGATTCAGATGCCCCCCACCGACGAGACGATGCCGGAGCCGCCGAGCCCCCTGGGTGACGGCCCGCATTCCGATACCGGCTGGGTCAACATGCTGGGTGTGCCGGCCGTGGTGGTGCCGGGCGGCTTCTACCCGGGAGGACTGCCCTTCGGCCTCGAGCTCTCGGCTCGGCCGTGGCATGACGGTGAGCTGCTCGGCTACGCCTACGCGTTCGAGCAGGCCACGCATCATCGCCATCCGCCGCGGCTCGTCGAGCAGGGGCTGCTGCCGCACGCGCCCTGAAAGCCGCGCTCAGCCGAGCGCGCGCAGCATGTCAGGCGTCACCAGGGTGATGCCGCTGCGGGTCCGGTAGAAATGTCGCTCATCGATCGCCGCGTCGAAGCCGATCTGCAGGTCGTCGTGCAGCACGCAGTTCTCGTCGAGAATGCAGCGCTGCACGCGGCAGCGCCGCCCGATGGTGACTCCCGGCAGAAGCACCGAGCTGTCGATGATGCTGCCTTCCTCCACGCGCACATCGCTTGAGAGCAGCGAGCGGCTCACGTACGCGCCCGAGATGATGCAGCCGCCCGAGACCATCGAATTGACCGCCATGCCCCGCCGGCCCTCCTCGTCGAGCACGAACTTGGCGGGCGGATGCTGCGCCTGGTAGGTCCAGATCGGCCACTGGCGGTCGTAGATGTTGAGCTCGGGATTGAGCGCGACCAGCTCCATGTTCGCCTCGTAGAACGCATCGACGCTGCCGACGTCGCGCCAGTAGTTCTGCGCGCGCGTCTCGACCGCGTGGAAGGGGTAGGCGAAGACGCGCAGCGCCTCGATGGCCGGCGGGATGATGTTGCGGCCGAAGTCATGCTTGCTGCCCGGGGAGGCGGCGTCCGTGGTGAGGAGCTTCTCGAGCCGCTCGAGCGCGATGACGTAGATGCCCATCGAGGCCCGCGCCATGTCGGCATGACCGATGATCGGCTCCGGGTTCTTCGGCTTCTCCGCGAACCGCACCACGCGGTTGTGCTCGTCGGTCGTCATGATCCCGAATTCGTGGGCGCGGTCGAGCGGCACGTCGACCACCCCGACGGTGATGTCGGCCTCGCATTGCTCGTGGTAGGCGATCATGGGACCGTAGTCCATCTTGTAGATGTGGTCGCCGGCGAGGATCAGCACGTGCGCCGGGTTGTGGCTGCGGAGGAACTCGAGATTCTGATAGACCGAGTCGGCGGTGCCGCGATACCAGTGCTCGCCGATCTGCTGCTGCGCCGGGATGACCTCGACGAACTCGCCGAGCTCGCCGCGCAGATAGCTCCAGCCGCGGTGGATGTGCTGGATCAGATCCTGTGCCTTGTATTGCGTGAGCACCGCGATTTGACGGATGCCCGAATTCACGCAGTTCGACAGGACGAAGTCGATGATGCGGAACTTGCCGCCGAACGGCGTCGCGGGCTTGCAGCGATGCTGGGTGAGCGCCTTCAGACGCTCGCCGCGCCCGCCCGCCATCACCACCGCCAGCGTGCCGCTCGTCAGCCGGCTGACATAACGCCCGGTGTTCGTCCGCGCCGCGTGTCGCATGCCCAAGCTCGCCTCACTCATCGCTTCGCAGTCCCTGCCTGCTCTCCGAGGATGCACGGCCGTCGATTCCGAGCGTGCCACAGTCGCCAGTTGGCTGCACCCGCTTTTTGTAGGCCGAACCGCCTTGTTAGACTCCGTCAATGACTGCGCTGAAGTTGTGTCTGGTGAGCGCCGAGATCATGCCGTTCGCCAAGACCGGCGGTCTGGCGGACGTCGTCGGCTCCCTGGTGCGCGAGCTCGCCCATCGCGGCCACGAGGTGCGTGCCTTCATGCCGCTCTACGCCTCCGTGCGGCGCACGCATGCGCGCTTCAAGGCCGTGCCGGGCCTTGCGAACGTCGGCCTCGTCATCGGCACTCGTCCCTATACGTTCTCGGTGCGCACGGCCGAGCTGCCCGGGAGCGGCATTGCCGTCTATTTCATCGATTGCCCCGAGCTTTTTGACCGCTCCTCGGTGTACACGCGCGATCCGGACGAGCACCGGCGCTTTTTGCTGCTCACGCGAGCCGCGCTCGAAAGCTGCCTGCGCCTGGGCTTCGGCGCCGATGTGTTTCATTGCCATGACTGGCATGCCGGGTTCCTGCCGCTGTACCTGCGGAGCACGTACGCGGGTGTGCCGCTGTTTGCGCGCTCGCGTACGGTGCTCACCATTCACAACATCGGCTATCAGGGAATCCTGTCGCGGGATTTCCTGGGCGATCTCGCCGTGCCGGAGCAGGAGCTCGATGCGGACGATCTTGCGCGCGGCATCATCAACTCGCTGAAGACCGGCGTGAGGTTCGCCGACACCGTGACGACGGTCAGTCCGACCTATGCGCGCGAGATCTGCTCAGCGCCGCTCGGTATGGGTCTCGAGAGCACGCTGCGCGCGCGATCGCGCCCGGTCGTTGGCATCCTCAACGGAGTCGATTACCGGGAATGGGATCCGCGCCATGATCCGCATCTCGAGGTGCACTTCTCGAGCGAGGATCTCGAGGGCAAGCGGGTCAACAAGGAGCGGCTGCTCGACGATCTGGGCCTGGGCGCGGCGCCGGGCGCGCCGCTCATCGGGATGGTGAGCCGCCTCGCTTCGCAGAAGGGGTTCGACCTGCTGGTCGATGCGCTGCCGCCGCTCCTCGAGGCCCGCCCCGTGAGCTGCGTGGTGCTCGGCAGCGGCGAGGAGCGTTATCGGCGCTTTTTCGAATCCCTCGTGCAGCGCTGGCCCGAGCGGGTCGCGCTGCGCAGCGGGCACGATGAGATCCTGGCGCATCGCATCGAGGCGGCGGCCGACATCTTTCTGATGCCGTCCCACTACGAGCCGTGCGGCCTCAATCAGATGTACAGCTTGCGTTACGGGACGATCCCGGTCGTGCGTCGCACGGGCGGCCTCGCCGACTCGGTCGAGCACTACGATCCGGCCACGGGCCGCGGGACGGGGTGCCTGTTCAACGACTACGACGTGCCGGCGGTGAGCTGGGCGATCAACACCACGCTCGACTGGTTCAAGGACACGACGAGCTGGCGGCGGCTCATGCGCAACGCGATGCAGAAGGATTTCTCCTGGGATCGGCAGATCGGCGAGTACGAGCGCGTGTTCGCCGAGACCGTGGCCGCGGTGCCTTAAAGACTCGAGGCGACCGCTCAGCGGATGCTCGCGCCGTGCACGGTGCCCTCCTGCTCGTCGTGCGAGCCGAGCAAGGCATAGCGGCGCCCGTTGGGCAGCGCATAGCGCGCGCGCACTTCGAGGTGCGGATCGGCGGCCCACACGGGCACCCCCTCGTCCAAGTCCCGGCGGTGCAGCCGCTGCGACAGCGCGCCGAGCTTCGGGGTGAGAGCGCGGCCTGCGAGCTGCACGAGCACCCGGACGCCGGGCTCGTGTGCGAGAGCCGCATCGACCCGCCGCAGCGCGCTCGCATCGAGCGGAGGATCGATGACCTCGAAGAACCGTGGCGCGGGCGTGCCCGCGGCGCCCGCAGCAGTGCCCGCAGTTCCCGCGGGTTGCACGGCGGCGCCGTCGCGACCATACAGGTCCATGAAGGCGAGCGTGGTCTCATCGGGCGCCAGCAGGATCAACGGCCGACCCACGCGGTCGGCGGCGACCGCACGGCCGATGCGCTCGAGCGCCTGCCAGTGGTTGACCTCG
>DATGIA010000132.1:0-9928 GCA_035307465.1 Steroidobacteraceae bacterium
GCTCACCGATCTGCGTCCGGACCTGATGCTGGTCGACTGGATGCTGCCCGACATGAGCGGGCTCGAGCTCACCCGCTCGCTGAAGCGCGCCAAGGACACCGAGGAGATCCCGGTGATCCTGCTCACCGCCCGGGCGGAGGAGCAGGACAAGATCAGCGGCCTCGACGGCGGCGCGGACGACTACATCACCAAGCCGTTCTCGCCGCGCGAGCTTCTCGCCCGCATTCAGGCGGTACTGCGCCGCGCCTCCCCGGCGGGCGCCGCGGACGTGATGGAGGTTCAGGGCCTGAGGCTCGATGACTCGAGCCACCGCGTGAGCGCGGGCGAGCAGGAGATCCCCCTGGGACCCACGGAATATCGTCTTTTGCACTTCTTCATGACCCATCCCGAGCGGGTTTTCAGCCGCGGACAGTTGCTCGACCGGGTATGGGGAGGCAATACTTACGTCGAGGAGCGCACGGTGGATGTGCACATCCGCCGCTTGCGCAAGGCGCTCGAGCCCTTCGTGCTGGAGCGGCTCGTGCAGACGGTGCGCGGCGCAGGGTATCGATTCTCGACGCGCGAGTCTTGAACGAAAGCGTAGGCCGCAAGTATGGCAGCGATGTGGACTTTCGCACTCGCGCGGCTCGCGGGAATCTTGCTCCTCGGGCTGTTCCTGGGGGCGATCTTCCAGCCGATCTGGCTCTGGGTGCTCGGCACCGCCGCCTTGTACCTGGCCTGGCAGCTCCTCAATCTATACCGCCTCGACCGCTGGCTGAGGCTGCGCTCGCAGCTCGACCCGCCGAACATCGGCGGCATCTGGGGCGACATCATTGGCCAGGTGGTGCGGCTGCATCGTCGCAAGAACTTTCACAAGCAGCGGCTCATCCAGCTGTTTCGCGAGCTGCGGCGCTCGACTGCGGCGCTGCCCGACGGGGTGATCATCCTCTCGAGCCAGCACGAGATCGTGTGGTTCAACAGGCAGGCCGCGCGCCTGCTCGGGCTGAAGCGGCCGGTGGACATCGGCTTGCGGGTCGACAACCTCATCCGCACGCCCGAGTTCGTGCATTACCTGCATGGCGATGATTTTGCGATGCCGCTGGTCATCCGCCCGCCGGTCGAGACCGACCTCTATCTCGCGCTGCAGGTGGTGCCCTACGGGGCCGGACAATCGCTTTTGCTGGTGCGCGACGTCACCCGGCAGATGCGCCTCGAGGCGATGCGCAAGGACTTCGTCGCCAACGCCTCGCACGAGCTGCGCACCCCGCTCACCGTGATCGCGGGCTACCTCGACACGCTCGCGGATGATCCCTCGATCGATGAGTCCTGGGCCGGGCCGATCCGCGACATGCGCACGCAGGCGCACCGCATGAACGCGATCATCACCGCGCTGCTCGAGCTGTCACGGCTCGAGTCGACCGACGGTGAGGCGCCGCGCGATCCGGTGGACGTGCCGGCGATGCTCGAGCGGCTGCATCGTGATGCCCTCGCCAAAGGTGATCGCCCGCGCGACGTTCTGCTCGACCTCGAGTCGGAGGACGGCCTGTTCGGCGCTGCGCACGAGATCGAGTCAGCCTTCACCAACCTGCTGGTCAACGGCCTCAAATACACGCTCGCCGACGGGACCGTGCGGATGCGCTGGTGGAGCGACGATGAAGGCGCTTACTTCTCCGTGATCGATTCCGGCATCGGCATCCCGGCCGAGCACATCCCGCGACTCACCGAGCGCTTCTACCGTGTCGATGCAGGACGCTCGCGCGATCAGGGGGGCTCGGGACTCGGGCTCGCCATCGTCAAGCACGCTCTGCAGCGCCATGGCGGCTGGCTCGAGGTCGAGAGCGTCGAGGGCAAGGGCAGCACCTTCACCTGCCGCTTCCCGCCGCAGCGGGTCTGGCAGATCGGCGTGCGAGCGGCCGCGAGCGCCTGAGCGCGCTCGCCGGTCAGCGTTTGCCGAGGATCGACTGCACGGCGAGGGTGTCACAATATTCCCTGCTTCTGTTGACGCACACCGAGATTGGATGTAAACGCTCGTGAAGTGTCGAGCGGCTATTGACGGCCGCGTGCTGGCGAAGGTGACGTGTCATGGAAACGGCTGATCTCACTCATCACATCTCCCGTCGATTCAACGAGGACCTGGAGAAGGTGCGCAACCAGGTGTTGCAGATGGGGGGCTTCGTCGAGCAACAGCTGCACAAGGCGATCGTCGCGCTCGTCGAGGGGGACAGCCGGCTCGGCGAGTCGGTGGCGACCGATGACTACAAGGTCAACGGCATGGAGGTCTCGATCGACGAGGAGTGCAGCCGCATCCTGGCGCTGCGCGCCCCGGCGGCCGGGGATCTGCGCGTCATCGTCGCAATCATCAAGACGATCACCGATCTCGAGCGCATCGGCGATGAGGGCGAGAAGATCGGCTACATCGCCTCGCGCCTGGCCACCATGGAGCGTCCCGCCGACAAGTACCGCGAGGTGAAGCACCTCGGGCGGCAGGTCGCGCAAATGGTGCACGATGCGCTCGACGCCTTCGCCCGCATGGACTCGCAGGCCGCGCTCAAGACCGCACAGGAAGACAAGATGGTCGACGAGGAGTACGAGTCGATCCATCGCCAGTGCATCACCTTCATGATGGAGGACCCGCGCACCATCCGCCGGGCGCTGGAGATCATGTGGGTGGTGCGGGCGCTCGAGCGCATCGGCGATCATGCGAAGAACATCTGCGAGTACGTCATCTACATGGTGCACGGCAAGGACATCCGCCATACATCGCTCGAGGATGTGGCCCGGCAGATCGACGCCGCCCAATCGGCGCTGCGTCGCGGATGACGGCACGCGCGGCGAACGTCGCAGGCTTTCTCGTCTGCGCCGCGCTTCTCGTGTACGCCTACTACGCGCAGTTCGGGCTGCACCTCGAGCCCTGTCCGCTCTGCATCTTCCAGCGTGTGGGGGTGTTCGTGACCGGGTGCCTGTTCGCGCTCGCGGCGCTGCATGACCCGGCGAGCTGGGGCCGGCGCCTCTACGCGGTCCTCATCGATCTGGCGGCGCTCGCGACTGCGGGGGTGGCGCTGCGCCAGCTCTACATCCAGAGCCTGCCGCCCGGAAGCATCCCGGCCTGCGGCGCATCGCTCGACTTCATGTTGAAAGTCTTCCCGCTCAGCGACGTCATCAGCAAGGTGCTCACCGGCTCGGGCGAGTGCTCGAAGGTCGACTGGCGCTTCCTCGGCCTCGCCATGCCCGGATGGGTGCTGATCGCGGCGCTCGCGCTCGGTGCGTGGGGCTTGTGGGCCAACCTGCTGCCCCGCCGACCGGTGCTGCGCTTCTGATGGCCTCCTCCCGCGCGGCGGCGCTCGAGCTCACGCGTGCACTCATCGCACGGCCCTCGGTCAGTCCGGACGATGGCGGGTGCCAGGCGGTCCTCATCGAGCGGCTGGCCGCGAGCGGCTTCTCGATCGAGCGGCTGCCCTTCGGGCCGGTCGAGAATTTCTGGGCGCGCCGCGGCGCCACGGCGCCGCTCCTTTGCTTCGCCGGTCACACCGACGTCGTACCTCCCGGCCCGCTCGAGGAGTGGCGCAACGACCCCTTCACCCCGGTCGAGCACGAGGGGCTGCTCTATGGTCGCGGCGCGGCCGACATGAAGAGCGGCCTTGCAGCGATGGTGACGGCCTGTGAGTCCTTCGTTGCCCGCCACCCGGCCCATCGCGGCAGCATTGCCTTTCTCATCACGAGCGACGAGGAGGGGCCCTCGGTCGATGGCACGCGACGCGTGGTCGAGGTGCTGCGGTCCCGGAGGGAGCGCATCGATTGGTGCGTCGTCGGCGAGCCTTCGAGCGAGGAGCGCCTCGGCGATACGGTCAAGATCGGTCGGCGCGGCAGCCTGAGCGGACGGCTCACCGTGCACGGGGTGCAGGGCCACGTGGCCTATCCGCAGCGCGCGGACAACCCGATCCATGCCCTCGCGCCGGCATTGCTCGAGCTGACGACGCGCGTGTGGGATCAAGGCAATGCGCATTTCCAGCCGACGACGTTTCAGGTGTCGAACCTGAATGCCGGGACGGGTGCGCCGAACGTCATTCCGGGCGAGCTCAAGGCGCGCTTCAACCTGCGCTTCTCGACCGAGCAGACCATCGATTCCCTCAAGCGGGCCGTCGAGGGCATCTTCGACCGGCACGGGGTGCGCTACACGCTCGACTGGTTCATCTCGGGCCTGCCGTTCCTCACCGAGCCGGGAACCCTGTCCGCGGCGGTGAGCCAGACGCTCGAGGAGGTGCTCGGCGTGACGCCGCGACTATCGACCGGGGGCGGGACCTCGGATGGGCGCTTCATCGCGCCGCTCGGCGCGCAGGTGATCGAGCTCGGCGTGGTGAACGCGACCATCCACAAGGCCAACGAGTGCGTGGCGGTCACCGACATCGAGCGGCTGGAGCGAGTGTACTTGAGACTCATCGAGCGGCTGCTGCTCGAGCCCGCTGCGCCCTGAACCGCGCTGAGCAACGAGGAGCGCCGCGCCCGGATCCGCGCTGCGCCCGGGGTCGCGGCGCGCGCGCCTGGACTTGAGCGGGGAGGCGGGCGAGCAAAAAAAAACCGCCGGTTGCCCGGCGGGAATTTCTGGGTATCGCCCGAGTCCTCGCTGCCGAGGCGCCGGGCATCTCTCACGTCATGCTTCTCACATCACGCTTCTCACATCACGCTGTAACCGCGGCCGGTCAGGCACGCTGCCTCGGCGCGCATGTAATCGCTCCGCTTGCTCGGATTCGCCGAGGTGCCCTGCGTCGGGTCATACCCGCTCTGGCTCGCCGCCCACTGATGGCATTCGAACTTGTCCTTCGAGGTCTGATCGTCACTTTGTCCGTTCTTCGGATATACCGCGAGGTCGCCGCTGGGCGCGGCACCGCCCTGCTGCACGCCCGGTTGCACCTGAGAAGCGAGGCCCTCGGGCGGCGCGACCGTCTGGTACTGACCCGCATTCGGGTCATAAATGTAGTAATTGTTGTCGGCGTAGTAGTACGGCACGCCGTCCCACCAGTAAGTGGAGTAATAGAGGGGCAGCGTGGAGAAGTAGAGGCCGAGTCCGAGCGTCGGTCCCCACCAGCAACCCCAGCAGCCGCCCCAGCCGCCGCGCCAACCGTAGTAGCCGCCGTGCCACCCGTAGCCGCCGTGCCAGCCGTAGCCGCCGTGATAGCCGCCGTAACCACCGTGATAGCCGCCGCCGCCGTGATAGCCGCCGCCGCCGCCGTAATGGCCGCCACCGCCGCCCGCAGCGTGTCCGCCCCCGCCGCCGCCGCCGTGTCCACCGCCGCCGCCATGCTGCGCGAAAGCCCCACTCGAGAGCACCAGGGCCGCCATGCCGGCACCGAGCGTCAGCGCCCACCGATGCATCGTCTTTTTGACTGACCCACTGTTTTTCATAACGTCACCACTCGAAAGATCGATCCTTGCAGCGTACTACTGATAGACCCGCAGCATCGTCGTTCAGTTCACGATGCGTGCGGACGCCGGCGGCGTACGCGTCCCGCCACGTTGGCCAAGCAATGCCGCGCGAGCGTCTCGACCTGGGACTCGAGCCCGCGGTAGCCGGTCACGAGCTCGACGCCCAACGGGGTCAGAACCGCGCCCCCGCCGCCCCGCCCCCCGGTGCTCAGCTCGGCCACTGGCCCATCGAAGCTCGAATTGAGCTCCTTGAGCAGCAACCAGGCGCGCCGGTAGCTCATGCGCATCGCGCGTGCGGCCGCCGACAGCGACCCGGTGCGCGCGATGCCCTCGAGCAGCTCGATCTTGCCGATGCCGACCGAGCAGCGCTCGGCGAGATCGACCCGGACCCGCACGCCGAGCGCGCTCATTCAAGCGCCCGGGGCCGGCGTGACCGTGACGCGCACCGCCGACTGCGCTGCGCCGCTGAACTGCAGCACCAGCGGCTTGCCGGCCGCCAGATGGAACACGACGATCTTGTGCGGGGTATCGCAGCTTCGCGAGCCTTCATAGTCGAGCGGCGGAACGAGCCGCCCCTGGACAACAACGTCGATCCATAGGTTTTGGTTGACAGAGACCCGGTAGGCCCCCGAGTGCGCCACGGCGAGCAGCGCAAGGCCCGCGTAGCTGTCCTCGGTCGCGCCGCTGCGCCCGGGCGTCGCAGCGAAGCTCACGGCAGCGCTCGGCGCGAGCTGCAGCTGCACCAACCGCCCGGGCGCGACGGTGGGAGCGCTGGCGCGATCCTTCCCGGCGACCTCGGCGGCCGGCGCCGTCATGAACAACGCGTGCTCGGCGCTCACGTCCCAGTTGAAGCCCGGGCAGGGCTCCTCGGCACCCGCCAGGCCGGCGAGCACGAGCAGTGCGCCCCATCCCACCCAACCTGCTCCCATCCGTCTCTCCACGGCGATGAGAATACGCCTACGGCGGGCAGTTGGGGGTCGGCGCAAGCTCAAGGCTCGAAAGCGATCGGTGAGATGGGTACGCGGATGCTCACACGGGTTCCACGCCGAGGCGCGCTCTCGATCTCGAGGGTGGCGCCGATGAGGTGGGCTTGCTCGCGCAGGCCGACGAGACCGAAGTGCCCGGGATATTCGCCGTGCGCATCGAAGCCGACGCCGTTGTCGGCGATCTGCACGTGCAAGCTCGGTCCGCTCGCCGTCTCGAGCGTCACCCTGAGCTGCGTCGCGCCCGCATGCCGCTCGATGTTGCGCAGCGCCTCCTGGACCATGCGCAGCAGCAACTCGGCGCGCTCATCGCCGAAGCGCGCCGACTCGGGGTCCGATTCGAGCTCGGCGGCCACACCGGTGCGGTCGCGAAAGCGCTCGAGCTCGCGGGCGATCGCGGGTCCGAGACCGATCTCGCGCACGGCGTGGCCGCGCATCTGCGCGATCGCCGCGCGCGCCTCTTGCAGACCCTCGCGAGCGACCTGCTCGGCGCGCTCCAGCTCCTGCGGGAGGGCGGCGGGGTCGCGCGCCTGGAGCCTGCGCAGAAAGCGGATCTCGCTGAGCAGCGCCATCATCGAATGCGCCAGCGTGTCGTGCAGGTCGCGGGCGATCTGCAGCCGCTCGCGCACGATCGCGGCGTAGCGGCTCTCCTCGGCGAGGCGCTCGACTTCCGCCGTTCGCACGGTGACGCGCCGCTCGAGCTCGCTGCTGAGCTTCCTGAGCTCCTCGCGCTCTCGTTGCAGATCGCCGAGGATGCGGTCGAACGCGCGGCCGAGCTCGCCGACCTCGTCCCGTCCCGGCGGAATCTCGAGCGGCGTGCTCGCGTCGGGCGCGAGCGCGGCGACCGAGCGCGTCAAGCGATCGAGGCGGCGCGTGAGCTGGCGCGCCCCGAACACGCCGAGCACCGCCGTGATGCCGCCGAGCGCGAGCGAGGCCCAGAGAATCTGGTAGGCGAGGGCGTCGGCGCGCCGATAGACGCGACCGACGGGCTCGGAAAGCTGCACCCTCCAGCCGCGCTGCGCGAGCAGCGGGTCGGCGGCGTTCAAGGGCTCGGCGGCGACCAGCACGTGCCGCCCGTCGCTCAGGCGCTCGAACCGGGGCGGAGCGGCGGGGTGCGGGGTCGCGAGGGACTGCTCCAGGGCCACCTCGGGTCCAGTCGGGATGCCATCCCAGCGCCGGCCGATCATCGACGCCGGACCGAGCAGCACGATCCGGCCTTGATCGAGCACATACGCCTGGGTCGGGCCGTAGGGCTCGCTCTCGTCGGTGAGCCGTTGCGGGTGCTGCGGCGCTCGCGACCATGAGAGCCGGGCGGCGATCACCCCGATCAGGTGTCCGCTCGAATCGCGCACGGGGGCGGCGAAATCACCGAGGGCATCGCGCGGCGAGGGTTGTGCCGCGGGGGCCTCGGTGAGCGGGGCTTGAGCGAGATGGCCGATCCACGGCGCCTCGAGGGCCGCCTTGAACCAGGCGGTGTCGGCCACGTCGCTGGCGGCGCTGAAGGGCGCGCGGGCGCGCACCACCCGGCCGGCCGGGCTCGCCCACACGATCCAATCGAGCTCGGGATAAGCCGCGGCGAGCTCATCGAACAGCAATCCCTCGCGCGGCCCCGCCGGACCCGCCGGCGTCGGCGGCGTCGCCGGCGCCGCCGGTGACGGAGCGGCTTCAAGGAGGCGCTCGACCCCGCGCACGGCATCGAGCCGGGTCGAGAGCGCCTGCCCGAGATCGAGGCTCAGCTGATCGGTCTCGAGCGCCAGCCGCCGCGCATGCTGCTCGAGCACGTTGGCTCGGGCGATGCGCCCGACCCAGAGCGCCGCGGCCGCGGAGAAGGTGAGGGCGAGCGCGATGATGAGCCAGGCGACGCCCGCCGCGAGACTGCGTCGCGGGTCGAGGCTGCGCAAGCGAAGAGCCGAGGAGTGCGCTTCAGCGTCGGCGGATCCCGAGTTTGAGAGGGCGTGCATCCAATCAAATTAACAGGTGACTAAAGTCACTTCCAAACCGGGGAGCCGCGGTCGCATGATGAGACCGTCGACCCAGGCGTCTCAAACGTCGAGACGCTCGGCGCGCCCTCGACAAGGAACGATTTGTGACGACTGGCGATCCCCCGCCCATCCGCATTGTCATCGCCGAGGACCAGGCCGTGGTGCGCAGGGGCGCCGCGCTGCTCTTCTCCATGGAGCCCGACATGGAGGTCGTCGCTCAGGCGCGCAACGGCGCCGAGGCGGTCGAGCTCGCGCAGCTCCTGCATCCCGATGTCATCGTCATGGATCTGCACATGCCGGTGAAGGGCGGGGTGGCGGCCACGCGTGAGATCACGCGCGCGCTGCCGCGCACGCAGATTCTGGTGCTCACCACGCTCGATGACGATGAGACCGTATTCGAGGCGGTGCGCGCCGGCGCGCATGCGTACCTGCTCAAGGATGCGGAGGAGGAGGAGCTGCTCGAGACCGTGCGCGCTCTGCGCCGGGGCGAGTCGCGGCTCACGCCGCAGATCGCGCGTAAGGTGATGGACCAGTTTCGCAGACTCTCGGCCTCCGATACGAGCCCGGCTCCGCAGAGCGTGGGCGATGGGCCCAGGGACGAGGCGCCGGGATCGCGCGCGGCGGCGATCGGCGAGCTCAAGGCGCCCGTGACCGATGCCCTGACGGAGAAGGAAGAGAAAGTGCTCGAGCACATCTGCGCCGGCATGAGCAATCGGCAGATTGCCCAGGCGCTGTTCCTGGCCGAGGGCACGGTCAAGAACTACGTGAGCCGCATCATGGACAAGCTCCATGCCAATACGCGCACCGAGCTCGCTGTCCGCTCGCGCCGACCGTAGGTCTGATCCGACAGCCAAGGCCCCTGCCCAACACAAAAGTGACTTTGGTCATCGTGACTCGTGACTTTCGGGCCCTGTCCGGCGCGGCGCAAGGTCTTACAGTGGGCGGGTTGCATCAGAGAAGCGCATGTCGGTCGTCGAAGTAGCCCTCAAGCGTCCCTACACGGTGGCGGCGAGTCTCATCCTGATCACCCTGCTCGGGGTGGGCGCGGCGTTGCGCATGCCGGTCGACATCTTTCCCGAGATCAACATTCCGGTGGTCGCCGTCGTCTGGACCTACAACGGCATGAGCGCGACCGACATCCAGAACCGCATCCTGACGCTGCATGAGCGGCAGCTCGCCTCCCTGGTGGACGACATTTCGCGCATCGAGGCGGTGAGCTACCAGGGCGTGGGCGTCGAGAAGGTGTACCTGCACGAGGGTGCCGACGTCACCCGCGCGATCTCGCAGCTTGCGAGCAGCGCGCTCGTCGTGCTCAAGTACATGCCGCCGAACATCACCCCGCCGCTGGTGCTGCGCTATGGCGCCACCGACGTGCCCATCATCCAGCTGAGCCTGTCGAGCAAATCGCTCCCCGACACCAAGCTGAACGATCTGGGCCAGAACATCATCCGGCCGGCGCTTGCGGTCGTGCACGGCGCGGAGGTCCCCTATCCGTACGGCGGCAAGCCGCGCGTCATCATGGCGGATCTCGACCCGGCGGCGCTGCAGGCCCGCGGCCTGCCG
>DATGIA010000133.1:0-18290 GCA_035307465.1 Steroidobacteraceae bacterium
ACCCCCCCGCCCCGCGCGAGCCCGCGGCGGGGTCGAGCGCGCGGGCAAGCGCATGCTCGTCCCAGGGCCTTTGCGGTCGGATCGAGGCGGCGACGCCTTGGTGCGAATCGGAGCCGGTGCGCTTGAGCAGTTGCTCGGCGCTCATCTCCTGCACCGCAAGCCCGAGCGCGCGGGCCGCCTCGCGCACCTCGTGCATGCGCGCATCATCGCGTTGCGCGGCGATGAAGAGCTCGAGCACGCGCTCCGGGGAGCGCTCGAGCACTGCGCGCACGGCGTGCACCCCGTACACCCAGGTGCGCCTATCGCTGGCCACGACCTCCCCGTCCGCTGCGCGCGCCCGAGCGGCGGGCGCCTGGCTGAGATTCCCGTCTGGAACGCGCGGGACCGCGGCGCGAGCGGCCGCGTCCGCCGGCCTCGACTGCCGCACCGTCGGTTGCGACCAGGTCGAAGTCGATCTGTCGCTGCGCGAGATCGACGCGATTCAAGCGCACGCGCACCGCATCACCCATGCACCAGCGACGGCCGGTGTTGCGGCCGATCAAGCCGAGACCGCTGCGATCGAGCTCCCAGAAGTCGCCGGGGATGGCCGAGATGTGCACCAGGCCGTCGATCGGCATCTCATTCAACTGCACGAACAGCCCGAACTCGAGCGCACTCGTCACGGTGCCGTCGAACTCCTCGCCGATGCGTGGCTTCAGGTACAGGCACTTCAGGTACCCGAGCACATCACGCGCCGCCTCGTCCGCGCGGCGCTCGCGCTGCGAGCTCTCTGCTCCCAGGGCCTGCAGCTCACGCGTCGTGTACTTGTGCCCCGAGGCGGAGCCGGGCACCACGGCGGCCTTGATGGCCCGATGCACGAGCAGGTCCGGGTAGCGGCGGATGGGCGAGGTGAAGTGCGCGTATTCGGTGAGCGCGAGCCCGAAGTGGCCGATGTTGGTTTGCTGGTAGAGCGCCTGAGCGAGGGCTCGAATCACCAGGCCTTCGAGCAGGGCGCTGTCCGGTCGTCCGGCGAGCCGGCTGACGAGCTCGCGGAACTCGCGCGGGGTCGGGGCCTCGGAGAACTGCGCACCGATCTTGAGCGCGTTCATGATCTTTTGCAGCTGGGCGACGCGTTTCTCCTCGGGCTGCCCGTGCACGCGGTACAAGCTTCCCACTTTCGCGAGACGCAAGGCCGCGGCCGCCTCGACGTTCGCGGCGATCATGCACTCCTCGATGAGCCGGTGGGCGTCGTTGCGGGCGAGCGCATGGAAACCCTCGATGTGCCCGTCCTTGCCAATGCGGGCCTTGACCTCGCCGCCGCGAAAATCGAGCGCGCCGCGCGCCTCGCGCGCATCGCGCAGCGCGCCGTATACGCCATAGAGCGTCTCGAGCGAGGCTCTCACCGGCGCGCTCAGCGCCGGATCGGCTTTAGCGGCGCGTGGATTCTCGAGAAAGTGCCAGGCCTGCTCGTAGGTGAGACGTGCATGCGAGCGAATGACCGCCTCGTAGAAGCGCGTCTTGCCCGGCTTGCCGTGCTTGCCGATGCTCATGTCGCAGACGAACGCCAGCCGCTCGACCCGCGGCATCAGCGAGCACAGATGGTTCGAGAGGTTCTCGGGCAGCATCGGCAGCACACGGTCCGGGAAGTAGACCGAGGTTGCGCGGGCGCGTGCCTCGCGGTCGAGCGCCGAATCGACGCGCACGTAGTGACTCACATCGGCGATCGCCACGATGAGCCGCCAGCCGCCGCCGCGCGTGGGCTCGGCGTACACCGCATCGTCAAAATCGCGCGCATCCGCCCCATCGATGGTGACGAGCGGCAGCTCGCGCAGATCCTCGCGATCGGGGAAGCTCGCCGCTCTCACCTCGGGGAGGAAACGGCTCGCCTCGGCGAGCACCTCGGGCGCAAAGTGCTCCGGCAGATCGTGGCGCAGGATCGCAAAGCGCGCGGCGAGATCGGCCGGGCTGAGGTCCTTCAGGATCTCGACGATGCGTCCCTGCGCAGGCGCGTTGCCCGCCGGGCGCTGCGTGATCTCGACGATCACCGCATCCCCGTCGCGCGCATCGAGTGCCGGCCGGCCGGGGATCTCGATGGCGTACCAGTGGCCCGGATCCTCGGGCTCGAGGCGGCCCCGCTCATATCCAGCCTGGTAGAGGCCGCCGATGCGCGGTGGGGCGTTGGCGAGGCGGCGGGCGAGGCGCGCGACGCGCCGGCCGCGCTCATTGAGGCCGACCGCGAGCACCTCGACGCGATCGTTGTGCATGAGCGAGGCGGCATCGCTGCGCGCCAGCGAGAGCGGCGCCGAGCCGTCATCGGGCAGCACCAGCACCTCGCCGCTGGCGCGGCCGCGGATGCGGCCCGCGAGGCGCTCCGCTTGCGCGGCGGCGGCAAAACCTGCGGGCTTCTCGACGGCCTGGCCGTCTCGCACCATGGCGGCGAGCCGCTTGGCGAGCGCCTCGCGCTGAGCTGCGGTGTCGAGCCCGAGTTGCTCGGCAAGCCGCGCGGCGCTCAACGGCTCGGCGGCCTCGCTCAGATGCTCGAGCAGGAGCTCACGGCTCGGGATCGGCTCGGCGTAGCGCTGCGCCTCGGCCTCGCGATTCGGGTCCTCGGTGCGCCAGTCCTTGGAGGCGGCAGCGCCCTGGGGTCGGCGTGAGCCGGAAGTGCGTCGTGTCATGGGGTGGGGAAGATCCTTTCTTTGAGCTCGGGGCGGGGATGACCTCCCGCTGCCCCAGCGGCTCGATCAGCGCGTCGCGACAGGCAAGGTGCCCTGGTTCGAGCGCTTGGCGAGCCAGTAATACGCCGGCGAGGTGACTGCCAGCCCGACGATCCAGGACAGATCGACGCCACCCAGGGCACGGGCGACAGGCCCCCGATACAGGGGCGAGTCGATGAACGGTAATTGTACCAGGATACCCACGATGTAACACGACACGGCGGCCGGATTGACCCATCCATAGAGGCCGCCATCGCGGCGGAAAAACGAGGCCACATCGTACTCACCCTGCTTGAGCAGGTAGTAGTCGACCAGATTGATGGCGGTCCAGGGCACCAGCACGTACAGCAGCAGCAGGATGAAATGCTCGTAATTGACGAGAAACCGATCCTTGCTCGCGAGCGCTGCGATGAGCGAGAGCCCGAACAGCGAGAGCGCGATCACGGTGCGCGCCCGCGGTCCCGGGGACCAGCGCGGCCAGAGCGTCTGACCGAAGGTCAGCGTCGAGAGCGCTCCACAGTAGAGGTTCATCGCATTGGCGGCCGCCACGCCCACCGTGAATACGATCAGCACCAGGGGCGCAATCCCGCGAGTGAGGGCGGCGAGCCCCGCCATGTAATTGCCGTGCGGCTCGGCCAGCCCGACGACGGCACCGAGCACCATCGGCAGAAACGAGCCGAGCGTGCAGCCCCAGTAGCTCGCCCAGAAGGCGGGCCGTGCGCCGGTATCGCGCGGCATGTAGCGCGAGTAGTCCGAGACGTAAGGCGCGTAGGCGATCTGCCAGAGAGCGGCCGCCGAGATCACGCCCAACAGGCCGGACAGCGAGAAGCCGCCGCGCGCGAGGAAATCCGCAGGCAAGCCGTGGATCCACACGATCCACAGCGCGGTGAGCAGGAGCACGACCCCGGAGATGTAGGTCATCCAGCGCGCGTAAGCGTGGATGAGATCGTAACCGTAAATGGCGGCGATCACCGAGAGCACGCCGACCAGCGCGATGCCGGGCACATCGGAGGTGCCCGCGCGCAGGCTCGCGAGCGCCTGTCCGCCGAGCACGAGGTTCGAGGCCAAAAATCCGACGTACATGACGATGACGATGCCGATGACGAGCAGCGCACCCATCGAGCCGAACTGCCCGCGGGTCTGGATCATCTGCGGCACGCCGAGCGTCGGCCCTTGCGCCGCGTGCAGCGCCATGAAGATCGCGCCCACCAGGTTGCCGAGCGCCAGACCGCTCACGGCCCAGCCGAAGGACAGGCCGAACACGGTGGTCGCCAGGCCGCCCGTGGCGATGGTGAGGAGCATGAGATTCGATCCGAACCAGATGGTGAACAGATCGCCGTAGGTGCCGTGGCGCTGATCGTGCGGGATGGGCTGAATCGTCGACAGCTCGAACATCGCCCGGTCCCCTTTTCTCATCGGTCGCCGGCCACTGCGAAGCTTGGGGCGCGCGTCGGATCGAGCGCCCTCACGACATAGTCCTCGATCTGCGGCGCATAGCAGGCCCAGAGCGCTTCGAGCGCAGAGACCGGCTCATCGCTCCAATCGACGCGCAGGTCGACGATCGGCCAGCTGACCTCGCGCACGATGAGGAGACCTGCGGAGTGGAGCGGACCCGCCTCGCCCCCCTGCTCAAGGCCCGCCCGCAGCGCGCCGAGCAACCGCTCGCCGAAGGCGACCGCGACGGCGGTCGCGGTCACAGTCGCGGTCACAGTCGCGGTCACGGTGGTGGCCGTGGGCGCGGGCGTGGGCGGGGCGGCGGCCTCGAACTGACCGAGCATCGCCTGCGGCACGCGCTCGGCGGCGAGCAGGTTGCCGGCGGCCGCGGCATCCGCGCCCGTGACCGCGGCGTGACGCCCGAGCGTGTTCGCGCCGCTGTGCACGGCGGGCGGACCGTACGCGCCGATCGCGAGAAGCTGACGGTAGGCCGCGAAGCGGCTTTTCGAGAGCGCCCTCTCGAGGGCTCGACCCGCCTCGAGCCCGCCGGCGGCGAGAGCGTCGAGGACCGCGGGTCCGAGCGCCGGATCGGTGATGTTCTGGCTGGCGACGGCGCCGACGCCCGCGCGCGCATGCGCGCAGCGCGCCGCCACGGCGGGCGATGAGGAGGCGATGATGAGGCCGAAGAGCTGCGGATCGCGCACCCGCGCCACGAGCGAGAGCGTCATGCGGGCGACGCACCGCTGTCCGGAATGACCGCGATCACATCCACCTCGACCAGCCACTCGGGTCGCGCCAGCCCGGCGACGACGATCCCGGTCGAGACGGGGAAGACCCCCTTCAACCAGCGGCCGATCGTGCGATAGACGGGCTCGCGAAAGCGCGGATCGGTGAGATAGATCGTGATCTTGCAGATGTGCTCGAGTCGAGCGCCCGCTTCCTGGAGCAGCCGCTCGACATTCGCCATGGCCTGCTCCGCCTGGGCGCCCGCATCGCCGAGACCGACGCTTTGCGCGCTGTCGAGATCCTGACCGACCTGTCCGCGCACGAACACGAGGCTCCCGCGGGCGATGACGACCTGACACAGATCGTTGTCGAGCCGCTGCTCGGGATAGGTATCGCGGGTGTTGAACTTACGCAGTCGCGTGTGCATGACCCACTCCGGACGATTCGCGGCCGTGCCGCCTCAATTGCTGCGCACCGCAGGCTCATCCACCCGTCGGCGTGACGGGTGGATGCGCCGCGAACCACTCCCGCACCGCAGGGTCGCCCGATGCGCGGCCCGCCTCCGGTCTCACGCGCTCGGAGAGCTGCGCGGACTTGCGCACGAAATCGAGGGGACCCTCCCAGTCGAAGCTGCGATACACCGCGGCGAGATGCGCAAAAGGCGGTGACTGGGCGAACAGCTGGAAGGTGAGCCGGTGACCCGCATAATCGGAGTTGAGCAGATCGCGCGCGAAGGCGAGGAGCCTGCGCCGATCCTCCGCCTGCCATTGCTCGTTCACCGTGTAGAACTTGTCGAGCCAGGGCTTGGTCTCCGCGGCCTCGAAGGCCGCGCGGTCGGGCGTGACGCAGATCTGCCCGCCGCACAGCTCGCGCGTGATGTGCATCATCTCGTGCAACTGCGAGCAAGCGAGCACACGTCCGGCGAACAGCAACGATTGATTGGGCATCATCAGGCCCGCCGGACTGCGCTCGGCGAGTGAGATGGCGGCGGTCAGGTGCGCGTTGATCCCCTCGCGGTACACGGCCAGGGCGGCGAGCTTCTCCTGCACCGCCTGCTGCTTCTCGAGCCCGGTCTGACGGACATTGAAGAGCGCGGCCCCGATCATCATGTCCGCGAACTTGAGAATACGCTGCACGAATGCGAAAGCCGAGTAGCGATGCAAGGTCGCGCGAATGAAGCTCGCCGCGCGCGTATGTCGATAGAAGAGCACGTTCTCCCACGGCACGAAGACATCGTCGAAGATGACCAGCGCATCGACTTCATCGAAGCGATTCGCGAGCGGGTAATCGGCGTGCGGCGCACGCCCGGCGAGGCCGGTGCGACAGATGAATTTGAGACGCGGTGCGCCGAGACTGCAGATGAAGCCGACGGCATACTCCGAGAGCGCCGCGCTTCCCCAGTGGGCGATCGTCGGCTTGGTGAACGCCTGATTCGCATAGGCTGCGGCGGTCTCGTACTTCGCTCCCCGCACGATGAGGCCGGCATCGGTCTCCTTCACCACGTGCAAAAGCATGTCCGGGTCCTGCTCCTGCGGCGGCTTGGAGCGATCGCCCTTCGGATCGGTGTTGGCCGATACGTGAAAGGGATCGTGCTCGATCACCTCGCGGATATGGCGGCGGATATTGGCCGAAAAGCGCGGATCGACCTCATCGAGCACGTCCTGCCCGTCGTACAGCGACCACATCTCCCCGACCGTCTCATCACCGACGCGGGTCACGATCCCGCCCACAGCCTCCAGGATCGTGTCGGTCGCACGGCGTTTGTCCCACCAGTCGCGCTCGGTGCGCGGCAGCTTGTTCGCGATCGCATGCCAGGCGCCCTCCTCCGGGTAGCCGAGGATGGGGCGCGTGGCTTCCTCATGCTGCATGTCGTAGATCCGCGCACGGATGTCGATCAGGGGCTTGAAGCTCGGGTGACGAGTCACGTCGGGGACGCGCTCTCCATCGATGTAGACCTCACGCCCGTCGCGAATCGAGTCGAGGTATTGCTGGCCGGTCCGGATCATGCACGCTCCCCGTCCTTCAAACGTCACCGCAAGAACGATGGAGCGCATGATCCGCCGGCAGCGCGCTTAAATAAAGCGGCGCTCGATCGGATCAGAGCTGCGAGCTTCGAGATCATCGGCGCGCCATCGCGGAGCCGGCCTCGGCGGTGGGCCGGGTGCCACGCGCCAATTCGATGGGCTTGGGACCGCCGGTCGCCCAGTCGAGGAGCTGTGCGACATGCACCACGGGAATGCGGCTCATCGAGCGGATCTGCATCATGCAGCCGATGTTGCCGGTGGCAATCACATCCGGCTCGAGCGCGGCGAGCGCCGCTGCCTTGCGCGCACCCAGCTGACCGGCGATGTCGGGCTGCAGAATGTTGTAGGTACCGGCCGAGCCGCAGCACAGATGCGCTTCGGAGGGCATTCTCACCTCGAAGCCCGCCTGCGCGAGCAGCTTCGCCGGCTCGCTCGTGACGCCGCAGCCGTGTTGCAGCGAGCAGGCGGGGTGATAAGCCACCACCATCCGGCGTGAGCCGGAGGTGACGGCGCGCAGGCCGAGGCTCAAGAGCACCTCGCTCAGGTCCTTGGCGAGCGCCGCGACCCGCGCCGCGGATTCGCGATAGCGGGCATCCTCGCCGAGCAGATGCCCATAATCCCGAATCACCGGGGCACATCCCGAGGTCGTCACGACGATCGCATGCAGGGGGGCCCGATCGATCTCGCGCTGCCAGGCGTGCACCTGCAGGCGCGCGAAGCGCCTGGCCTCCTGCTCCCGGCCAAGATGATGGGAAAGCGCTCCGCAGCAGCCCTCCCCCGCCACCCGCACCACCTCGCACCCCGCGCGCTCGAGCAATCGCACGGTGGCCGCCTCGATGCCCGGATCGAGCACCGGGCCGACGCAGCCCCCGGCGATGCCGATGCGCCGTGAGCCACCCGATGCGATCTGCGATCGCGACCCGGTCGCCGTGCAAGGAGACTGCGCCGAGATCGCATCATGCCGCGCCCGGCTCGCCCGCGCGACGCGCCGCAGATGCAAGAGAGCGGCGAGCGGGCGGAGCGCCGCGCGACGTTCGGCGAACGACTCGAAAGGTTGCGCCAGGGCCGCAAGCGCCAATGCAGCGCGCATCCGGTCACGGAAGGGCAGCACCCGCGCGAGCACCGAGCGCAGCAGCCGGTCGGTGAGCGCGCGGCGGTGATGCGCCTCGACGTACGTGCGCCCCTCGTCGATGATGCGCCGGTAACTCACGCCCGAGGGGCAATGCGTCTCACACGAGAGGCACGAGAGGCACCGATCCAGATGCTTCACGACCTCGGGGCCCGGCTTCGTGCCGCGCTCGAGCATGTTCTTGATGAGGTAGATGCGCCCGCGCGGGCTGTCGAGCTCGTCCCCCAGCAGCACGTAGGTCGGACAGGTGGCGGTACAAAATCCACAATGCACGCATTTGCGGATCGCGCCGGCCGCGGCGGCCGTCCCCGCATCGGTGAGGTGTGCGGCATCGAAGCGAGTCTGCATGGCTCGTTACAGCTCCGCGGCCAGATCGAGGCCGGGATTGAGAATACCGAATGGATCGAAGGCGGCCTTCACGCGCTCATTGAGCGTCCGCAGCGCACTCGAGCCGGGCGGGCGCGGCGCTGCCGGTGCGGGTGCCGGCGCCGCGGAGCCCTGCACGCATCGCGCGTGACCGCCCAGCGTGCGTGCGACCGAGCGAATCCGCGCATCGAGCACCCCGGCGGCGCTCTCGGCGGCGCTCTGCGGCGCGCTCTCCGGGGCCGGTTCGGGAACCGCGGCATACACGAGACCACCGCCCCAGTCGTAGAGCACGGCGCGGGTCGCATCCGCAAGCGCGGCCCCCGCCTCGGCGCCGCGGGCCGGCGGCACGGACAAGCGCCACCACGTGCAGCCGCGTCGTGGCAAGGGCTCGAGCGCGACGACCCGGCGCCAGGCGCGGGTGCTCGACTCATCGTGCAGGGCCTCGGGCGAGCCAAACGAGGCCAGATGCTCCTCGAGAAGGCGCACGCGCGCCTTCACCGAGGGCCCAAAGCCCTCGAGCCGCAGCAACGTCTCGGCCGCCGATGCAGGCACGGCGGGCAGGTGTGCTGCCGCCGACACGGCCGCGGGGGTTGCGAGCGCCGCCGTCATCAGGCGATTCGCGATCGCATCGCTCAGGCCAAAAAATCGCAGCGTCGTCTGCGCGGGCGGCCGGGGGACCACTCGCACGGTGAGCGAGGTGAGCACGGCGAGCGTGCCCCAGCTTCCCGCCATGAGCTTCGGCAGGTCGAAGCCGCTCACGTTCTTGACCACCGCCCCACCCCCTTTCAGCAGCTCGCCGCGCCCGGACACCGCGGTGAAGCCGAGCAGGTGATCGCGCGCCGCGCCGCTCGAGACGCGCCGCGGCCCCGAGATGTTGGCCGCCATGATGCCGCCGAGCGTGGCGCGCCCCGGCTCCGCGCCGAACCAGAGCGCATGGTCGAAGGGCTCGAAGGCGAGCATCTGCTGGCGCTCTTCGAGCAGCGTCTCGATCTCTCGGAGCGGTGTACCCGCGCACGCGCGGATCACGAGCTCCTCCGGGTCGTAGTCGAGCACGCCGCTGAGCGCGCGCAGCTCGAGCACCACATCGGCCGTGACCGGCGAGCGCAGCGCGCGTTTCGACCCGCCGCCCTCGATCTCGAGGCGCCGTCGTGCGGCCACGGCCGCACTGATGAGATCGCGCACCTCCGCATCGCTCGCCGGGGCGTGGCGCGGCGAGCGCTCGCTCACGACGCTCGGCGCTTCGCTCACAAGCGCGGCAGCTCGGGAAACTTGAGCTGCCCGTGATGCACGTGCATACGCCCGAGCTCCGCGCAGCGATGCAAGGTCGGAAAGACCTTGCCCGGATTGAGCAGCATGTCGGGATCAAAGGCGCACTTGATGCGCTCCTGGTGCGCGAGATCGAGCTCGCCGAACATCTCCGGCATGAGATCGCGCTTCTCGACGCCGATGCCGTGCTCGCCGGAGAGAACACCGCCCATCGCAACGCAGGTGCGCAGGATCTCGGCCGCGAACTCCTCGGCGCGCTCGAGGTCGCCCGGCACGTTGGCGTCGTACAGGATCAAGGGATGCAGATTGCCATCACCGGCATGGAACACATTGGCGACGCGCAGCCCGTGACGCAGCGACATGTCCGCCATGCGCGCGAGCATCTCGGGCAGGCAGCGCCGCGGGATGGTGCCATCGATGCAATAGTAGTCGGGTGAGATGCGCCCGATCGCCGGGAAGGCCGCCTTGCGTCCCGCCCAGAAACGCAGCCGCTCCTGCTCGCCGCTCGCCACGCGCAGCGTCGAGGCGCCGTTGCGCTGCGCCGTGGCGGTCACGAGCTCCATGAGATGGGCGCACTCCTCCGCGGGGCCGTCGACCTCGACGATCAGCAGTGCCTCGACATCGCGCGGATAGCCGATCCCGAGGAAGTCCTCGGCCGCATGAATCGCCGGCTTGTCCATCATCTCCATGCCCGCCGGAATGATGCCCTGGGCAATCACCTCCGCGACACAGCGCGCCGCCGAGCCGACCGATTCAAATCCGAGCAATGCAGCCTGCGCCTGCGGCGGCTTGATGAGGAGCTTCAAGGTCACCTCGGTGACCACACCGAGGAGCCCCTCCGAGCCGATCGCGACGCCGAGCAGGTCATAGCCCGGCGCATCGAGCGCGCGAGCACCGAGCTCGAGCACCTCGCCGCTCATGAGAACCATCTTCAGTGCGAGCACGTTGTGCGCCGTCATGCCGTATTTCAGGCAGTGCACGCCGCCCGAGTTCTCGGCGACGTTGCCGCCGATCGTGCACGCCACCTGGCTCGAGGGATCGGGCGCGTAGTAGAAGCCCCGTGCGGCGACTGCCTGCGAGACCGCAAGATTGGTGACCCCCGGCTGCACCACGGCCAGACGATTGTCGTAGTCGACTTCGAGGATGCGATTGAGCCGGCTCAAGCCGAGCAGGATGCCGTCCGCCAGCGGCAGCGCACCCCCCGAGAGCGAGGTGCCGGCACCGCGCGGCACGACGCGCACCCCCTGCTCGCCGCACCAGCGCAGCACCGCCGCGACCTGCTCGGTGTTTTCCGGCAGCACCACCAGCAAGGGCTTTTGCGCATAGGCCGTGAGCGCATCGGACTCGTAAGGGGCGAGCTCGTCTGCATGATCGATCACGCCTT
Source organism: Steroidobacteraceae bacterium (assembly GCA_035307465.1). Lineage (GTDB taxonomy): Bacteria > Pseudomonadota > Gammaproteobacteria > Steroidobacterales > Steroidobacteraceae > Bog-1198. Next base: position 11,023 of record DATGIA010000133.1, read on the forward strand.
CCCCGGGAACGATCGCTCGCATCGCCGCTGCGATCTGCGCACGGCGCGCCAGCGTTTCGGGCTCGGGGGCGGGCATCTTCACGGGCATGAGCGCACAGTACCCACCCCGAGCGCGCGCTTACAAGTCGAGGGGACCGCACGCTCGCGGCGCGCTCGATTGACAAGACTTGGACGGGTGCGTAGATTCCGGCGCCTCGCCGACCCAAGACACCTAAGCCCAGGTGGCGGAACTGGTAGACGCGCTGGTTTCAGGTACCAGTGAAGCAATTCGTGGAGGTTCGAGTCCTCTCCTGGGCACCACATCTGATCTGCGACTAAAAAACCCACAAAATCAATAGCTTGAGCGCTAAAGCTAGGTTCCACCTGGACCCACTTACTCGGCGACAAGCAATGAGCGGCCTGCAATGACGGGAAAACAGGCATTGAGAATCACGGCGACATGCGTCGCGATCTTCCTCGTGTTGGGCGCCGGCTTGTCTGCCCTCATCCTTTGGGAGGGCTCGAGTGCTCGCGAGGATGCGCCGGCGCTCGAGGCGAACGTTGCGCAATGGCTGCTGCATTACACGGTACCGGCCGATATCCGCAGGATGCAGAATCCGCTCGATGTCGGCTCGGGAAGTGCCGAGGTCGAGGCGGGGCAGGCGGTGTACACGCAGAAGTGCGAGATTTGCCACGCCTACGACGGCGGCGGCAGGACGGAGATCGGGAGCGGCCAATATCCGCGCCCACCCGATCTGCGCGGCGCCGCCGTCCAGCGCATGAGCGATGGGGAGTTGTTCTATCACCTCAAGAACGGGATTCGCCACACTGGCATGCCGGCGTGGACGTTGCCCGATCGAAAGCTCTGGCAGTTAACGGGATATCTGCGCCATCTGCCTCGTGTCGCGCCGCTCTCCCGAGAGGTGGCGGCCACGCAGTTACCGCCGGACGGCGCCGGACAGTACGTGGGCTCGAGCGCGTGCAAGGACTGCCATCCCGAGATCTACGATCGATGGCAGAAGACCCGCATGGCGAATGTGGTTCTAGATCCGCGCGCTCATCCCGAGGCTATCATTCCCGATCTGTCCAAGCCTGATCCGCTGCTGACCTTCACCAAGGACGAGATCGCGCTTGTCTATGGCAGTAAATGGAAGCAGCGCTATTTCAAGCAAGTGGGCGATGACTACTTCGTATTCCCCGCCCAGTGGGATGTGACTCATAAGCTCTGGCGCCCGTACTTCGTGAAGAACGGCAGCGAGTGGTGGGCGCCCCTTTATCCCCCTGACAACATGCAGCGCCCCACGGGGCCGCTTTGCGATGGATGTCATTCGGTGAATTACGACATCGACACCAAGAAGGTCACGGAGTGGAACGTCGGCTGCGAGCGCTGTCATGGTCCCGGCCGCGATCATGTGGAGCATCCCGGCAAGGCGAACATCATCAATCCGGCGAAGCTCAACTATGTGCAAGCCTCCGACACCTGCATTCAATGCCACTCGCAAGGCCAGCCGCTCACCAACCCCATCAAGGGCAAATACTATGACTGGCCGGTCGGCTTTCACATGGGCAAGCAGCTTGTCGATTTCTGGAAGCTCGAGGATCACAGACCGGGAGAGCTTTCGTTCACCCACTTTCCCGATGGCACCGCGCACAAGAACCGGATGCAGGGTAACGATTTCGTGCAGAGCTTGATGTACACGCGCGGCGTCACTTGCTTCAGCTGCCACGACGCGCATGGCACGAACAACAATGCGATGTTGATCAAGCCGGTGAAGGAGATTTGCTCCACTTGCCACGGGCCCAACACACAAAACGGGCCGCATGCGCCGAGCCTCGAAGCGCACACCCATCACGCGCCGGGAAGCGGGGGGAGCGAGTGCATCGCCTGTCACATGCCCCAAATCGAACAGACCATCGCGGACGTCAATGTGCGCGCCCACACGTTCAAGTTCATCACGCCGGCTGAAAGCGATGCTTTGAAGATCCCGAACGCCTGCAACCTATGTCACACAACGAAGACAACGGCTTGGGCGACCGAGGCGTTGAAGGGCTGGCAAGACCGGTCACCCTGGCGGATGGCGGGCCAGACGTCGACACCGTAGATTGGTGCGCATCAGTGGGACGATTCTGATGGACGCCGCAGCCCTCCGTGTTTAGCCAGATCGACCGTAGACCAACGGAAACTCAGGGGCGTCAAAGGGCGCGCCGTCCTCAAGCGTGAGATGAGGAAATGGCGGCGATCCCGATGCCCCGCGCCGCACGAAGCGCGCGCCGGAACCAACCCAGCGAGATGAAAAGACACGGCGAGTGACGGGCGACGCATTGGCGGGCGCACCGTGAATGGTGCGAAAGTCGAACGCGATCGCGTCCCCCGGTGCCAGGTCCCAGCCACGGATGATGAGTTGATCCCGCTGGGCATCAATATCCGGTACGTCCTCGAATTGCTCGTTTGCATAGAGTGGGCTGCCGTCGAAGCGCTTCGGCCGGTAGCCCGCCGTATTCCAACGATGCGACCCGGCGACACACTCCAGACTGACGCTGCGCGATACAGGGTCCAGAGGCGTCCAGAAGCTCACGGTGCGATCACCCTCCACGCAGTAGTAGGGCTGATCTTGATGCCACGGTGTAACGGTACTGTTGCCGGGCCGCTTGACCAGTATGTGGTCGTGGAAGAACCGTGAGGTGGGCGATCCCATCAAGTGGGCAGCGAGCTCGGCCGCCGGCGATTCATAGACAAATGCGCGAAATGCGGAGATGCGCTGCCAGTTGCAGAGGTCCTGGAAGAACGCCGCCGAGCCATCCTGGGGCTGGTAGGACCGCTCCAGGGGGCTGGGATGCGCCATGACCTCCGCCACTCCTCGAGACAGCGGTTCTACCCAGTCTCGGAATACATCCCGCAACACCACGACCCCCTCGTTTTGAAAGTCGGTGACCGTCGAAGCAGCGATGTTCATACCCGTTGCCCTCCCCGCATCAAGCCTGCCGCTCGATCCAGTGCGTGGACGAGCCTCCCGCCCCTTGCAATCCTATTAGCCTAGAGTAATAGTATTTGCACTAGGGCAACGACTGTCAAGCATGCTGAAATCTGTCCAAAGAACCGCGCGCCGCAAGCGCTCTTTCGAACTGCCCGGGGGACCCGACGACAAGCGGCCGCTCAATGAGCGAATCAAGCGGTTCGTGCTCGCCCAGATCGACAGCGGCGCATGGCCCGAAGGATATCGCGTACCGTCCGAGACGCAGCTGGCGAACGCCTTCGGCACCGCGCGAATGACCGTCCACGGCGCGCTGCATGATCTTGCGGCGGCCGGCGTCGTGACGCGGCGACCCGGCGCGGGCACTCGAGTCGCACAACGCAGGCCGCAGTCGACACTGCTCGAGATCCGAAACATTCACGACGAGATTGCCGAGCGCGGTCATCGGCATTCAGCCAAGGTGCAGCGCCTCTCGGCCGAGACTTGCGATCTTGAGACCGCGACCGAACTCGAACTTGCACCGGGCTCCGCGGTGTTCCATTCGGTCATTGTCCATTATGAGGACGATCGGCCCATTCAGATTGAAAACCGCTTTGTTCGGCCTGCCTTTGCGCCTCGGTATCTCGAGCAGGACTTCACACGGGCTACACCTTATGAATTCCTGATGAAACTCGGATCACTCGATGAGGTGGAGCACATTATCCAGTCGCTGATGCCGGATCGCGCGATGCGCGTACTGCTCAAGATCCCGGAAGGGGAACCCGTGCTGCACGTCAGGCGTCGCACCTGGTCCGGGGGGGCGGTCGTCAGCAGCGCACGCCTGATCCATCCCGGCTCCAGTTACAGCCTCGTGGGGCGCTTTAAGGTCGACCGGCGAGCGACGCCTTGAGCCAAGACCTACAGCGCAGACGCGCTCAGGGCCCGGTTACGGCCTTTCAGCTGACCGTGATCGCACTCTGCGTTGGACTCAACATGCTCGATGGATTCGATGTCCTTGCGATGTCCTTCGCCGCCTCGGGCGTCAAGGCGGACTGGCATCTGCTCGATAGTCAGCTGGGCGCGTTGCTGAGTGCCGGGCTCGTCGGTATGGGGCTGGGCTCACTGACACTCGGTCCCTGCGCAGATCGCTGGGGCCGACGCATCATCGTGCTCCTCTCAGCAGCACTCGCCTGCCTCGGCATGCTGTCTTCTGCGCTCGCGCGTGGCTACGCCGAGTTGCTCGCGCTGCGGGTGCTCACCGGAATCGGCATTGGCGGCACGATTGCGAGCGTCGCCGTCATCGTATCGGAGTACGCGCCGGATAAATTGCGGGGGACGGCGCTCGCCCTGTACGCAATGGGCTATTCGATCGGCGCCACCCTGGGCGGCGCATTGGCTGCCTATGCGATCCCGCGTTACGGGTGGCGCGCGGCCTTTGTAATCGGCGGAGCCTTGTCGCTGCTGATGTGGCCGCTGGCCTGGCGCAGGCTGCCCGAGTCACTCGACTTTCTGCTGACTCGCAGCTCCCCCTCGGGACTGCCCCGCGTGAACGCCCACCGGAGCGGCCCAGATGCGGCTGGGGCGCAACTCAGGGTCTTGATGAGGCCCCCGACTCTGCTGGTGTGGATCGTATTCTTTTGCACGATGGCGGGCTTTTACTTCATCTTGAGCTGGACGCCGCGTCTTCTGAATGCAGCGGGACTGAGCGCCGCGCAGGGCATGACGGGCGGAGTGCTGTTGAACCTCGGTGGGATAGCCGGCTGCGGCCTCTTCGCTTTTGCCGCGGCGCGCGCCGACACGCACCGCCTGCTGCTCGGTACACTCATCGGCAGCGCTCTATTGATCGTCGCTTTTGGACTCGTCATGCACCGGCTGGACATGGCGCTCTACACGGCGTTGCTGCTCGGCATCATCGCGAACGCAGCGATGGCGGGCCTTTATGCCGTCGGGCCGCCGCTCTATCCGACGGCGGTACGAACGACCGGCATGGGGTGGGCGATCGGGATCGGCCGCTTGGGAGCAATACTTGCCCCGCTCGCGAGTGGCGCGCTGCTCGATCGCGGCTGGTTGCCGGGGGAACTTTACTTTTTTTTCAGTGCATCCTTCGTGGTCGCGGCCGTTGCCCTCTTTCTCATCGGTCCGGCTCGCGCACGTTCAACCGCCTAGACTCAAACACTGACAACCTGGGGGAATCCGATGTATTGCCCACCTTTGTTTCGTGAGGATCGTCGTGACATTCTGCATGCCTTCGTCCGCAACCATCCTCTCGGTCTGCTGATCTCGCACGGCACCCGTGGACTGCTTGCGAACTTGCTGCCGTTCGAGCTCGAGACGGGGAGTCATGAGCGCGAAGTGCTGAAGGCCCATATTGCGCGCGCCAATCCGCAGTGGCGCGAGCTCGATTCTCAGCCTGTGCTCGTCGTGTTTCGAGGCCCCGACGCCTATGTGAGCCCCTCTCTGTACAGAACAAAGAAGGAAACCGGAAAGGTCGTGCCCACTTGGAACTACACGATGGTCCAGGCTCGCGGTACGGCCAAGCTAAGGGACCAGGGAGCGTGGGTCGCGGATCAGATCAAGACCCTGACGGCTGCGCGAGAGGCCCGCCGTGCGCAGCCCTGGGCGGTCAGCGATGCCCCCGGTGACTATATCGAAGCGCAGATGAAAAACATCGTCGGCATCGAGATCGAGCTCACCGCACTCGAAGGCAAGTGGAAAGTGAGTCAGAACCAGCCTGAGAGCAATCGGCGATCGGTCGCGGCCGCCTTCAGCGCGGACGAGAAGACGCAAGAGATGGCCGAGCTCGTACGGACCTATGGCAACGTGGAATAGTCATCCCCTCACGGCCTCCATCAGCATTCTTGGTCTTGTCACAATCGGCCCCGATGATCCTGTGGTGAGCGATGCCACGGCGCGCCACCATGACTGCGTGAAACTTCACATGCTACGATCTTTTCATGGCCAAGAAACCTCCGGGTGAGCAGATCGCAAGGCGCTATCCGCCCTACTTGCTCGCGCGGCAGATCGCCGCGCTGAAGCGGCTTTCGGACGACCTGCAGATGCCCGTGCAGTTCATCATCAGGCAGGCGATCGACGAGTATTTGGATCGCCGGAAGAAAAGAAGGCGCGCGGCCAAAACCAAGCTGCCGTAGCGGGTGGGGCCGCTTCGGCAAACCACCCGCAGTTGGATTTATTGAGCTCCCGCCCCGCTTAGAACCCGTACCGATCGCCGAGGAGTCGAGCCACGCATTGACATGCAAGTAAATTCTTGCATATGATTAATGCAAGCATTTACTTGCCTATTAATCAATGACCGAGCACGACGACACCGACTCGCTGTTCAAGGCCCTGGCCGATCCCAGCCGGCGCAGGCTCCTCGACCTGCTGCATGCGCACGATGGCCGCACCCTCAACGAGCTGTGCGAGCACCTCGACATGACGCGGCAAGGCGTGACGCAGCACCTGGATCTTCTGGAGGCGGCCAATCTGATCGCCACGGTGCGCCGCGGCCGCGAAAAGCTGCACTTCCTCAATCCCGTGCCGCTGCAGGACATCTACGAGCGCTGGATTGCGAAATTCGAAAAGCCGCGCCTCAGGGCGCTTGCGAATCTCAAACGACGACTGGAGAAACCCAATGGCTAGATCGACCTTTGTCTACGTGACCTACATCCGCACCACCCCGGAGAAGCTGTGGTCGGCACTGACCACCGATGAGGAGTTCATGAAGCAGTACTGGTTCGGCGTGCACTGCGAAAGCGAGTGGACCCAAGGCTCCGCCTGGAGAATGTTGTCCCGGGATGGCCAGGTTCTCGACGCGGGCGAGATTCTCGAGGCCGAGCCGCCGCGGCGCCTGGTGATCCGCTGGCAGCACCAGAGCAAGCCGGAGCTCAAGGCCGAAGGGGAATCGCACTGCACGCTGGAGCTCGAGCCCAGCGGCACCGCCGTCAAGCTCTCGATCACCCACAGCATCGAGCGCGATCCCTCGAAGTTCATCGCAGCGGTGTCCGGCGGCTGGCCGAAGATCATCTCCAACTTGAAGTCGCTGCTGGAGACGGGATCCATCGTCCTGGCCGAGGCGTACCCGGCGGCCAATCAGCGATAGCGGGCCCTTGGACGGCACTCGGCGTTGAACTTGGAGTCTGGCATGAAAAAGACGCGAAGGTTTCTCGGGGCGATAACGGCTCTCATGATCGCGGCGAGCACGAATGCGCGCTCGGCTCCGTCGCCCACGGCGCCCGTGGCGATCGTCCTGGTCCACGGCGTGCTCATCGACGGATCGAGCTGGAGGGGGGTTTATGACGTGCTGACCCGGGATGGATATCGGGTCAGCATCGTGCAGCA
>DATGIA010000134.1:0-2516 GCA_035307465.1 Steroidobacteraceae bacterium
TATCGCGAATACCTCAAGTCCTTCCCCGGTGACGCCGACTCCGCGCAGACCAACTATCTGCTCGCCGAGGTGTTGTTCGAGAGTCACCAGTACGCCGATGCCGCTGCCGAGTACGAGCGCACGGCCTACGATTATCCGAAGAACGACAAGTCGGCCACGGCCGCCTACGCGGGACTGGCCTCCTACCAGAAGGGTGAGGAGGGCCTCAGCGGGGCCGAGAAGGATGCCTGGCATCACCGCGCAACCGATGCGGGAGTGCGCTTTGCGCAGACCTTCCCCGAGCATCCCGACAGCGCCGGAGTCCTGACACGCGCCGCCGAGGAGATCTTCGCCACCGGCGACCGCGCGCGCGCGATGAGCGTCTCGGAGTCGATCCTCGCCCGCCAGCCGCCGGTCGATGCCGCCAAGCAGCGGATCGCCTGGACCATCATCGCCCAGTCGCACTTCGATCAGGGCGAGTATGACAAGGCGGAGCCGGCATACATTCACGCGCGGGATCTCGCGGGCAACGACGACAAGATGCGCGCCGATCTCACCGAGCGCCTGGCAGCCAGCGTTTACAAGCAGGGTGAAGCGAAGCAGAAGGCCGGCAATGACGCGGGCGCGGTCGAGGACTACCTGCGCGTCGCTCAGGTTGCGCCACAATCGAAGATCCGCGCCAATGCACAGTACGATGCCGCCACCGAGCTGCTCAACCTCAAGCAGTGGGATCGGGCCATCGGTGTGCTGGAGGGCTTTCGCCGCGAGTTCCCGCAGGACAAGCTGCAGCCCGAAGTGACGCGCAAGCTGGCGGTGGCGTACGCGGCCGCCAACCACGCGGATCAGGCGGCTGCGGAGTACGAGCGCATCGCAGCCAGTCCCGGGGAAGACCACGCCGTGCAGCGCGAGGCGCTCATGCAGTCCGCCGACCTGTATGCCAAGGCAGGCAACACAACCAAGGCCGTCGGCATGCTCGAGAAGTTCGTCGCCAGCAATCCAACACCGATTGGCGATGCCGAGGAAGCACGGCAGCGGCTCGCCGACTACGCCGAGAAGAGCGGTGACCTTGCGCGGCGCAATCGCTGGTACGCCGAGATCATCCGTGCCGATGAGCAGGCGGGCGCGCAACGCACCGATCGCACCCATTACCTGGCCGCGAAGGCTCAGCTCGCTCTCGCGCAACCGGCGCGCGATGCCTTCCGCGCGGTGCGGCTCACGGCTCCGCTGAAGAAGAGCCTGATCATCAAGCGCAACGCGCTCGAGACGGCGATCGACGGCTACAAGCGCGCCGCGGACTATCAGGTGGCGGAAGTGACCACCGCTGCGACCTATGAGACGGGCGAGCTGTACCGTACCCTTGCGAAGGACATCATGGCGTCGGAGCGGCCGAAGAACCTGAAGGGCGACGCGCTCGAGGAATACAACTCGCTCCTCGAGGAGCAGGTATTCCCGTTCGAGGAGCAGGCAATCAAGGTGCACGAGCTGAACGCGGCTCGCGCGAAGGACGGCATCTACGATGAGTGGGTGCGCAAGAGCTACCAGGCGCTCGCCGAGCTCAAGCCGGCCCGCTATGGCAAGACGGAGCTGACACAGGATGTGGTTGCCAGCATCGAGTGAGCGGTACCTCGCCTCGGGCGTGCTCGCCGCATGGCTCGTGGCGGCGCTCGGCTGGCTTGGAGGTTGCAGCTCCACGCCTGCTCGCAGGGAGCCGCCGCCGGCGCCTCCGACGCAGGCGGCCTCGCCTTCGGCGCCCAGGGCTACTGCGACTGCTACTTCGCCGGCGGACGCCGGCAAGCCGGGAATGGGTCCGACTGAGAGCCTGACGCCGGCTGACAGCCTGGGCACACCGGCCGTCCGGCCCGAGGTTCCGCCGGCGGCGCGTGCCGACTTCGATCGTGCCGTCAGTTACATGCGGGCCGGAAACGACGACCAGGCCGAGCTCGGGTTCAAGCAGATGGCGCTCCAGTATCCGCAGTTCGCCGCGCCACTCGTCAATGTCGCCATTCTCCAGCGCAAGACCGGGCAGCTCGAGCAGGCGGAGGACACGCTGAAGAGCGCGGTCTCCCGTGAAGGCGGCAACGCAGTGGCATGGACGGAGCTCGGCGCTACGCAGAGAATGCGCGGGGAATTTGCCAAGGCAGCGGCCTCCTACGAGCAGGCTATTGCCGCAGACCCCCGCTACGCGCCGGCGTGGCGGAACCTTCGCGTACTCGAGGACCTCTATCTCGAGGACCCGAACCGGGCGCTGAAAGCGTTCGAGCAGTACAAGCAGCTCACCGGCGAAGAGAAGCCCGTGAGCGGTTGGATTGCGGAATTGCGTCAGCGTCTTGGGATCAGGCGCCCTGCCGCGAGCGACTCGGGGACTCCGGAGGCACCGGGGGAAGCGGCTCCGCAGCCGAACGCAGCGCCGGCGGACGCGCCGTCTCAGGGCGCTCCGCAGGGTACGCCGCAGGGCGAGCAGACGCCGAGCCCGCGGCCGCAGGAGGGTAATCCGTCGGGCAGCGCTCCCTCGCAAAGCGCTTCGGGGAACTGATATG